>JARLGS010000090.1 GCA_031292695.1 Mycobacterium sp. | reverse complement strand
TTTCCGACCGGAATTGCGCAGCACGCCCGCGGCGCGGGATGCCGCACGTTTCCTGTTGGTGACACCGCCGCTGCCTATCGCGGCCCGCGCGCCCTACGGATTGTTGGCGGCGACGTCGGTTGCGATGCTTCCGGCGTGGGCCCGAATGCCGTTGCTGCTGCCGTATTTCCCGCCGATCGAGCGCACGGTGGTGCGAACGGCCGGCCGCGCGTTGGTCGGCGGCATCCGATGGGCGATGACCGCCTGACGCAGGCGGGAATCAGGAGACTCGCTCGGCCAGCCTGTCGAGATTCCCGGTAACCTCTGCGTCGTTACCGTCCGGCAGCAGGAAAAGACACCGATCGATCCCGGCGGACGCGTATCGCTCGGCCATGCCCTTCTTCGACGAGGCGGCGAAGAGGCTGATCGGGATCCGGTCGCGGCCGGCGTCGGCGGCACGCTGCTGCAGAGTCGCGGCGCGTCCGGCGAAGGCGTCCAGGTTGTCATCGGTGAGGTTCTGCGCCAGCCAGCCGTCCCCGAAGGAAATGAGGCGGTCTTCCACAGTGGGGCCCATCCCTCCGACGAGTACCGGCAGCGGCGACTGAATCGGCTTGGGATACGACCAGATTGGGTCGAAGTCCACGAACTTCCCGTGGTATTCGGCTTCCTCGGCGGTCCAGATCTGCCGCATGGACTCGACCCGTTCCCGGAGGATGGACATGCGCACGCGTGGATCCGTGCCGTGGTTGGCCATCTCCTCGCGATTCCATCCGGCTCCCACTCCGAACAGGAACCGGCCACCGGAGAGGCGATCCACGCTGGCCACTTCCTTGGCCGTGGTGATCGGATCGCGCTCCACCACCAGACACACTCCGGTGCCGATCTTCAACCTGCGAGTCGCCGCCGCGGCCGCGGTGCACGCCACGAAGGGGTCGTAGGTGTGCACGTACATCCTTGGCAGCTCGCCGCCGCCGGGGTAGGGGGATTTCCTGCTGGTGGGGATGTGGGTGTGTTCGCAGAACAGCAGCGACTCGAAGCCGCGCTCTTCGGCGGCCGCCGCCAGGTCGGCTGGGCCCATGCCGTAGTGCGTCGGGAAGTAGCACAGACCGAACTCCATTGGTGTCCTCCTTGCCTTGCGGCGGCACGCGGGCAAAAGCGTGCCGCGACGCCGGTCCATTTCCCCGTGTGTACCCCGCGATGGTGGCGTCGAAGCCTGCAATTGCTGCACGACCTCACAGCGGTGGTGGAGAGACCAGCTGGCGGGCTGCTGTAGGACCTCGCGCGGGCGCAGCTGATCAGGCGAGGCCAAAAATGCTCAATGACAGATCTCAACGCGTGGCGGGATCCACGCTCGGAAATTACGGGCGCGGGTCCGCGGCGCAGGCCAGATCTGCTGTGGCCGAACGCAATTGGTCCGCGGAATCCAGCCGTACTGGAAAGCCGACCCGGGCGTAGGCCACCCCGCGTGGAGTGTGCACCCGCAGGTCCAGGCCGTAGCGGTCGACGCCCGTACACACTGCGGTGTCGGTGTCGGGATAGCCGCCGAACGCCCGCGCCATCGCCGCCAGGGCGTCGGCGTGGTCGACGTTGAGATGCGCAACGGCCCGGGCCGAGGCTGGTGCAATCGGATCCGGCGAAGCAGCGGCGTATTGGTCGCCGGTGGTCGAGTCCATCCGGCCGTATCCACCCACCCACCGCACCCGCTGAACTTCCAGCACCCACAGGGCGAAGTCGCTGAAGTCGAGGTAGTACCGGGCGGCGGGCACCGCGTTCAGGTATGCCGCCCGGGCCTCGTCCTGTTCGGTGGCCGAGGGCTGGGTCACCACCCCGGCTAAGGTGATTCGGCCGCTGGCCAGCGGGTCGCCGTCGCTGCTCGCCGCCACGACCGAAAGGCTGGCCCTCGGGTCGCCGGCAAGGTTGCGGCCGTGTTCGGCCAGATTCGAGACGAACAGCACCGGCATCCCACCCAGCAGTCCATAAGCCACGAACGACGCCCACGGGTCGCCTTCGGCGGTCAAGGTGGCCAGCGTGCCGGCGTTGGCGGCGGCAGCGATGGTGCGCGCCTGCTCCGCCGCAGACGGGCGAGCACCGTTACTCGGCGGGCGCAGGGGCGGGGGCATGGAGGGTGCATCCCCGGGGTCGCCGTGATCTCGAACCGCCACGAAGGCGAGGCTACTTTATCGGCAGCTTTCCCACGGCTGGAGCTGCGCGCGATCGCTCACCCGGACATCCATGAGCCCGGCTAAGGTGATTCGGCTGCTGGGTCGGCCGGGCCCGCAGCAGCGCGAGCGTGGGCCCTATGGCCAAGCTCAGGGGGGCGGTGCCCATACACAAGGCCCACACTCGGCGCGCTGATGACGGGATGCCCGGCACTGACGCGTAATGGACGCCCCTGTTTGCTGGTAACTCTGCATATTCAGTTGCACTTCGCCGCCACCGGGAGTCGCTGTCTTACACCTTGTAGTACATTTGGTTCCATGGCTGACACGATCACCTTCCGTCCGGACGAGGATGCCACCCGCGCACTCGCCGTCCTGACCAAGGACGGCACACCGATATCTACAGCCGTTCGAGCGGCCCTTATTGAGGCCGCACGCCGAAAGGCAGCGGCGTCGGTTCGCGCCGAGGCCGAGGACCTTGCTGCGGATGAGGCGGACCGCGCCGAGGCAATGCAGGTGCTTCGAGACATGGTGACACTTCGTGCGTGGTGAGGTATTTCGGCTGCAGGCGGCTCGGGGGAGTCGCGGTCATGAGCAGTCCGGCTTCCGCTATGCCGTCGTAGTCCAGTCAGACCAGCTGCCACTGTCGACGTGGCTCGTAGCGCCCACATCGACTTCCGCCCGGGCCGCAAGCTTTCGACCGGCAATCGAAATCGACGGCCGGACCACCCGGGTGCTCGCAGAACAAACCGCGGCGGTCGACCCCGGCCGCCTGGGCAAGAGCGTGGGATACCTCAGCCTGGAAGAACTGCGGCGAGTTGACGCCGCCCTGCGCATTGTCCTTGATCTGTAGGGACGATCATTGTCGAAAACCCCTGGGGCGCATGGCAATATGCAGTGTTTACGCCAGACCGGGGTGAGTTCCGACTCAGGCGGTGCGGCTCACGACGGCGCAGCTCAGCTCGAAGCGCTGAGGATCTTGATCGCGAAGATGAGCGTGTCGCCCGGCCGGATTCCAGCGCTGGGCTGACCGTCGGGGTAGCCATCCGCGGAGGTCATTGCAACCGCGACCGTGGACCCGACATTTTGTCCCGCGATCGCCTTCTGGAAGCCCGGCACGACTCCGCCTAGCGGGAAGTCGACCGGGGCGCCCCGTTCGTAGCTACTGTCGAACACCGACCCGTCACGTCCATTGACGCCCATGTAGCAGACGGAAACCCTGGCCGTGCCCGGGACCACCGGCCCATCTCCGGAGTGCAGCGTGTGCACCTGGGTCTGGGTCACGCTGAACGGTGCCGTCACGTTCACGCGCGGAGCTGTCGTATCCGTGGATCCGGTGACCGCGATGCTGCCGGTGGTCCCGGCCAGTGTCCAGTCAGGCGTTCCACCGTTCTGCGGTGCTGCGGTTGGGCACGAGCCGGCCGCGGTCGCCGTGCCCGCCGCGGCGAGCGTCAGAACGATTGCCGCGACACAGACCGCGAGCGCGACGAAGAAATACACCCGGGACGACTTCACGGCCGTCACGCTACAGCGACTCATTGCGGCCCTTACTGGTAGCCCTGCGCTGGGTGACCGGGGGAGGCGATGCGGTGTTACTCGGTGGGGCGCCGACGAGCGTTGCGGAGGCATTGTGGCGCACCTGCCGTCCAGTCCCGCGCCCAACCTGGGCTGCTTCCGGATAATGTACTATTCACCCAAAATAGACAAAACGGCTAGAATGGGTGCAAGCATCGAACAAGGGGAGTGCCATGTCCACCGTCACATTCCGAAACCGCGACGGCAAGCTGGTTGATGTGCCCGCAGTGACTGCCAGCCGCCTCAAAAACGAGTTTGGCGCGGTCTTCGAGGAGGCCACACAGGGCGGGGCGGTGGTGATCACCAAGCACGACACCCCCAGGGCGGTGCTGCTGTCGTATGCCGAATTCGAGGCCCTGACCAAACCAGCCACACCGGCGCTCGACGACCTCAGCGAGCGATTCGACGAGCTGTTGGCCACCATGCAGACACCGAAAGTCCGAGCCGGAGTCGCTGAGGCATTCGACGCCACACCCGGGGAACTCGGCGCCGCTGCGGTGAAGGCGGCGCGCACCGCGCGGCGGCGGTGATCTGCCGCGGCCCATGGCTCGCAAAACAACTGTGCCGGCCCGGCTGTACGTGTTGGCGGGTGTCAATGGTGCCGGCAAGAGCAGCATTGGCGGCGCTGCGATCCGCGCCGCCGGCGGTGACTATTACGACCCCGACGAGGCTGCACGCGCTCTCATGGCGGCCAACCCCGGACTAGACCAGACCGAGGCCAACGCGGCGGCATGGCAGCAGGGCCGAAAGTTGTTGGAACGGGCGATTGAGCAACGCCTCGATTTCAACTTCGAGACCACACTCGGCGGCACCACCATGCCACGACTTCTGGCCGAGGCCGCATCGAGCGGCATCGAGGTCCGCATCTTCTACGTCGGACTGTCCAGCGCCGACGACCACATCGAGCGGGTGCGACAACGGGTCCGCGCCGGCGGGCATGACATTCCCGACGATGACATACGCCGTCGGTATCGGCACAGCCTGCTGAACCTGGTGCACTTACTCCCGGGACTCACCGAGCTAAAGGTGTATGACAACTCCGCGACCGCAGACCCCGCGGCCGGGCAGACACCGAAGCCGGTGTTGGTCCTGCACGTGCGGCGGCGCAGCATCGTCGGGCCACCCGATCTGTCCCGCACGCCGGACTGGGCCAAGCCCATCGTCGCGGCCGCACTGGAGCCGAGTCAGCGCCGCAACCGTTAGACCCTTCATTTGAAGGCAGAGATGTCAGCGGCGAAAGCGCGCGACTTATGCCGGCACCTAAGCGGGCGATTCGACGCATTCCGGGACTGGGAGGACGGGCGAAGATCGGCCTGATCCCTCGGACGAAGACCGCATGCTGACCGGTAATACTGTAGATCCGACTACTAGTAGGATAACTGGTATGGCAAAAGATAAGGTATCGGTGACGTTGGATCAGGCAGTGCTGGCGGCCGCAGACGCGGATGCCAAGGCAGCCGGCTTGAACCGATCGGAATTGATAGAGCAGGCTCTCCGTAACGAGCATCTTCGAATCGCCCTCAAGAATTACACTTCGCGGACTGTCCCGGCCCTCAACATCGATGGCTACGCACAGAAGGTCTATCAGGCGAATCGAGCTGCAGGCCTGTGATCAACCCCGGCGATATCGCACCACGTCGCGACACCGATCACGAGCTGTACGTGGTCGTTCTGTCGAACGCAATCCACCTAACCGCCGACACCGGACGGGTGATCACATGCCCATTCATTCCGGGCCAGATCCCCGACGCCACTATGGCGATGGTCGTCTCCGTGAAACAACCCGAAGGTGCCGTGCTACCTGAACTCGTTCAGTGGCTTCCCACGGTGGCCCTCGATGAGCCGATCGGCAACGTCGGTGCAGCAGCTTTGCGGGAAACGACGACGCTCCTGACGGCCCTTGTCTCCTGATTACGCAAGACAGACGTTGAAACCCGTTGACTATCGGCCTCAGTTCAGGCTAGCAACAGGCTAGTAATCAGGCTAAATTATCCTCATGAAGTCGGTACCGCTGACAGAGGCAAAAGACAAGCTTTCCGCGCTCGTTGATGAGGCTGACACCACCCATGAAATCATTCAGATCACCCGGCACGGCCGGGTTGCGGCGGTCATCATGTCCGCCGACGATCTTGAGTCCCTCAACGAGACCCTGCACGCCTTGCGGACCCCAGGCATCGCTGAGGAGCTCAGGCAAGCCGACGCCGATTACGCCGCCGGCAACACCGTCAGTGGCGAGCAGATCCGCGAACGCTACGGCCTGAAGTGACCCGCGGTGATGCGCCGTGGTCTGTCCAGCTGTCGCCGACTCCGGTGCGGGCGCTCGATCGACTGCCGCACAAAATCGCTGCGGCGATCGTTGAATTCGTCACCGGCGCCCTGCCGGCCGACCCGTACCGGCTATCCAAGCCGCTGCGATTTGAACTCGAAGCATGGCTTGTGGCGCGGCGCGGCGATTACCGTGTGACGTTCCGCGCGCTCGAGGACGATCGCATGCTCTACATCGGCCGCATCGAGCACCGCGCGCATGTCTATCGGCGCCCATGACTTTCGGGCACCACATCCCCGCCTGGATCGTCACCCGCGACAGTCACCCGGTCGCCGAGCTGCTGCCTGCGCACCATGCGGGGCCGGCCGAGCTGATCGAGCGCAGGAAGCATTTGCCGCGCGGAACCTCGGCTAACTGGTGACTCCAGCCAGTTCGTGTGCCACCGCATCGAATGCGCGCAACGTGTCTAACATGTGCGGCTCATGAGAGTGCGGTTGGGTGGATAACTTGGCGGCGACCACCTCCGCGGCGCGGTTGACGTAGATCATCTGACCGCACATGCCCAGGCACGACACGACGTTGCTGCCCGGGTAGGGGAACCACACTTGGTTGCGATACATCCCGCCGGGCAATTCGGTGTCGTCGGGGCTGGCGGCGAACGCCTGACGCGAGTCAGGCCCGCCGTCGAGAGTGTCGGCGATCCACGCCGCCGGCACCACTTGCTGCTCGGTCAACGAAACACCGTCGCGCAAGAACAGCGACCCGAACCGGATCATGTCGGTAAGACAGGCGTTGATGCCGCCGTCGAATAGTCCGGTGCCGACCGTGTCTACGCCGATGGTGGCGTCGCATTGGGCGCCGATCCGGCTCCACAGCAGTTCCGACATCAGTTCGGGCATCCGCTGGCTGCCGGCGACCTCGCAGATCCAGCCGAGTACATCGGTTTCACACGAGCGATATTCGAACGGGCCACCGTGAGCCGACTTCTGCCGCAAGGTCAGCAGGAATTCGTGCAGCGTGGAGGGGACGTCCGGACTGCTCTTGGGTGCCCACCCGATCGCCTGATCGAGGGTGTGTATCTCCGCGGCCGGGTCGCCGTAATTTTCTGAGAAGGCGATACCCGACCTCATGTCCAGCAGATGGCGCACCGTCGCACCGGCGTAGCCGCAGTTGGCCAAGGCGGGAACGAATGCGGTGACCGGCGCGTCAAGCTCGATCGCACCGGCCCCGTGCAGCGCGCCGACGACGGCTGCCACCAGTGACTTGCTCACCGAGAACAACAGGTGCCGGGTCTGGGGCCCCAGGCCGTGAAGGTACTCCTCGGCCACCATCGACCCGCGGTAGGCGACGGCCCACCCGTCGGTAGCGGAGGCGGCCATCACCGCGCCGACTTTGGTGGCCACCCCGTCAGTGCTGATCACCAGGATCTCGGCCACCGGAGCACTGGCCGCGGGCAAGGCCGCGGCCGGCCCGGGCCCGCGCGAGATTACCGCGGTCGGCACGAAGTCTTCGACGTGCTGGAATGACCACCGGGAATATGGCGCCGACAGCCAGTTGCTTAGTGAGATGCCGGCCGGGACGCGACCAGGTTCGCCGCCGATCATGCGCGCGGTCTCGCGGGATCGCCGGGTGGTCGGATGACCATGGGTGCGCTGATTCCAGCTGGGAGGCGATGCGGGTATGACGTTGCGGTGGACGCAGGACCGCCCGGATCAAGGGCTCGCGCTCGGTGGTTTGTCGAGCAGTTCGTGCGGCCGCTGCTCACGCTCTTGCGACGAGCCGCGAGACGATCGGCGTGGCCGGCGCAAGGGGAGTCGAGGCGAACTTGGCTTTGATGCCCGCGACCCAGCGCCGGCAGCGCTCGGTGAGCTGGTAGTCGTCGGTCTGCAGGTGCCCGCGGGTGACGAGCACCCCGAGTTGGGCGCCCTCGCAGCGTAAGTCGCCAGGCGCCGCGATACGCATGAAGAAGGCCTCGGACTCGTCAATCACCGTGGCCCAGTCGTTGCCCGAGCGCGCAAAGGAGACGCGCCCGTCCTCGTGCAGGTGCCACACACCGGTGCGTGGGGTTGCGGTGAAGAGCTCGAGATCCGGGGAGGTCTCGCTGATTATCACCTGACCCCAGACCTCGTCTTCGCCGTAGCCCCGCTCCCAGCGCGCGTTGATCTCCTCGATGTCGAGCTCGTAGTCCAAGTCCATGTACTCGAGCAGGTGGAAGAGGAACAGCGGCATGTCGGCGTACGCCTCGGTGGTCAAGTTCGTCATCGGGCTGGCGCCGCTCAGGCGCGGGTTCACCTCGCCGAGGTAGAGCTCGTCGGAGTCCAGGTCACGCAAAAGGTCCACCTCGAAGTAGCCGCGGTACCCCTCGCGGCTCAGGACGTCGCCCAGCTTTCGCACCATTTCTCGCGCGGCGTGCGTCTGTGCGGGCGGCAGCACCTCGCGCCAGATGTCATTGCCGCACCAGCTGCCCTTGCCCGGAGTCAGCTCCGGGTAACCGACCAGACTCGTCATCGCGGGGCCGATCACGGTGCCGTGGCGGGTCACGGTGCCCTCGATGCACACCTCGACATTGCGGATACGCTTCATGACTTTGACTTCCTGCTGCCCCGCCACGTCGGCGGCGCAATGGTCCCAGTCGCGCTCACCGCGCACAAAGAACGTCGCGCTGCCGGCGTTCCCATAAGCGGCCTCGACGACGAGATCATCTCCAAGCCCGGCGCTTTGCGCGAGCGCCTGCAGTTCGTCGTAGGAGCCGGCCCGCCCGATCGCGTGCGGCACGCTCGGCACGCCCGCCTCGTCGGCCAGGCGTGTCATGACGATCTTGGAGCCCAGGCGATTGCGCAGCTCCGCCGGGGGATGCATGACGTCGAGCCCCGCCTGGCACGCGAGGGCCTGGGTCTGCTCGTCAAGCATCACAAAGCAGGCCCTGCCACCGGGCCCCCGATTCGCGATGAACTCGAGTGTCTCGGGATCACCCAGGAGGTGACTGCACACATCCCCCATGGACCCGAAATCGATGCGGTCGCGGCGCCGGGGCACGAACACGCGCGGATGTGCGCCCTCGAAAGAGTCAAAGTAGGTCAGGTAGAAGAAGTTCCGTACCCAGCGGTCGATGCCAAGCAGGTTGAACGGCGTCGGCGAGATGAAGTACAGCGGCACGGTGTTGGTGTGAAAGAACGCGCGGACGTCCGAGAGGCCTTTCAGCGGTCGTGACACGGGGTCAGGCCCGCCGGCGCGCACGATCACGCCGGCCGCGGTGACGTCGACGCCCCGCGCAAGAACCGCGGCGCCCGCAGGGACGCTGCCGTCAGCGCGACGGCGATGAAATCACATATCTCCATTCGACAAGTGTGCGCCCTGCCCATGGCCGTGTCGAAGTGTGGAGTACCTGAACTCGGCCGAGCAATGGTTAAGCAGCTGGCCCAACTTGGCGTAACAATTTTCAGAACACTTGCTCACAGCCGGTTTTCGCCCCCACGACCGGCAGCCGCGAATGCTGGAACATGGATGCCAGGGGGGCCAAGTCAAAGCCCGACATCGAAACCGACCAGCCAAAGTCGGCGGCCGGCAAAGCGGGACAGACACTAGCCGCCTGCGACTGCTACACAACGGCGCACTCCGCCTTGTCAGCTCACTCTGATTTACGAAGGGCCACCTCTTTGATATTTCGCTATTCTTCATATTCGTGCTGCTTCGTACCCGCACGATTACCGGCGGCCTCGCTAGAAAGGAAGCGAATCAGATGCCCCCACCTCGCTGGCTGGCCAGACTCACCATCCCCATCATGGTTGGCGCTGCCCTGGTTAGTAGCGCTGCGATTGCGAGTGCCAATCCCGCTGATGACGCATATCTCGCAAAACTGAGCGCCGTCGGCCTCACCTGGCCGCCGAAGACGGAGGAGGCACTCATCGGGGAGGCGCACCTCATCTGCTACGACCTCACTTGGGGTTGGCAGCCACAACAGATTGCCGACGACATTCACTCCCGCTTGGACGCGAGGGGCGTCACGTTGTTGGACGTCGGAACCATGGTCAACGCCGCACACTCGACCTATTGCCCCGGTAATGTGTGCGACGCCCCTTCCCTTTGCACGTGACACCGCGTAGGGGACAAGGACGCCCTACAGCTGCCAAGTTTCTCCGCTGCGCCCGCGGACGGCTCTACACGACATAAGAATCGCCACCAATGCACCTCGGGGGAGCTGTCACCGATTGTCAGGGCGCCTTGAACACGTCATCGTCGCCGACCCTGCGCCATCGACAACGCAACTCCTCGTCGACGGTGACAAGTTCGAAAGTGGCGCGGCCATCTGGGCTGGCGAACGACCACGTCATTTCAAGCACGCCGGGAGCGCCCTGAACGGCTTTCACTCGCAGCGACTTCGGCCAGACCGCCGCAAGGTCCGATGCGAGTGCATCACACGCTGGGACGAACTTCGTCTCGAGGACCTCACGGAAGGCCGTGCGATGCTCGGGCTTGAGCCGCCGGAAGTCAACGTCGAAGGCGGGGGTGGTCTCGTACTTCATTGGTTGTCGGCATCAGCGTCCAGTTCGCCGAGGTGACTCAGCAGCGCATCACCGTCCTCATGGACAATGACTTCGCCGGCGGCCGCGTAGGCGTCGACGTCCCGTTCACGCTGTTGCCACCGGTCTGCCCAGAACCATCGTTGATCGGCAGGAATCAGGAGGGATGGTCTCAGTTCCAGCACTCCGTCCTCGCGCTCGGTGAGCTCCACCTGGGCGCCTGGCTCGTCGAGATGCAAGCGTCGACGTACCTCGGCAGGAAGTGCGACGACGCCCCGGGATTGCACTGCTACGTACCCGTGAAAAAGCCATACCGCATCGTTTCTCGCCTGGCGATGCATGTATGACCGCGAGACGTGCCGCCCACCAGGCGACGGCTTCTACCTGCGCGTACGAGACCCGCGATCAGCGAGCCGCAGACTTGTCGCTGTGTGCCGATCGTGCGGGCTGTGCTCCGGGGCCTGGCCTGGGTTGGATGTCGCGTGCGGTGAGGGGCGTGTGGTCGTGCGCGCAGCGCAATACCAGCTCGGCGGGGTGGCCGCAGTCGCGGTGCGTGATCTCCACGGGTGGTCCGTCGGCGTCGGCTTGCCAGCGATCTCCCCATTGCATGAGGGCGATGATCGCGGGCAGTAGGTCCAGGCCCTTATCGCTGAGCCGGTACTCGTAGCGCTCGCGTTGCCCGGGTTCTTGGTAGGGCACGCGCCGCATCAATCCGGCCCCGGTGAGGGTGTTGAGTCGCTCGGCCAGCAGGTTGCGGGCGCAACCGACACGGGTCAGGAATTCCTCGAAGCGTCGGGCACCGTAGAAGGCTTCCCGCAGCACCAGCAGCGTCCACTTTTCTCCGACGATGTCGAGGGTGCGCTTCACCGAACAATTGTCGGCGCTGTAGCGCTGTCGCTCGTCGAACATAGCTCTCACGATAACAGGGTTTGACTTTGCAACTCAGCCTCACGTAGGCTGCGTTGCGAAACAAAATCCAGGGCTCTGCGCCCATGACCTGGAGGTTGTCGCGATGCCGATGCTCGACGCTTACATTCCCGAGGGCGCCCTGCCCGCGGCGGTGGAGAAGGCATTGCTGGCCAGGCTGACCGACGTGTTGCTCGAGCACGAGGGCGCCGATCCGCGCAATCCGACCGCTCGGGCGTTGGCCAAGGTGTGGCTGCATCGGCCCGCGGCCGTGCTGCATGCAGGGGAGGTGCCCGCAGCGCCGCACTATCGGATCATCGCCTCGGTGCCCGAGGGCCAGTTCGACGATGACCGGCGTGCGAGCATGGTAGCCGCCGTCACCGACGCTGTCTTGGACGCCGAGGACGGCCGCTACGACCGGGACCCTTTTCGGATCTGGGTGTTCGCCAATGAGATACCTGACGGCACCTGGGGCGGCGGCGGACGGATCGCGCGGCTGGCCGACATCGCCGGGCTGGTGTTGGGCGATGCCGAGAAAGGCCGCGCCTATGCTCAGACCCGCTTGGGCGGTGGCGCACGGTCGGTGCCGGCCTGAGAGGTCCCAAGCACCCGGTCCGGGGGAAACGCGCGTTATCAGTCCGCGTTCGAAGCACAACGCGCCCACATGAGGTGATAGATCAAGGGCAGAACGGATTCGCTCGTCGACGGCGTCAGCTGTAGCTGTAGTCCAATAGGGCCACGACCGGAGGGGACACCTCGGCGACGAGGTTGCGCAGAGCGGAGTTGCGCGCCACGACCGCCACCCGGACCTCCGTATGTGCTACATATGTGCTACATTGGTTGTTGTGGACAGGATCGGCATCCGTGAACTTCGTCAGAACGCATCGCGTGTCATCGAGGCGGCCGAGAAGGGAACCACCTATCGGGTCACCAACCACGGCAAGGACACCGGCGTGACCATCAGCCGGCAGTCGGGGACTGGGTCTGCAGAACACTCAGGAGTCACACCGGCACAGATCGCGAAGTCCGGCATCTACGATCAGCCTAAGCCCCCCGGTTACGAAGGTGCGCTGCTGGACCTGGTCGAACACGGCCGCGACCAGGCGGGCCGGGTCGGTGAATGAAGATCCACATCGACACCAACCTGCTGATCCAACAGCCCCGGTGGGAACGTCTCCCGGCCGGGGACCATGAACTGTTCGTCTCGGCGATCGCCTTCGCCGAATTCAGCGAGGGCACAGCACATCCCGACCCGCAGGTGGCGACGCGCGCCCGACTCGATCTGATCCAACTTCGCAACGCTTACGGCAACGGACTGCCTTTCGCCCAACGCGAGGCCGATGTTTACCGCGAACTGTGCGCCACGGTCACCACCGCCGGACGCATGCCGGGCGGTCGGCGGCGGGTGGATTTGATGATTGCGGCAGTGGCGGTCGCCGACGGTGCGGCCTTGGCGACGCGAAACACCGGCGATTTCGATGGTCTCGAACCCGCGCTCGAGGTCATTGCACTCTGAGCGTGGCACTTCGATATTGGTACGCGTGAGAGTGTGTCGTGAAGACCACCTCGCCGCCTACTGGTAACCCGCCATATTCGATTCCGCCGTATTCCTGATCATGCGGTCGCCGTGGAACCGTGAGCGGCGCTGACGGGGGAGTGAGGTTGATGTTGCGATGCCGGCCGGCCGCGCCCTAGGGGTGGTGCGCGAGACCGCTCGTTTGCTGGCGGCTGAACGCCTCCGCGCCCCGATGAGGCTGGCGTTCTGGCTTTCCCCGTCCGCAAGTTCGCGTTCGGCCGGGCCGATACATGGTTCAGGGTGGATCGAGGCTAAAATTTCATGACGGTTTCAGTTGAGCAAAGGTACTGCAGCTTACCCGCGATGCGAGGGCCGATATCGCCTGTTTGACTTTAGTGTTGGCTGCTATGGCCGGACTGGACAATTACGTGAAGCGCTGGCGCACAGCGCTTCATGTAACCGTGTCGGCATTGATAGTTGCCATCCTCGGACTCGCCATCACCCCCGTAGCTCATGCGGCTGCGGCCACGGCGACGTTGTCGGTGACATCGACGTGGCAGACCGGTTTCATCGCCCACTTCACCATCACCAACTCGAACACGGTGCCGCTAACCGATTGGAAGCTTGAATTCGACTTGCCGGTGGGAGAATCTGTCTCGCACACGTGGAATAGCACCCTTGCACAATCTGGCACGCACTATGTTCTCACCCCCGCGAATTGGAATCGCATCATTGCACCCGGTGGTTCAGCCACAGGTGGTCTAACCTCGATTTTGCGTGCGGCCTGTTCGTATGGTGTGGAGCCGGTGCCGTCGGGCTTGTGGGGCTGATTTTGCCGGATGGGTATGACAAGTCGGCCGGTGTCGCTCGGTCGGCGGGCGTTTCCAGGGCCGTGGGGTTCC
>JARLGS010000740.1 GCA_031292695.1 Mycobacterium sp. | reverse complement strand
TGGATGCCGACGGCTGGGTGCATGTCGAGGTCGTCGCGCAGCACGGGCGACCGGACAAGAAGGTCTACTCGGTGACCGAAGCCGGTCGCACCGAACTGAAGCGCTGGATCGCCGAGCCACTCGCCGGCCGCGGCTGCTCGGTGACCGACGCCCGCACCCGCGAACTCGCGGTCAAGCTTCGCGGGGTGGCGCATGGCGCCCCGGACAGCACTGCTGCGCTGCTCACCCAAATCGAGACGCTGCGGGCCGAACGCGCCGCACTACTGGACACCTATCTGGGTTTCGAAAAACGCCAGTTCCCCGATCCGGCCAGGTTGACCGGCAGCGCGCAGCACCAGTACCTGGTCCTGCGCGGCGGCATCCGCGCCGAACAGGGATCGGTCGACTGGCTCGACGAGGTACTGCTGACACTGAGGGGAAACACATGACCAATCCGTATCCGAACCTGTTGTCCCCGTTGGACCTTGGCTTCACCACTCTGCGCAACCGGGTGATCATGGGCTCGATGCACACCGGTCTGGAGGATCGCGCCCGTGACACCGGCAAGCTCGCCGAGTATTTCGCCGAGCGGGCCCGCGGCCGGGTCGGACTGATCATCACCGGCGGGTACGCCCCCAACCGGACCGGGTGGCTGCTGCCCTTCGCCGCCGAGATGCTGTCGTCGGCCGACGCCCGCCGGCACCGGCGGATCACCACTGCCGTGCACGCCGAGGGCGGCAAGATACTGCTGCAGGTGCTGCATGCGGGACGCTATGCGTACCACCCGCTTTCAGTCAGCGCGTCGTCGATCAAGGCGCCGATCAACCCGTTCCGGCCACGGGCACTGCGCGATGTCGAGGGCACCATCGACGACTTCGTGAAATGTGCCCTGCTGGCCCGCGAAGCCGGCTACGACGGTGTCGAGATCATGGGTAGCGAAGGCTATCTGCTCAACCAGTTCCTGGCGCCGCGCACCAACAAGCGCACCGATGCCTGGGGCGGCACCGCCGAGAAGCGTCGCCGGTTCCCGGTGGAGATCGTCCGGCGCACCCGTGAGGCGGTCGGCCGCGACTTCATCATCTGCTATCGGATGTCCATGGCCGACTATGTCGAAGACGGCCAGACGTGGGAGGAAATCCTCACGCTGGCAACGGAAATCGAAGCCGCCGGCGCGACGATAATCAACACCGGCATCGGCTGGCACGAGGCGCGGGTACCGACCATCGTCACCTCGGTGCCCAACAGCGCGTTCGCCGACATCAGTAACGCGGTGGCCCAGCACGTCAGCATCCCGGTGGTGGCGTCCAACCGGATCAACATGCCGCAATCGGCCGAGCAGATTCTGGCCGACGGTGCGGTGCAACTGATCTCGATGGCCCGGCCCCTGCTGAGCGACCCGGACTGGGTGCGCAAGGCCCAGCACGATGCCGCAGACGAGATCAACACCTGCATCGCGTGCAACCAGGCCTGCCTCGACCACGCCTTCGTCCACAAGACCGTGTCCTGCCTGCTGAATCCACGCGCCGGCCATGAGACCACGCTGGTGCTGGGCAAGACCCGCGTCACCAAACGGGTTGCCGTGGTGGGCGCCGGACCGGCCGGACTGGCCGCCGCCGTCACCGCCGCCCAACGCGGCCACCACGTGACGCTGTTCGAGGCCGGGGACCGGATCGGCGGCCAATTCGATTTGGCCCGAAGGATTCCCGGCAAGGAGGAATTCAACGAGACCCTGCGCTACTACACCACCATGCTGACCAAGCACCGGGTGGAGGTACGGACGGGCACCCGGGCCACGATCGACGAGTTGTCCGGCTACGACGACGTGGTGCTCGCCACCGGCGTCACCCCTCGGATGCCGGACATTCCGGGTATCGACCACCCGATGGTGCTGTCCTACGCGGAGGCGATCACCGGTGCGCCGATCGGCAAGCGGGTCGCCGTGATCGGCGCCGGCGGAATCGGTTTCGATGTCAGCGAGTTCCTCGTGGTCGACGAATCACCGACACTGAACCTCAAGGAGTGGAAAGCCGAGTGGGGCATCGCTGACGACGGCGATTCCCGCGGCGGGTTGACCACGCCGATCCCGCTACCACCGGCCCGTGAGGTGTTCCTGTTGCAGCGCTCCAAGGGCGCGCAGGGTCGCGGGCTGGGCAAGACCAGCGGCTGGGTGCACCGGGCATCGATCAAAGCCAAAGGTGTGCAGCAGCTTTCGGGCGTGAACTACGAGCGGATCGACGACGCCGGACTGCACATCAGCTTCGGCTCGGATCGATCCGGGGCCCGGGTACTCGAGGTCGACAACGTGGTGATCTGTGCCGGCCAGGAGGCGGTGCGCGACCTCGAAGAAGGATTGCGCCGCAACGGCATTGACCCGCACATCATCGGCGGCGCCGCCGTGGCCGCAGAACTCGATGCCAAGCGGGCGATCCGTCAGGGCACCGAGCTGGCAGCCACCTTGTAGCCCGCCTCTTCCCGCCATCTTCCCGCCCAAACGGACAAACGGGCCGCTTTTTGCGAGTAAAAGCGGCCCGTTCGTCGATCTCGGCGCCGGGCAACTACGACCCGGCGCCCCACACCGCGTGCGCGCCGCTGTCGCCGATCCGCACCACCTGGACTACCGTCGACACCCCGATGACCACGGCCAGCACCGCCACCACAATGCCGGCCAGTGCCCGGCGATCCCCCAGCCGCTCGCCCCGACGGTGCAGGAAGGCCAGCGCCAGCGACACCAGCAACAGGCCGAGGGCGAAGTAGATCGCGGTATCGCCGAGTTCGGCGTGCTCGTGCAGGATCGGCGTCTTCGGCTGTTGATGTTCCAGCCACTCGCCGGCCTCGGTGGTCAGCGGCGTCAGCACGACCGTCACCACGGATAGCGCCAGCACCAACCACACCAGGCGCTCACGCGCGGCGGTCCAGACCGCGCAGAGGATGAGCAATATTGCGGTCAGCGGCGCCAGGACGACGATCGCGTGGACGAATAGCGGATGCGCGGGGATGTCACCGATGGTGTTCACGCGCCAAGTGTCCCCGCGAGAAGCCGCAAATGCACCACGATCCCCGCGTGTCGCGGGACAATTGCGTCTGCTCGCGAAGAAACCTATGCGGCCAGCGGTGAGTAATCCGTGGTGCGCTGGCGGGCCGGACGGCCGATCCCTTCGGCGATGGCGACCAGCTCGGCGACGGTCTTGGCGGACCCGTTCTCCGAACCCGCCATCCGCGAGATGGTCTCCTCCATCAACGTGCCGCCCAGGTCATTCGCGCCGCCGCGCAGCATCACCTGGGTACGCTCCACACCGAGCTTGACCCAGCTGGTCTGGATGCTGGGAATCCTGCCGTGCAACATGATCCGCGCCAGGGCGTGCACCGCACGATTATCCCGGTGCGTCGGCCCCGGCCGCGCCCCACCCGCCAGATACAACGGCGAGGACTGGTGCACGAACGGCAGCGGCACGAACTCGGTGAACCCACCGGTGCGGTCCTGAATACCGCGCAGCACGTTGA
>JARLGS010000739.1 GCA_031292695.1 Mycobacterium sp. | reverse complement strand
TGATCGGCATCGAGCACGATATAGCCGCTATAGGTGCCGCTCGCCGCATAAGACGCCGCAAGGTCGCTCGCCACCACCAGGAGGTTGCTGCCGGTGATGTCGACCTCACCGCCGCGCCCGCCGCTTGCTGCCGTGAAGATGTTGGTGGCGCCGAGCGTCAGCGACGTCGCCGCGGCGATGATCAACTGGCCGGCGTCTTGCGCCAGCCGCGGCACCGCCGTGCCATTGGTCGCGGCGAGCGCGGCGAAGTAGCTGTTCCCATAGGTGATGTCGATCTCGGAGTACTTGCTCCACACCGCGTTCGACTGAATCTCGAACAGTGCGGTGGACGACGACTTGGCGCCGGTGATGGCGTTGGTCATGACGCCGGTCATATAGATCGAGCCGTCCGCCGTCACCGTGCTGGTGGCCGCCGTGTTGCCGGTATTGGTCTTGACCACCACCACCCGGTAGGAGCCCGGCAAGGTCGCGTATTGCGCTGGCAGCAGCACGTAGGTGCCGGCGGCGATGCCGTTGCCACCGGTGAGCGTCACCGCGCTGCCATTGGCGACCGTGGTGCCGAAGGTCGGATCGTAGGCCGCGACCTTGGCTTCATAGCTCGGCACCAGGGCATAGACGGTCTGCGTCGTGGTGGTCAGCACGTTGCGCGAGCCGCCGGTGCCGGCGACAAACTCGGTGGCGTAGACGTCGCCGCCGCCGGATTCGTCGATCACGGCGCCCGCCTGCGTCGTCACCGAATTGCCGGCCAGCACGATCAGCTTGGACGGCGGTGCCGTCAGGGTGGACCACGCCGTCCAGGTCGCGCCGTCGGTGGTGGTGCCGTAGGGAATGTCGAGACCCGCGGCCGACACCGAGGTCAGGCTGCCCGGCGCCAGCGTGACGCTCTGGGTCGTGATCGCCGAGATCTTCGTATAGGCCGACGGCAGGCTGTCGGTGCTGCTGTAGCCGAGCCGGATGGTGCCGAGCGGGGCGTAGAGCGCCCCGCCCTGCACGATGGTCTTGGCGTCGACCAGGATGGCGCCGCCGGCCGACAGCGGCGCGTAAGGCGTCAAGCCGTTGGAGGCGAAGGTGATGGTGTTGTGGGTGCCGCTCGCGGTCGAGGGCGCGAGCCCGAGTGAGATCAGCAGGAAGTCGGCATTGGTCGAAGCATAGACCTCGCGCGCGGTCAGCGACAGATTGTCGGCGACCATCAACGCGCCATAGGTCGTGCCGGTCGTATTGCCGGCGCCGGTATAGCCGGCGACGTCGGGATCTGCGGATTGGAGCAAACGGATGTCGCCGCCGCTGACCAGGTTGACCTGATCGGCATAAGACGCGCTGACGACCCCGGCGAGGTCGATCTGGGCCGACGCATTCAGATTGAGGGTGCCGCCGCCGGCGACGGGGACGGCCGTGGCGCCCGACACCCAGCGGATATAGCCGGCGTCCAGCGTCACCGTGGTGGCGACCGCCGAGGTCGCGGCGGCCAAGCTCGCCGCCCCGGCCGGCAGCAGCGTGATGTTGCCGTTGAGATAGAGCGCGTCCGGGACTTTGAGGGTGACGTCGCCCGCGAACGCGATGGTGGTGCCGGTCAGCGAGACCGAATCGAGCTTCGCCGTGTTGATGGTGTCGGCGGTGATGTAGGCCGTGCCGCTGGTGAGCCCGAGAGCCGACACTTGGCTTGCCGTGGCCGGTGCGCTCGCGGCGGCCAGCGCCGCGGTCACATCGCCGCTCGGCGCGATCAGGATCGTCCCGAAGCCGTTATTGTAGTATACTTTGTTGCCGTTTCTGTC
Source organism: Mycobacterium sp. (assembly GCA_031292695.1). Taxonomy (GTDB): domain Bacteria; phylum Actinomycetota; class Actinomycetes; order Mycobacteriales; family Mycobacteriaceae; genus Mycobacterium. The sequence goes on along the minus strand of JARLGS010000739.1, from coordinate 3,720 downwards.
GGTGCTGGTGACCAGGGTGCCGACATTGAGCGTGCCGCCAGATGCCGACGCGGCCCCGCCGGCGGCCTTGATGGTGCCGCCGAAATACAGGTTGTTGCCGTACAGCGTCAGCGCGCCGCCGTCGCTCCAGATCGGCTCGCTCGCATACTTGGACGAGCCCGGCACGGAGCCTCCGGTCGGCACCTCGATGGTGGCGCTGGCGCCCTCGATGTCGAACACCGACCCGGTCAGCGCCACGATGGCGCCGGTGCCGCCGATCGTGATACTGCCGCCGGCGAGCACGCTGCCGGTCGCATAGGCCGTGACCAGCGGATTCGGCACGTAAACCCCCGACACGTCGAGCACCGCATCGGCGCCGATCCACACATCCTGCGTGCCCGTCAGCGTGATACTGCCGCCCGGCGCCGTGATGCTGCCCAGCACGGTCACCGCCCTGTCGGCGGTAAGGGTGACGGACGCCTTGGGATCGGCGACGATCGACGCCCCGTCGCCGACCACCACGCCGGCCGTGGTGGTCGCGTCGCCGGCGCTGCCATAATAATAAGCCGTCTGGGTCAAGCTCAGATTGACCGGCTGGCGCAGGCCGTCCTCGGCATAACCCAGGGTCGCGACGTCGCGCAGCTTGGCGCCGGTCGCCGCCAGCGCCGTCGTATCGAGCACGTAGTTCTGCTGCTGCAGCGTCAGCGTCGTGCCGGCCGTGAGGTTGATGCCGCCATAAGTGCTGGTCAGCTTGTAGCTCGAGAAGCCCTGGCTGAAGAAGCTGGTCGGCAGCGTCAGCGTGCCGGTGCTGCCGTTCGTCGTGATCGTGGTGGCGCTGCCGTCGATGGCGATCGCCGGAACCTGCAATGTGAGGGTGCCGCCTTTGTTCAGCCCGGCCGCGTAGATGGTGCCGTCGAACACCACCGTGGCCGCCGTCGCCGCCGTCGGCGCCAGCGGAACCGTGGTTCCCAGCGGGACGTTCGCCCCGTAGGTGTCGCCCGCCCACGCGCCGTCGGAGCTGTCGGTGTAGGTCGTCAGCGTGAGATTGCCGCCATTGCCGGCCGGCAATCCGTTCGAGCCGGTCTTGAGCTTGCCGCTGGTCGTCACGTAGCCGCCGCTCGACACGTCGATCACGCTGCCCTTGGCCAGCACGATCGACTGGGTCTTGTCCTTCGCCGTGTAGGTCGTCGAGCCGTCCGCATTGGTCACAGAACTGACCGATCCGCTGTCCTTGTAGGTGACGAGGCTGATGCTGCCACCATTGATCCAGGCCGAGCCCTGCAGCGCATCGCCGTAAAGGCCGCTGTCGTTGACCCACAGGCCCGACACGTCGAGCATGGCGTCCGACCCGATGATCAGCGCCGACACCAGCGGCTGGGTGGTGTAGTTGTACGCGTAGCCGCTGAGCGAGATCGAGCCGGCATGGGCGGTGAGCGTGCCATCGATGGTCGACACGTTGGTCAGCGTGATCGAGCCGCCCGAGCGCACCGCGAGGTTCGCGCCTTCGGCCATCGACAGGTCCGCCGCCCCCGTGATCTTGATCGAGCCGAGCTCGGACGCCGTCAGCGCGTCGGTCCCATACGTGATGGTCGACAGCCCCGCCGTATTCTTCGGCAGCGTCAGCGCCGAGCCTAGTGTGAAGTCCGAGCCGAGAACATCGGATGCGGTGCTGTCGAGGACCACGGCCGTGGTGGTCGCCGAGCCGTCGCTGGTCACCAGCTTGATGGTCAGCGACGCGCCAGTCGGCAGTTCGTCGGGCGTCGTCTGGGTCCCGCTCGTCCCGGTTGCGACCTGCGCCAGCGCCGCCTGGCGCGAGCCAATCACGATCGCCGCATCGATCGTGCCCTCCAGCACCGGATTGACCGCGATCACGCTGACGCCGCCGGCGCTGACGCCGTCGACATAGCCGGCCTCGACGTAGCTGCCGCTGGCGCGCAGCAGGCCGGCATAGATCTCGGTGACGCCGGCGCGGGCGTGGTCGACGGTGAAGCCGCTGGCGAGCCCCTGATAGGTGATGGTCGGATCGGCGCTGCCGATGTCGTAGCTGCGGCCGTCGGAGCCGAGCAGGCGCGTCGTCGCGACGGTGCCGCCGGTGAAGGCGATCAGGCCGCCGGAGACGTCGACGGTCGCCCCCTTCGCCGTGATCACGTCGTTGAACGCCGCGCTGCCGCCGATCGTCAGCGACCCGCCCTTGGTCAAAAGCTGGTCGATCGACTGCGAGACTTTGGCCAGATAGCTTGCCCCCGTGGATGCGAACAAGGGCGAGCCGACCCAGGTCTCGCCGTCCGCGCGGGTGCCGCTCAGGCGCAGATCGATGGTCACGGTCTGGCCGATCAGGCTCCGGGCGAGCGGTGTATCCGCGACGTCGTTGGCGGTGACCTTGAACGTATAGAGATAATCGGTCAGCGAACGCGTGGCGACCAGCCCGGCGAGATCGATCGCGCTGCCGTCCTCCAGGAGCACCCGTCCCGCCGTCGAGCCGCTCGAGGTCGTCCCGGCCAGCGAGTCCACCGTCATGGTCGCCCCCGGCGCCAGGATCAGCGACCCGGATTGCATATCCATGTTGGTGGTGGTGATCGCGACCGTCGGCGCCACGAAGCTCGACACCGAGCTGGTCGGGATGGTCTCGCCGTTCTCCTCCGGCAGGATCGTCGTCACACTGGAAGACCCGAACAGTGCCAGACCGAGGTCCGGGTTCGATGTCGTCGGCGTGCCGGTCGCCGTGAGCGTGATCGAGCCCGCCCGTGTGATGCTGGTGGTCGCCTCCGCGACCCCGAGTTGCTCCACCGTGTCGCCGACCAGCGTGATGTTGCCGCGGGTGGAGACCAGGATGCCGTCAGCGGTGTTGATCGCATAGGCGCCACCCGATACCGTGCCAGGATCGTAGATCAGGCTGGCGTTGCTGTTGACCATCCTCAGCAGATTGGCAACCGAGAAGCTGGTCGTGCTCGATCCGGAGGCAGGCTCGGTCAGGAACACGCTCGCCCCCGCCGCCAGGATGATCTGGCCCGCCGACGTCGTGATCGTCCCCGCATTGCTCACCTGCGGCCCGATCAGCGCAACGTAGCCGCCATTGTCGAAGCCCGAGACATTGTCCGCCGTCGTGATGATGGCCCCGGCCTGCACCACGACACCCGCATTCGGCCCGGCGCTCAGGCCGCCATACGACCCCGTGCTCGCGAAGCTGCCCGTGCTCGTCCCTGCCGACAGCACCAGTATGCTGCCCATGCTGCTGCTGGTCGTGCTTGTATAGAGCCCGTTCTCCAGGAACTGGGTGTTGGCATTGGCCTCGTTGTTGGGCGCCAGCAGCGCATTGCCGCTCGCCGTCGTGCCGACCTTCACATAGTCACCGCCGCACACGCTGGTGCACGAATAGGTCGAGCTGAACGCCCCGTAGTTGGTCCCGCTCGAATTGCTTATCGTGTTGAGGTCGAGCGACGAGGCGATCAGCGTATGCACGTCGATCTGGCTGGTGCCGGTGAAGATGATGCCGTTGGGATTGATCAGCAGCACCGTGCCCTCGGCCTTGATCGAGCCGAGGATCTGGCTCGGCGAGCCGCTGGCATCGATCCGGTTCAGCGCCACCCAGCTGTTGCCGTTGCTGGAATTGCCGGCGCTCTGGTCGAAATAGAGCGTGGTATTCCGGCCGACATTGAACTGCTGCCAGGTCATGATCGCACGTTGCGCGGTCTGCTGCACCGTGACCGTGGTCTGGCCGCCGCTCACGCTCTGCGTCGGCAG
>JARLGS010000738.1 GCA_031292695.1 Mycobacterium sp. | reverse complement strand
TGACGTCCCGCAGCAGGCCGGCGGAGTCCAGTTCGCGAAAACCGGTAAGGGGCAAAATCTGTTTGGTGCCCTCGACGGTGGCAGGACGGAGGACCCAGCTGTTGTGCACCGGGATGTTCAGCCCGGTCAGCAGCGACCGGGCAAACCCGCTGAAGCGCTGTATCCGCGGCGTCAGCGGGTCGCCGTGGTGTAGGAACTCCATCTGCTGCTGCTCTTTGTCGTCGGTGAACCCGACGTCGTGATGCGGTGCCAGCATCAGGCAGGTGCCCTCGCGGCGCAACCACTGCTGGATCGCGGCGATCTCCTCTTCAGTCGCGGCCTCGTCGCCGAGCAGGTGGTCCAGGCCGAAGATCATGAGGGTGTCGGTGTCATCGAGGATGCGTTCATCGATCGGCAACCGGTACCCGGCCTGATCGACCCGCTGGAACACCGCCACCGGATGTCCGGTCGCTTCGCCGGCGACATCCTGAAATGACGAGGCGGAGCGGTGGAACAGTTCCAACGTTCCGTCGATGCCCTGCAGGAAGTTCCGCGGGCTGTACTCCGGTGTTTCGTAGGCCGGCCACGTCACCAGTCGCACCTCCGTCATGGTGGAGAACCGGTTGTACAGCAGCGCCGGGTCGCGCTGGGCCTCCCACGGATAGCTCCACGACCAGTAGATGCTGACGCGGCGGCCGCCGGTGTGCGGGCGGGCGATGTGGGCCTGGTTGTAGGTGCGGGCGTATGACGTCATGATGCCTCCTGGTTTCTGAGAGTCGAGAGGTAACGCAGCGCGCTCAAGCCGGGCAAGAAGAAGTATGCCCCGCCACGCAGGGTGGTGAATGCCGGTAACCCCTTGTGTACCTTGCGGATCGGACGTTTCGGAATCGTGAAATCCAAGGTGCCCTCCTGGGTGCCGCAGATGGGATCGTGTTCGTTGCCGAGCTCTTGGAACGCCGTGTCGTTGATCCAGACGTTCTGGGCGAACTCGAACTGACGCACCAGGCTGGCGCAGATCAGGAACATCCCGACACCGCGTTCGACGCCGTCGTCGGCGACACCCTCGGGCAGCGCCGGGCCGTAGGTACCGCTGCGCCGGATCAGTCTGCGCCGATTCGGATTCGGTTCGGTGTCGCGTGGGTTGAGTCGACGGGCGTGGGCGCCGAGCGGACAAGCGTAGCCGTGTGGATCCATCTCGCCGTAGTCGAAATCGTTGTTGCGCATGGGATCCGCACCCAGTTCCGGATCGTCGTGCTCGGGTGCCAATACCAGAGGCGCACCGCTGCGCCAGCGTCCCATGAACTTGGCGGCCAGCAACTCCTCGCTCTCGGCACCCTCGGCGTTCTGCTTCAGGAAGTCTCGGAAGACGCCGACATGTTCCGCCAACCGGCGGTACGCCAGATAGCTGCCGTTGCGCGAAAGCACCTCGGGGGTGGGCTGGTTCGCGACCAGTCCCTCCTCGTCCGGATAGCCGAGGATGAATTCGCCCGGTTCCAGCGCCCCGCCCGAGCCGGGTATCAGCACTTCTCCGGAGCCTTTCAGCTGCGGCTGAGAAATCGGATCGCGGTACCCGAAGTGATCGTGGTCGTACTCGAACGGTTCGGTGGCGGCCAGATCCAGGTGCGACAGTGACCGCACTCCGGGACAGCGGGCCAGCAGTGCGTCGTGTTCGCCGACGCACCGTACGCGTTCGTCCTCGTCCCGCGCGAACAAGATGACGATCGCGTGCACGTCGTCGCCCGCTAGTCCGCCCACCCAGTGTTCGGGTGCGGCAGCTCCGGTGTCCCCGAGGATGTCGGCGCGGGCCGCCATGCCCTCCCGGAACTCGTCCGGAAACGTGTCCAGCGACCTGTCATCAACCCCCAACGCGCGCAACCCATTCCAGGTGAAGGCTAAGTTGACCCACCGCTTGAAGACGTTGACCGTCTCGCGGACATCGGTGGCCGACTGCACGAGGGGAACCATCTCGGCCAGCCAGGCTTGCCCCGCTTCGGGGGATTCGAAAGTCAGGAACTCGTACCGACCGGTCAAGTGGGGCGTCCCGGTCAGCATGATGTGCTGGATGTCGTCGAATTCAAGTGCTGTCACTGCATCTGGTCCAACATGTCGGAGAACGCGGCCTTGAGGCGCAGGG
>JARLGS010000737.1 GCA_031292695.1 Mycobacterium sp. | reverse complement strand
CGTGCAGACGGTGGTGCAGCCCGGTGTGATCGTCGACTTGCCGCTGGCGAATATGTCGCTTGATGACAGTGGCAGTGCGATGCTCGATATCGACAACATTCACATCAAGGCTGATGCCTGTGGTGGTGATGTCAACATTCGCTCGTACGCGTATCTGAGGATCTCGACTGCCAAGTCGCATACGGAGTTCGCCATCTACGGTGACCCGAGCAAGATCTGACGCCCGACCCGCGGCGGGTCGAATCATCACGTTGCCCTAGGCGATAACGTCCGGCGTTGGGGGTTCTCCCGCTGGCTGGGTCGGGTTGGCGCGCTCCTGACGTGGTTGGGGCGCAGCCAGGGCTGCTGTTCATACCGGTGCGCCTTCGACCCAACGCCACCCAGGTTGACTACACCACCGCGCTACATCATTGCGGTGCGGCCTCGAGAAGGGGTCGACGCGGCGGAGTTCGTGCAGCGTACCGATGACCGTGGTCGGGGCTGACGGCATGCCGGTGAGTGCCTCGGACTCAGTTCCAAAACGCCACTACTGTGACGTCACTTAGTGCGCGATTACGGGGTTGGGCAGGTTTTGATTCCCGCCCTGTCGCCCTGTCGCTACGACCACCGATCGGAGGGCGGAAGTCGGGGCGGGTATGCAGGTAGACCCGCGCCGGCCGGCGCCTCGCTTGGCGGTCGCCGGCCGGCGGTGCTGACTGCTCAGAGGGCTTCGCTGCCCTGCTCTCCCGTGCGTACTCGGATCAGGGTTTCGACGTTGGTCACCCACACCTTGCCGTCGCCGATCCTGCCGGTCCGAGCCGCTCCGATGATGGCCGTGAGCACTGCTTCGACCTGATCGTCTTCTACAACGATTTCCACCTGGGCCTTGGGGACGAACTCGACCTTGTATTCCGCGCCGCGATAAACCTCGGTATGGCCTTTCTGGCGTCCGTAGCCTTGGACTTCAGAGAACGTCAAGCCGTGGACGCCGGTTCCATCGACCGCGGCGTGGATCTCCGGGACGGTGAACGGTTGGACTACAGCGGTAATGAGTTTCATATCGTCATGCCTTCACGGTGTCGATGCGGCCGCCGACCAGGGTGTCGTCGGGGTAGGCCTCTTCTTGGTGCACGCCGAGGTCGCCGAGCTCAAGGTCGGCCTCCGGGGCGCGCAGCTTCATGAACAAGCCGAGGAATTTCAGGATCGCGAACGTGACAAGCGCGTCCCAGACGATGATGGTCAGCGCTGCGCAGAGCTGCACCAGGATCTGTGCCGGGTGATGGCCCCAGAGCCAACCTGCGGCGGTGACGTCGCTGACGTCCTTGCCATTGCCCAAGTAGACGATGACATTCGGGTCAGCCAGGACGCCGACCATCAGACCACCGATCAGGCCGGCGATGCCGTGGGTGTGGACCACCCCGAGAGTGTCGTCGACCTTGGCGAACAACTTGGTGCGCCCCAGCCAGTTCCAGGACATCCACACCAGCGATGACGCCACGACACCGATGATCATCGCGCCGAAGCTGTTCACAAAGCCCGCGGCCGGCGTGATACCGACCAGGCCGACGATCATCCCGTTGATCGCACCGAGGAACGTGGGTTTGCGTTCGCGACTGGCGAAAATGTCCCAGATCACCCAGGTGAGCAATGCGACTGCGGTGCAGAGGTTGGTGTTCAGCACCGCCAGCGAGGCATTGGCACCGGAGAAGTACGGGTCACCGCCGTTGAACCCGTTCCACCCCAGCCACAGAATGCCGGCACCGACTGCGGCCATTGGCAGGTTGTTGGGCACAGCGCGTTCGCGGTCGCGGGCGAGTCGGGGCCCGATCACGGCTGCGGCAACGAAGCCGCTGGTGCCGGCGGCCAGGTGGATCACGTACCCGCCGGAGTAGTCGAGCGCTCCGGTGCTGAACAGTGAGCTCACGCCGGTGTGTGCTTGCGCCCAGAAGCCACCGCCCCAGACCAGGAAGGCGTTGACGCAGTACGCAAACGTGGTCCACAGCGGGACGAAGATCAGCCACACCTTGAAGTTGATCCGGCCGATCACGCTGCCCAGGAACAGCAGTGGGGTGATCGCGGCGAAGACGAACTGGAAGTACGCCAGCGTGGTTTCGGAGAAACGGAACTTGGGCATGGTGCCGTCGAGGAGCGGGATGACTGCCTGATGTTGATTGGCGGTACCCAGGATGCTTCGCGGCTTGCCGACCGCCGATTCCAGGATTCCGGGCCCGAGTTTCTGGGGATCGCCGAAGCCCATCTTGAAGCCCCACAGCACCCAGACCACCAACACCAGTGAGAACCCGGTGAAGGCCATCAACATCGTGTTGACTGCCCATTTCTTTTGGACGATGCCGGCGTAGAGCACCGCGATGCCGGGCAGGCTCATCAGGCCCACCAGCGTCGCAGCGACTAGTTGCCAGGCATTGTCTCCTGGGTTCAGCCAATCAGGATATGGATTCATGCGGCCGCCTTTTCATCGCTGATATGTCGCCAATGTTGGGTCGCCAAATCTTTACGCCGGATGGTTTCTACTGGATGTTCTATTGTTAAATTTGGATTTCTCATCCCACGCGGGAAGTCAGCGTCCAGGTATCTCTCGGGAATTGCACCGTAAATGATCGGCAATTTGCCAGTTTGGGCGAGGCTCGGCAGGCTTGCGCAGCCTTACCGTGAAGGCGGTCTAATTTCTCAAATCGCTTGTATTGCAATAGATTTGAGTCATTCGATGAAAATGTTTTGGTGCCGGTGTTGCTGCTGTTAACTTGAGTCGAAATTGCACCGCAACGAACCACGGTGGAAAAATTCAGGGGCCCCGCCCGGCACGAGTTGCGGACTTCTCGTCAGGTCGTGATCGGCCGGTCTCGGCCGCGTGAATTACGGCCGGATTTGGGCGTCTTGGCACGCTTGCCGCACGGCCGCGGCATGGGCATCCTGCTTCTGGTAGGCGGCTTGGCATGCGTTCTGGGCCGAGCTGCCGCAGGCACGTTCGACGCCGCCACCCATGGAACTGGCAATGCTCACACTTATGCAGCCCCCACCGGATTGCGCCGGCCGCGGTGTCGACCCGCCGAAAGCGAATGCTGCCGCCGCTGCCGCCAGCGCCGCACCGACGATGGCAGTCAGCCGCAACGCTATGCGGCGCTCGCGATCGCTCAGCGGGTCGCTAGGTGGGGTCTTACCTGAATTGGCCGTCTGAGGCTCCCTCGTCGGCGAATATCTCGGGCGCCCTCGATGTCAGCGGAAATCGGGGCGTACATGGCAGCCGGGGCGGCGTTGGCCATAAGGGCAGATTAGTCGAAGCCGCCAGCGGAGAGGTGGTTGATTGTCGACGTCAGGCCGGGTCGAATCGCACCCGGTACATGGTGGGCCAATTCTTGCCCGTGAGCAGGAACTGGCCGTTATCGAGATGGACGATGCCGTTGAGTACGTCGACGTCGTCCTGATGCGGAGTGTCGAGTAGTCCTTCGGCATACACCACCGCCTGGACCATGCCGGTGGTGGCGTCGATGTGCACGATCTCGTTGGTGGGGAACACGTTGGCCCAGATGTCGTTGCCGCGGCAGTCCAGGCTGTTCAGCCCCGTCGCCTGGGTTCCGTTGTAGGTGACGATCATTGACCCGGTTTCGCGCATGTCGTCGAGGCGGTGGAAGTGTAGCCGAGCTGAGCCGTCGCTGCGGATCAGCCGGTCGCCGTCCCGGCACAGTCCCCAGCCATCGCCTGTGAGCGGCACCTCGCGCCGTGCGGTCAAGGTCGCCTTGTCCCAGTCGATGGCGACGCCATTCTGATACGTCAATTGCCAGATGTGATCGCCGGCATCGGCGATGCCCTCCCCGAAATAGGTTGGTGGGAGCGATACCGCGCGACGCAGCTGCCCGGTGTCGGGATCGAGTTCACGCAACTGAGAATGTTCGGGCCGACCAGTGCTCTCATAAAGGCTTGTGCCGTCGATGAACAAACCCTCGGTGAAGGCCGTGGGGTCATGGTCGATGCGGCCCAGTACCGTCGGACGTAGTTGGATGATTGTGGCCGAATCGGCCCGGGCGAGCGGCGCTGCGGTTGACGCGATCAGCATTGCAGCCAACAAGACAGGGGTACGCCACATTTCGGTGAAGCTACCACCGAGTTGAACCGTCTGTGGTACAGAGGTGTGGTCGGTTTGGGCAGGGCTGCTGGTGTCAGCGGTGTCAGGTCTGCTGCGCAGCCGTGATCCAACTCCGTTCCCTGCGTAGGGTGGTGCTGTCGACGATCGGTCAGATTTCCTGCGTGGCAACGGCACTCAGGCCTCCGCAAAACGACAGGCCGGTCCCTGACCGGAATTTGTCGGTGAGTAAGGCTTAGCGATACGGCAACCGCGGGATAACAGAGCGGTAACAAAGGCTTGGCTATATGACCTTGCGGCAAAGACCGGACGAGCAACAGGCACGTTGGGCCGCAACGAAAGCCGAGGCATCGTTTGACACACTCACGTCCCCGGGTGCTAGTCACTCTGTTTCCCAACGCGGGAGGCTGCTGATGTGGTAATAGGGGTCGGCTGGACTCTGCTGTATTGAATCCGTTAAAAGCCGCGGTTGCGGTGCCGAGCATTGCTACGGTGCTGCTATCTGCGTGCCGGCCCCGACATAGTGGTTCGGGTCCGTGTGTCAGAAACTCTAAACATGTACGAAAGTGAGGCATTTCGATGACAGCTTCAGCTCCGGTGCGGGCCGCCACCATGGCAGTTGCCGCTTTGTGTGCTGCGGGTGGGGTGCTCGGCACCACTGCGGCAATTGCCCCGCAGGTTGCGCACGCAGATCCTGCGCAGATGGCGCCGCAGGTGTACGACAAGGTCAGCCGCGATGGTTGGCATTTGCAGATCAAGATTGATCATGAGTCGATCAATTCGGTGCCGAACCTGGCTGCCGCGGTGAACTCGCGGGAGGGTTTTGTGACGGCGTCGGGGACCGCGAGCGCGTTCGGTGGGTCGAGTCCGATCACGGACAGCATCTTCATTCTGGGTTACCAGTTGGGTTGCCAGTCCGACGTGTCGACCGGTTTGCAGCTTGGTGGTACGGCTGGTGTGGCGCCGTCGGCGTCGATTGGTAGCACCACCGCCATCGGCGGTACGGCGGGTATTGCGGGTTTCGTGCAGACGGTGGTGCAGCCCGGTGTGATCGTCGACTTGCCGCTGGCGAATATGTCGCTTGATGACAGTGGCAGTGCGATGCTCGATATCGACAACATTCACATCAAGGCTGATGCCTGTGGTGGTGATGTCAACATTCG
>JARLGS010000736.1 GCA_031292695.1 Mycobacterium sp. | reverse complement strand
CGCACCCGAGGCGGGAACCGGACCGGGGGGCAACCTGCTCGGCGGCATGCCGCTGGCCGGAGTGGGCTCGGGCACCGCCGGCGGCGCCGGACCCCGCTACGGCTTCAAACCCACCGTCATGGCCCGCCCACCCCTCGGCGGTTGACTGCACTGCCATGACGACGCTCGACTGCCGTGGGGCGTTGCTTACCGGGCGGAGGCAGCATTTGCTCAGTCCCGCAGGCGCGCCGCCCGCCAGACGGCCTATCGCCCTGCTCAGATGGGGTTCCAACGCGGCGCCGGCACAGCACGTCTGATGGTTTGCTGTGACTGTCTCGTGAAGGGCCGCAAACCGGATCCGTCGCTGTTACTGTGTCGTTAAGAAAAGTGAATTCGCCGAACCATTCAGTGAACAATTGCGAACAGGACGCTCCGGAGAGGGCAGTCAGGTAAGCCGTCATCTACTCTCTCTTCCCAGAGGGTGGAGGACCGATCAAGGAGGAAACAATATGTCGTTCGTGACGACACAGCCGGAGGCGCTGTCCGCGGCAGCCGGGACCCTGCAGGGCATCGGCTCGGCGATGAACGCTCAGAACGCGGCTGCGGCGGCCCCGACGACCGGGGTGGTGCCGGCGGCTGCCGACGAGGTGTCGGCGCTCACCGCGGCTCAGTTCGCCGCGCACGCGCAGATGTACCAGGCAGTGAGCGCTCAGGCTGCCGCGATTCACGAGCTGTTCGTGAACACCCTGTCGACCAGTGCCGGCTCGTACGCCGCAACCGAGATCGCCAACGCAGCCGCCGCCTGCTGACCTGGCTGCCTCGATCACGGCCCGGACGAACCGTAACCGGCGTGGCTTCCACAGCAACCGCCCGGCGGTCGATGACCTCGACGGCCGGGCGCCACGCGCCAGCAGCGCCCCGGGATGCCCGGAAAGTGATGAAAACCCCGTCAACTCGAACGCTGCGGTTCGGGTTCGATGTGCGTCTCAGCGCGCTATGCGGATCATCTTCATCTGTTCGGCTCGGCGGTTGCGCACCACGTAACCTGTCCGGCTGTTCTCGTTAACGCAGCAAATTTCCAGTGATCACTCAGTAAGGAGAAAGACAGCATGGCAACACGTTTTATGACCGACCCGCACGAGATGCGGGCGATGGCGGGCCGTTTCGAAGTGCACGCCCAGACCGTTGAGGACGAGGCCCGCAAGATGTGGGCGTCGTCGATGAACATCGCCGGTGCGGGCTGGAGCGG
>JARLGS010000089.1 GCA_031292695.1 Mycobacterium sp. | reverse complement strand
GGCCCCGGCACCGGCGCCCGCCCCGGCTCCGCAGGCCCCTGTTCCAGTGCCCGAGGCGCCTGCACCCGCTCCGGCTCCGATTCCCGAGGCGCCGGCGCCCGTTCCTCCGCCGCCGGTGATTGCGCCGATCCCGGTGCCGATCCCCCTGCCGATACCGGGCATCGGTGGTCCGCCGGGAGGCGGGTTCGGGCCGGGTGGCGGATTAGGGCCCGGTGGCGGCGGTCACGGCGGTGGCGGGTTCCCCGGGTTCCCCGGTGGTGGAGGCCACGGTGGCTTCGGCGGAGGTCACGGCGGGGGTCACCGCTAGCTCGTTAAGAGGCAGCTGTCATCTGCCGTTTGCCTCCCGCTCAGCCGGGTGATGCGGTTAGCTCATCGCGGTCACCTACACCGGTGGTATGCGTTGCACCGTCTTCGGCACCGGTTACCTGGGCGCCACCCACGCGGTCGGGATGGCGGAACTGGGACACGAGGTCGTCGGGGTCGATATCGATCCGGGCAAGGTCGCCAAGCTCGCCGGAGGCGACATTCCGTTCTACGAGCCGGGTCTGCGACAGCTGTTGAAGGACAATCTGGCTGCCGGGCGGCTGCGGTTCACCACCGACTACGACTTGGCGGCCGAGTTCGCCGACTTGCATTTCCTGGGGGTCGGTACGCCGCAGAAGAAGGGCGAGTACGGCGCCGACCTGCGACACGTCAACGCCGTGATCGACGCGCTGGTGCCGCGACTGACGAGGTCGTCGGTGCTTGTCGGCAAATCGACGGTCCCCGTGGGCACCGCGGCAGACCTGGCCACCCGTGCCGCCGCTCTGGCCCCCTGCGGTGTGGACGTCGAAATCGCATGGAACCCCGAGTTCCTGCGTGAGGGCCTCGCCGTGCACGACACCCTGCACCCGGACCGCATCGTGCTTGGCGTGCAACGGGATTCGACACGCGCTGAGTCGGCGGTCCGCGAGTTGTACGGGCCGTTGCTGGACGCCGGCGTTCCGTTCCTGGTGACGGACCTGCAGACCGCGGAGTTGGCCAAGGTGTCAGCCAATGCCTTTCTGGCAACCAAGATTTCGTTCATCAACGCGATCTCCGAGGTGTGTGAGGCCGCCGGCGCCGACGTCAGCCTGCTGGCCGACGCGCTCGGGTACGACCCACGGATCGGACGCCAATGCCTCAATGCGGGACTGGGTTTCGGCGGCGGCTGCCTGCCCAAGGACATCCGTGCGTTCATGGCCCGCGCCGGTGAGCTTGGGGCCGACCAGGCCCTGACGTTCCTGCGCGAGGTGGACAGCATCAACATGCGCCGCCGCACCCGCATGGTCGAGTTGACCTGCGCCGCGTGCGGCGGATCGCTGCTGGGCGCCAATATCGCCGTGCTGGGTGCGGCGTTCAAACCCGAATCCGATGACGTGCGCGACTCGCCGGCGCTCAACGTCGCTGGCCAGTTGCAGCTCAACGGGGCCGCGGTCAACGTCTACGACCCGAAGGCCCTGGAGAACGCGCAACGGCTCTTCCCGACGCTGAACTACGCGGTCTCGGTGGAAGAGGCCTGCGAGCGCGCCGATGCGGTGCTGGTGCTCACCGAGTGGCGGCAATTCGTCGACCTCGATCCCGACGACCTGGCCGACCGGGTGCGCGCGCGGGTGATCGTCGACGGCCGAAATTGCCTCGACGTGGCGCGCTGGCGGCAGGCGGGTTGGAAGGTGTTCCGGCTGGGAGCGCCGCGGCCCTAAAACGGTGGCGGCTGGTTGCGTTCGGCGACGTGGGCGGCGTTGAGGGCCCGTTCGGCGTCGATGCGGCGGGCGCGGTCTTCTGCGCGAGTCCGGCAACGGGTGGGCATCATGATGCCGCGCTGAGCGTGCGGTGGTGACGGTGTGGTGCAGCCGGGCAGCTGTCCGGTCGGCAGGCTCAAGGCGGGGAACAGCAACCGGCTGCCCGGCCGGGTGGTGTAGGTGTGCCCGCTGGGGGAGGTCCACACAATAGTGCCGTCGAGCCATTGTTCGTCGCGCCAGCCGGCCCAGAATGTCTTGAGCAAGTGATGACACCGAATACGCGAAAGACACTTTAAGCCAGGAGTTGACAGCTGGGTTACTTCCGCGATTTCAAGCTGCTGCGGGGGGAGGTAGCGCGAGCTCCCGCTCCGGCGGCTCCGGCGCGCGCAGACGGGTCTGCTGCTTCGTTGTATTCGCGCGGTTCCACGTGGCTTTCTTCCGAGTTATCTATTTAGTTGCAAACGGCCGTCAGTTCCGTAACTGAACGCCTTCCGCGCATCTGGGATCGACTAGCACCTCAGCCGCAGCCGCAGCCAGGACTGGGCGCTCGACTACGGTCTCGATCTCTGATCACGTATCTGATGTGGGCTGTGGACCGTGACTAATTCTTGGGGCACAAGCAACGCCGACATCTTTCCTGGACTCCAAGATCTCCGCCGCCGTGCGATTCCACACCAGTTCCGATGTTGTGGTGGCCTACGAAGCTGATGACCTCGATCCGCAGCGGCAGCTGGGTTGGAGCGTGGTGGTGACCCGGCTGGCGACCACGCTCACTGACCCCGAGCAGATCGCCCGCTACGAACGGCTACTGCACCCGTGGGTGAACGCGGCCATGGACACCGTGGTCGCGATCATCGAACCGCAGATCGTCACCGGCATGCGCATCGTTGGTGCGTGATGCGCGAAGCTGGCCGTGCCCTCATGTGCTCGGTTGTTCTAGCTATGGCAGCGGCGCCGACCAGCGTTGCTGGGTGCCTCCTTCGGGAACGGCTTGGATGGTGAAGGTGCCGTTTGCCTGTTGGGCGCGTTGGCGCAGGTTGGCCAGCCCACTGGCGGTGATCTCGTCGGGGATGCCTTTGCCATTGTCGATGACGTCGATGCTCAGCCCGTCTGCGACATCGATGTGGATGGTGAGCTGACTGGCATCGGCATGCCGGACGGCGTTGCTGACGGCTTCTTTGACGACGGCTTCGGCGTGATCGGCCAGGACGGCGTCGACCACCGACAGCGGACCGCTGTATTGCACCGTGGTGTGTAGCTCCGATTCGGCGAATGCGGCGATCGCCCGATCGAGGCGCTGGCGCAGCCGGGTGGCACCGGAGGACCCGCCGTGCAGGTCGAAGATCGCGGTGTGAAGGTCTTGAATCACCCCTTGCAGGTCATCCACCGCCTGTGACAGCCGCTGCTGCACTTCCGGCGCGCGCACCCGTGGGATGGTGCCTTGCAGCGCCAGTCCGACGGCGAAGAGGCGCTGGATCACATGGTCGTGCAGATCGCGAGCGATGCGGTCGCGATCGGTCTGCAGGTCAAGTTCGCGCATCCGGCGCTGGGTCACCGCGAGCTGCCAGGCCAGTGCGGCCTGGTCGGCGAAGGCGGCCATCATGTCGAATTGTTCGTCGCTGAACGGATAGGCGCCCGTGCGGCGCAGTATCACGATGACACCGGCGACGGTGTCGGTGGTGCGCAGCGGCAGCACCAGCGCCGGGCCCGCAGCGTCGATCAGCCCGACGCCGACGTCAAAGGTGTCCAACCGTTGCGGGGTGCGCTGCAGAAACGCCCGCCCGACCGAGGTGCCGGCCACCGGCATCGTCTCTGCGGCCGACGCATCGGGCACGCCGGCGCCGGCCAGGTCGGCCACCACCAGTTCGGTGACTTCAGAATCCGGCGCCTCCGGGTCGGCGGGCATGACGACCAGGGCGAGGTCCGCGCCGGTGAGCGTGACCGCCTCCTCGGCGATGAGCCGAAACACCATCCCCGGATCGGTTCCGGCCAGCAGTTGGGTGCCGATATCGCGGGTGGCCGCGATCCAGGCGCCGACTGCCACCACACGCTGTTCCGCGCCGAAATCCATGGCCGCCACAGTGTCAACCCGTCGTGGGCCTGATGAGGAACACCAGACGGAACTTGCCGATCTGGATCTCGTCGCCGTTGGCCAGCATCGCCGAGGCCACCGGTTTACCGTTGACATAGGTGCCGTTGAGGCTGCTGATGTCAACGATCTGGAATTCGCCGTTGTCCCTTCGGAACTCGGCGTGCCGGCGGCTGACGGTGACCTCGTCGAGGAAGATGTCGCTGTCGGGATGCCGGCCAGCGGATGTGACGGGCTGATCCAGCAGGAACCGCGATCCGGCGTTGGGGCCGCGCTTCACGACAAGCAGGGCCGAGCCGCTCGGCAACCCTTCGACTTCCCCCACCCCCGCCTCGGCGGCGCCAGCGGCCGAAGCATCGAGCTCGCCGGGGAAGTCGGCGCGGAAACGGGAGGTGGTGTCCCCGGTGTCCTCTTGGGACGTCTGGTCGTTGTCTTTGTGGCTCACTTGCTGTCCTTGTTAGCCGTGGAAGTGTCGGGTTGGTGGTCATCCTTGGCCGGGCGCAGCCGCAGTGCTGACCAGGTGCCGTCGATCGACACGTCCTGGACCGCATCAACGCCGTATTGGCGAAGGGCTCGGACAAGCCAGTCCCGGCGAAGATCGGTCCCCGGCTGTCCGGGTTTGGGGTAGCTGACCCAGGCCAGGCGGCCAGCGCGGGCGGCCGCATATACGGACCTGAGCCATGCCAGGTCCGCGGGCCGGACCGCAAAGCCAATGACCACATCAGCCTGATCCGGGTTCCGGCCACCAGCCGTTAGCAGCCTCAACGCCGATTCGGGTGGCGCATTGACCACCGCCACACTTCGGCCGTGCTTCATCTGCAGCTTTTGCTCAAGCTCAAGCTCTCCGGGACCGAGCACGCCACCTCCACCGACACGCAAGCGGGCAGACCAATAGATTCACGCTGGCATCACGTCAGCGCGGCCGGCGCTTAGCGCTCGATCGCCACGCTGGATGCCGGAATTCCTCAAAGGCCAAGAACCATTCACAAACGACATTCACCGCGAATCTAGCATTCATGGTGAACGTTAGCATGTGTGAGGCTCGACACAGGCATCACCTCAGCGCGGCCGGCGCTTAGCGCTCGATCGCCACGCTGGATGCAAGAATTTACTCAGGACCATTCACAACCGATATTCACCGCGAATCTATCATTCATGGTGAACTTAGCATGTGAGGCGCACCTTGACACCGGCCAGCACGCGACGCGACAGGAACGCAGAAGCGACCCGGCAGGTGATCATGCAAGCGGGCCGAGAGCTGTTCGCTACCCAGCCCTACCCTGAGATCACCGGTCTGCAGATCTGTGTACGGGCCGGAGTCACCCGCGGTGCGCTGCAACACCACTTCGGCAGCAAACTGGGGCTATTCATGGCGATATTCGACGGTCTGCAAAGCGATGGCGTCAGCCGCGTAGCAGATGCTCTCGCCGATCACGATGATCCATGGGAGCAGGCAAGGGCGGCCATCGTGGTGCTCCTCGACATCTACACCGATGCGGAATACCAGGCGGTGGTCTTGAAGGAAGCCCCCGCGGCAGTCGGATGGCAGCGATGGCGCGAACGTTACCGGGACAACTTCGAAGACGTCATCCGCGAAGTAATCGGCAGCTTCGTCGCTGCGGGCCTGATCACGCATTCACCCGTCATGTTGACCGCCACAATGCACGGAGCGCTCACCGAGCTGTCGTTTGAGATCGCGGGGTCCAACGATCCACCACACACGCGCACACTGGCGCTGGCCCTACTCGACGAAATGATGTCCAAGTTCCGCGAACTCGTCTTGGATCGACCGCAGCAAGAGCCAGGCCCCAATCGTCGCCATCGCGGCGGTCGCTGACTACAGGCGGCGACGCCGCGCGGAACGGTGCACTTCCGCGCTTAAGGAAACCCGGTGTAGGCCACGTGCTCGCGTGCGTTCGATAGCGGCCTGACGGGCGTGTGAGATGCACGGATTAGCGTGATGCCCGCATGGGCCGGTATGACTCGCGGGCGACGATCACCACCGTCCGCGCCGCATGCGCGACGGCCGTGCTCACCGAACCCAGCAGCATGCCGGCGAATCCGCCGCGACCGTTACTGCCGACGACGACGAGTTGTGCGGACTCCGAGTGCTCCACAAGTTGACGAGCCGGCTGATCGCACACCACCACACGTTGCACCGTGACATCGGGGTAGCGCTCCTGCCATCGGGCGAGCCACTCGGCCAGCGCCTGTTGTATCTGCACCTCCATCGTCGCGAAATCCAGACCTGGCACTTCCGACATGCTGACGTCCGACCACGCATGCAGTGCCACCAAGTCCACACCCCGGCGGAAGGCCTCGTCAAAGGCGATCTCCGTCGCCAGTTCCGATGCGGGCGAACCATCGATTCCCACAAGCACCGGTGCCTGCGCGGGCGGCGGGGCCTCATCATGGACGACCGCGACCGGGCAATGCGCATGGTTCACAAGGCCGGTGCTGACCGAGCCGAACTGGACCCGGCTGAACGCGCCTTCGCCCCGGCATCCCACGACCATCATGTCCGCAATCTTGGACTCATTGACGAGCGTGGAAACGGTCGGGCCATGCACCACCACGCTGTACACGAACGGCGGGCCATGGTCGGCGGTGCTGTCGGCGACCGCCCTGCGCATGTCTTCGAGAATTCGCCTCGCTTTGTCGTCCCGCCGCTCGAAATAGTCTTGAGGTATCGGAATCTCCGGCCACGGCGCAACCGCCGGCACGACCGGTGCGATGACGTGCATGAGTGTTAGCGGAACATTGCGCATCGCAGCATCGCGAGCCGCCCAGTTGACCGCCGCCATCGACGACGCTGATCGGTCGACGCCGACCAAAATGCCGCGATGGGTTTCGGAGCCGGACATTTCGTTCTCCTGCTTGGGTCGTATTGGCAGCTTCACGCATGCGGGATGCGAAATATGGCACAACCAGTGATTAGCCTTTTACCACAGCCATGGCGACGGCCCGCTGCTATTCCAAGACGAATGTGACCAGCATATTGACGCGGTAGGCGACAATCCCGCCGTTCTCCACATCCACCGACTGCTCCTTGATCCAGGCCGACCTGACGCCACGCAAGGTCTCCTCGGCCCGAGCAAGGCCAGTCTTCACGGCGTCTTCGAAACTGGTGTCGGACCTCGCACTGATCTCGGTGACGCGAGCGACGGTGCCTCCTGGCATGATGGCCTCCCAGAGTTGATGTTTAATCGGACATCCCGGACTGTGTCATTCAACTTCGGCGCGACAGAAGCGAGTAGGGAAGATGTACCCTACGCCGGAGGGCTTTGGGCCACTGGTCCCAACATCCACCGGCTACTACGACAAACGCCACCCCGGTCAACACTTCGAGGTCCTGAATCCACAGGGGAATCCCCCTAGGAAACTTGGGCCCTGTGCGCAAAGGCCGCAGTGGATGAGTCTCTGCCGCTCAACTTCGCGCCGGTCATCCCCCACCGCCCCCATACGATCTACACCGGCCCGGTCGTGTTCGTGGCTCTACGACAAGCACCGCTGGCCGTTCCACGTATGCCACACTTTGCCGATGCCCGTCATGCACATCCAACACCGGATCGCCGACCTCGATACGTGGCTGCAGGACTTCGCCAGGCCGTGCGCCCGCGCGAAAGCAGCGTGGCGTTACCGCGGCGCACGTCCTTCAAGCCGAGGACGATCCGCAGTACATCGTGGAACTTGTCTACTTCGACACGGCCGACGACGCAAAAAATACCGGACGTTCCTGCGCGAACAGGTGTGGTCATCGTCGTCGCCGGGACTGGCCAGCAATCCGCACGCCGTCATCCTCCAAGAGCGGGAAACCGCTGAGGCCTGAGACTGTGCCGACGTCGAGCGCGCGGGGCCTCCAGGGGACCCCGCCGTAGTAGTTTCTGCCCCGGCTTTTGACCTGGGCAACCCAGCGGCCCCGCCGAGCCCACCAGTACACACCCCTCACCAGGGAGGTGTGTCAAGCATCGTTGTGAGTGAACAACTCCAACCTCAAACGCCGAGCCGCAGCATCAGCCTCACCAAGCGTCCGATACAGGCGGCGTTCGCGGTGCTGCCATGACGGCGCACTGTGTGGGGAACGCCCTAGTCCGTAGACTACTGGCGGTCATTATCGAAGGTCAGGCCGCTTTCCGGGGGGATACGTTGCAAGAATTCCCGTGCCATCGGGTAGCTGCTTGTCGCGCCAGCCCCAGAATGTTTTCAGCAGGTGATGGTAGCGAAACGAGAAAGTGTGCTTTAGCTGACGAGCCGTGCCGGGCCGGGGATGCCCCGTGTAACGCCTTCCAACCTCAAGGGGTTTTCGGCGCTAGGCGGAACACCGGCATTTCCCGAACGTCGGCGGTCCTCTCGGCGTAGACGGTGTAATTAGGGCTGTAGCGCTGAGCCAGGGAGAACAACCGGTCCCGGTCTGCGTCCTCGGTCAGGTGCGCGATGAAGCGACCGCCGCGGCCCTCGACGCCGTCGGCGAGCAGCTCGCACTCCGGGTGCTTGAGCAGATTGTGATACCAGCTTGGTTGCTCAGCGCGGCCGTAGTTGGTAGCGATCAAAATGACGTCGTCACCGTCCGTGAAGTAGGCCACTGGCGTCTCGCGCTGAGCTCCCGACCGCGCTCCTGTCGTCCGCAGGACCACTAGAGGGACGATGCGGAACACGGAACTGACGCGGCCGCCTGTCACGCGCATCAGCGTCGCGTCGATCGGCGCGAACAGCGAGCGGTGGATGGCCGCGCCGAGCCGGGTGGTAGGGAAGCGGGCAATCAAGCGCCGTAACCCGATCGGCCCACTGTTCGGGTCTACCCGCGGTATGCCGTTCAACAGATCCGCCATCATCGGTAGGTTACGTCGGTGGGCCGAATCTCACGAGTGATGGCCAAGCCAAGCGTCTTACGCAAGTGATGACCATGAACCGTTGAAGTACGTTCCAAAACCACACTGCTAACGAACGATGTTGGAAGTCAAGCGCGACTCCTGGACGAGCGCAGCTTCTCGTAGACGGCCTCGGCCAACTGCGGATCAGCCAACAGTTTCCGAGCGATCGCCTCCACGGCTGACCCTTCTTGACCCCATTCGACCGACCAGCGGTTCCTGGTGGCATCACGGCGCACCGGCTTACCCTTCTCGGCATCGCGCCGACGCTTGGGG
>JARLGS010000088.1 GCA_031292695.1 Mycobacterium sp. | reverse complement strand
GTTGTGGACGACCTCAGGCATGGGGCTTACCAGAAGCTGGCCGAGTCTAGCATTTTGGACGGCAGGGCGGAAACCGAGGTTCGTGCGATCCCACCCAAGCAGCGCTTGGATGGGCACACTGCGGACACTTGTTGAGTCAGTGCTTTCCCATCTGCCCAAGGGCGAGGCACCTGGGGCACCCAGGGTAGATGGGCTGCGCCAGAGTCCGGAGACACGACGGCCCTCTCCGAAGAGAGGGCCGCGCGCTTTGGTTGGGTTGATGTCTAGTTGACGGTCACGGTGAAGGTGGTTGTCGCTGTGGTCTTGGCTGCGTCACTGCCAGTTCCAGTTACGGTAAAGGTGTAGGCGCCTGAGGCCGTACCGGGGTTGCTGGTGCCACCGCCGCCGCTGCCGCTGCTGCTGCCGCCTCCGCCACCGCAGGCAGCGAGACTACCGAGGGTCAGGAGCAGAACGAACATGCCAAGCAGGGCGCGGAAGGCACGCCGTTGCGCAGGGATTCCGAGAAGGGCGAGCAGGGCGAGAGCCGCAAGACCGAGTCCGGCAAGCGCTGTTCTAGTCGGGTGGAATTCCGGACGAATGAGGGCGCCGGTTGTGGCTGCGGTTGTCTTCACGGTCGCGGTGGCGGTTCCGCCGACGGCGACTGCGGTGGATGGGATGGTGCAGGTGGGCGCATCGCCGGATTGATTGGTGGGACCACCTGAGTTGAGGGCACAGGTCAGAGCGACGGTAGCGGAATAGCTGGTCGTGCTCGACACCGAGATCGTCGAAGCAGCAGAACTGCCTCGATTCACCGCGAGGGGTGCGGTTGCGCTCAGGGCGTAGGTCGACTGCGTCACGGCGACGCTTGCCGTGTTGCTGCCGGAGCTGTAGACGTTGTCGCCGCCGTAGGCGACGGTCAGGGTATCGGTTCCGGCAGCGAGCGCGTTGGCCGGAATGGTGAACGTGAAGCTGCCGGAGACCAGGGCCTGCGGAGCCGAGGTGTAACTGCCGCTGGTGAGGGTGACGGTTCCAGTGGGCGTCGGTGGGCCGCCGGCGACGGTTGCTGTGACCTGCAGGCTTTGAGCAGTATTTGAGGGGGTGGAGGCAGGCGTCACGGTGACGGTAGGAGTCAGCTTGGTGACCGTGACGGTCGCGGTATTGTTGCCGGTGACGTAGTAGTTGTCGCCGCTATAGGTCACGGTGAGGGTGTCGGTGCCCGCACTCAAGCTGCTTGCGGGAATCGCGATGGAATAGGAGGGAGTGACACCGCCGCTGAGGGTCGTCTTGGCCGATGCGTAGCTGCCGCTGGAGAGGACAACGGTGCCCGTGGGCGCGGGGCTGCCGGACGGGCCGGTGATGGATCCGGTGACGGTGAGCGGAGCATTCAACGCGATGCTCGATGCACTAGGCACGACGGTGGGGCCGGTAGGAGCGATCTGAGTGACAATGACCGTCCCCGTGCCCGAGCCAGCTGCATAGGTTGCGTCTCCGCTGTAGGCAAGGGTGAGGGCCACATGGCCGGTGGCGAGACTGTTTGCGGGGATGGCGATGGAATAGCCGCCCGCACCGCTCAGAGTCGCCGCAGAGGATGTGTAGGTACCGCTGGTGAGGGTCACTGTGCCGGTGGCCGTTCCAGACGAACCCGCAACGGTGCCGGTGACGGTGAGCGGGGCATTGAATGCAACGCTGGCTGCGCCGGGAGTGACGGTGATTGTGACGGCGGGCTTGCCCACACTGGACGTAACGGTCACGTTCGCGGTGCCGGGTGTACCGGCCAGGTAGGTTCCATCGCCGCTGTAGGTGGCGGTGAGAGTGTCGGAGCCGACGCTCAAGCTGTTTGCCGGGATGGTGATCGAGTAGGCGCCGCTGGAGAGGGCGATAGCGGAAGATGTAAAGCCGCCGCCCGAGAGGATTACTGTGCCGGTGGGAGCCGGACCGCCGGCAGCGCCAGTCACAGCACCGGTGACGGTGAGGGTCGCACTTGCCGCGACACTCGAGGCTGCAGGGGCCACAGTGATGGCTCCCGGCGCGACCTGAGAGACAGTCACACTGGTTGTGGTGTTCGACAACGCGTAGTTGTTGTCGCCGCTATAGGTGACGGTGAGGGTGTCCGATCCACCGGTCAGCCCAAAGGCCGGAACGTTGAATGTGTAGGCGCCATTGACCAGAGCCTGCGCGGTGCCGGTATATCCGCCGCCGTTCAGCGCCACCGTGCCGGCAGGAGTGACGCCATTGGAGCCGGCGACCGTGACGGTAACGGTGAGGGGCTGGCTCGCGGAGATGCTGGTGGCCGAGGGAGTGACGGTCACAGTCGTTGTGCCGGTTCCGGTGACAGAGGTCCACGCGTTCACGACGTTGGCCACGTTGAGAGAGCCGAGGCCGGTGGCCAGGTCGTAGCCGGCGCCTGCGCCAAACCCAGGCAGGACGGCGACAGCGTCTCCGCTGTGGGCGACAGTGCAGTTGGTTGTGCCCGGCTGGCAAGCCATTGCGATTGTGCCGGTGTCGATGTCGTTGAAGTAGCAGCTATTGCTGACCGTGCCGGTTTCTGTTGTGCAGCTGGCGTAGGTCTGTTTCGAGGCCAGCTCGTAAAGCTCGGCGTTGGGGTTTCCCTGGGTCTCGCCCGCCTTCTGATTAATGAGGGCCATGACGCCGGCCATGGCGGGAGAGGACACCGAGGTGCCGCCTACTTCTTCCGCGGTAATCTCCTGCGTCGGTGAGTAGGTGCAGGAGGTTGTACCGGTTGGCAGAGTTGCGGAAACACAGATCAGGTAGGCACTGCCCAGGAAGCCGTTGGACGCGAAGAACGAGTCGTCGGGCAGATCGCGCACCCCGTCGGTGGGAATACCGGAGACGCCCGTCTGCCAGGAGGGCTTGGCATAGCCTCCG
>JARLGS010000735.1 GCA_031292695.1 Mycobacterium sp. | reverse complement strand
TTCGACTTCTCGGTGTGGGAGATCTGGGGGGCGCTGCTTTACGGCGGGCGGGTGGTGGTGGTGCCCGATGCGGTGGTGCGTTCGCCGGAAGATTTGTACGCGTTGTTGGTGGCTGAGCGGGTCAGTGTGTTGAGCCAGACCCCGTCGGCGTTTTATGCGTTGCAGACCGCTGACGGGTTGCGGCCGGAGTTGGCCGATCAGCTCAAGCTTGAGGCGGTGGTGTTCGGCGGTGAGGCGCTGGAACCGCAGCGGCTGCGGACGTGGTTGGACAATCATCCGGGATCACCGCGGCTGATCAATATGTATGGGATCACCGAGACGACGGTGCATGCGTCGTTCCGGGAAATCTTGGCCAGCGATGTGGACAGCGCGGTCAGCCCGATTGGGGTGCCGTTGGGCCATTTGGGTTTCTTTGTGCTTGATGGGTGGTTGCGTGCGGTGCCGGCGGGTGTGGTGGGCGAGTTGTATGTCGCTGGCGCCGGGGTGGCGGACGGGTATGTGGGCCGGGCTGGGTTGAGTTCGACGCGGTTTGTGGCGTGCCCGTTCGTTGGCGCTGGAGCGCCAGGACAAAGGATGTATCGCACTGGGGACTTGGCGTGGTGGGGCGCCGACGGGGAGTTGCGGTATGTGGGGCGTGCCGATGAGCAGGTCAAGATCCGTGGGTATCGGATCGAGCTCGGTGAGATCCAGGCGGCGTTGGCCGGGCTGGATGGTGTCGAGCAGGCGGTGGTGATCGTCCGCGAGGATCGTCCGGGCGATAAGCGTCTGGTGGGGTATGTGACCGGGGCTGCCGAGCCGTCCGCCACACGCGCCGCGCTGGCCGAGCGGCTGCCGACATATATGGTGCCCGCGGCGGTCGTGGCGGTCGAGGCGCTGCCGTTGACGGTCAACGGCAAACTCGACACCCGCGCCCTGCCGGCACCGGAGTACCAGGATATCGAGCGTTACCGCGCCCCCGCCAACGCCGTCGAAGAAGTCCTGGCCGGAATTTACGCCAAGGTGCTGGGCGTGCAGCCGCCGCAGCTGGTCGGCGTCGACGAGTCGTTCTTCGACCTGGGTGGTGACTCGCTGTCAGCGATGCGGCTGATCGCCGCGGTCAACGCCGCCCTGGATACCGGTCTTTCGGTGCGCGCCGTGTTCGAGGCGCCCACGGTTGCTAAACTTGCGCCCCGTATCGGTGGGGGTGAGGGTCGGTTGCAGCCGTTGGTGGCGGCTGCGCGGCCCGCGGTGGTGCCGTTGTCGTTTGCCCAGAACCGGTTGTGGTTTATCGACCAGTTCCAGGGCCCTTCACCGATCTACAACCTGCCGGTGGCGTTGCGGTTGCGCGGGCACCTGGATGCCGGCGCGCTGGGTGCGGCGCTGGCCGACGTAGTGGGCCGCCAGGAGAGCCTGCGCACGCTGTTCCCGGCGGTCGAGGGAATTCCACGGCAGCTGGTGGTACCCGCCGACCAGGCCGACTTCGGCTGGGAGATCGTTGATGCCACCGGATGGCCGGACGACCAGCTGGGTGAGGCCATCGACACCGTGGTGCGTCACCCGTTTGATCTGGCTACCGAGATTCCGCTGCGGGCAAAGCTTTTCCGCGTCGCCGACGACGAACACGTCTACGTGGCCGTAATGCACCACATCGCCGCCGACGGGTCGTCCGTCACCCCACTGGTGCGCGACACGGGAGTCGCATATGTCAGCCGGTGCGCGGGACAAGCCCCCGACTGGGCCGATCT
>JARLGS010000734.1 GCA_031292695.1 Mycobacterium sp. | reverse complement strand
TCGGATACAACGTCACACTCGAACCCCACACCGACGCCGCCTAACACCAGCGCGCAGCCCACTCACCAGCTCCTGGTCACCTTGAATTTTCGAGTGAGGCGGGCACATCGAACGTCCCTGTTGCCTCATGTCATCCCTGAAGGGGCGGGGTTTTGTCAAGGCGTTGACGTCCTGGGGTTTTGCCGATTTTCGGCCTCCGGGTAGGCGGCATCGGGTAAGGGGCCGGGGTCAAGACGGAGCGCCCGCAGCGTAGCGAGGACGAACGGTCTTGACGGTGGCCCGTGCCGATGCATACTTCGGCGGATGCCGGAAGATCATTGCGGCGAGAGTGGGGTTTGTGGTTGTGGGCCTTCTCCAACTGTGATGGTGTGCAGGTACTTTGGGGCAGGGCCGGACTTTTCCGGCTGCCGGTCATCCCTTCGCCCAGCTGTCGGTGGGCATGGAGCGGTGCGGTAGCAACCACGCGGGGTCAATCAAGAGTGACGACCACGCCGAGGGGGGTCAGACATGAGAGCGACCGCGCGCGGGTTGCGTCCGGACTGCTCACGCCGCTCTGTCTTGGTCGAGCGCGCGGATGTGGCCGTCGCGCAGCCCGTAGTAGACCAGCGTGAGCAGTTTGCGTGCCGCGGCAACCTTGGCGATGTTCTTGCCGCGGCGAGCTTCGATACGGTCTTTGTCGGCCGCGATCTTGGCCGTCGTGGGGTGGCGCTGCACCGCCTCGATCGCGGCCCAACGAACCAGTTTGGAGCCCTGTTTGGTGATATGCCCGCGGTGTACGACGGTGTCGGACTCGCGGTGGCGCGGGGTCAGCCCGGCCCAGGAACACAGTTGGGCAGGGCCGGCGAAACGGTGAGCGTCACCGATGTCGGCGACGAACACCGCCGCCAACACCCGTCGGATACCGGGTACCTGCTGGATGGCCTGATAGCCGCGGTCAGCGTCGAGCCGTTTGGCGATCAACGCAGCAAACCGCGCCTCGTGGCCATCGAGGATATCGATCAGCTCCAGCAATGAGCGAACCCGTTCGGCGTAGGCGGTGGCCAGCGGCACCTTGGCGAGTCGTTTGCGACCACCGACCCCGAACAGGTCCGACACCGCGATCAACACGCCCGCTTTGGCCAGTACGGCATGGACCTGGGCTTTGAGCCCGGATCGGATCGCGACGAGTTTGGCTCGGTAGCGCACCAGCTCCCGCAGCTCGCGGGTGGCCGGTGGTGCGATCCAGGCCTCGGGCAGTCGACCCATCCGTAGCAGATCAGCCAGATCGCCGGCGTCACGCACGTCGTTTTTCACCCTTCGGTACCGAAACCCTTTGACTCCCAATGGGTGTGCCAGATGCACCTGCGCTCCGTGGGCTTGCAACACATCAACCGCCCAGTACCAGCCGTACGTTGCTTCGAGCACCACCTCGGGGTCGGCGCCGGCGTCCTCGAGTTGCAGTCCCAACGCGACCGGGTCGTTGACGATCCGCACCGCCGAGAGCAGCTCACCGGACTCGGACTGGCGCACGATCACCGACCGCTGCCGATGCAAATCAATCCCGACGAACTGCTTGCCGTCATACTCGTTCATAGGGGCCTCCCATGATTCGTGGAACGTGGACACCCCCAGCATCCGCCGGGAACGCCACGAGGAGCGGAGGCCCCGCCCCTTCATCGCATCAATATGCCCGCGACGGTATTCGTTGCCTCATGTGCCGGATGCCCGCGTCATGTCGTTCGTTGCCTCACTTTCTGGAGCCCGCATGGGCGGGGCTTTGCGCTTGGGTCCGGCCTTGGCGATGGCCAGCGTGAGTAGTTCGGTCATCAGTGCCTGAATTTGCCGTTGCAGGGCGGCGGGGTTGATGTCGAGGTAGG
>JARLGS010000733.1 GCA_031292695.1 Mycobacterium sp. | reverse complement strand
TATTCGATGGACCTCGGCCAGCGCCAGGTGCTGGTGCTCCAGCGTCCTGTTGTGTGCGCCCTGCAGCTGGTCGAGCAGGTCGGCCGCCGTGCTGGCCGCGGTGACGCTGGCCCGCACCGGCACCGTGTTGATCATCAGGCCGACCATCGAGTCCGCGCCCACCACATCGGTCGGCCGGCCCGACACCACGGTGCCGAACGCAACGTCGTGCTGACCGGTGAGTCGCATGAGCAGTTGCGCATACGCGCCCTGCAACACGACGTTCACGGTGGTGTGGCGTGACCGCGCCAGCTCTCCGACGGCCTGTGTGGTTTCAGCCGACACCACAAAGGATTTGACGCCCCGGGCGCCGGACGCTTGCGCGCTGCCGACCAGCGTCGGGCTGTCGAACCCGGCCAGCACCTCGGCCCAGGCCGCACTCGCCGCGTCGAGATCCCGATCGGCCAGCCAGGTGATGAATCTCCGGTACGGCACCGCCGCAGGCAGGCGATGCCCGTGGTAGGTGACGAAGATCTCCTGCAGCAGGATCGGCAACGACCAGCCGTCCATCACGACGTGGTGGTTGGTCAGCACCAGCCGATGCCGGTCGTGACCCGTGCGGATCAGCGCGACCCGGAAGGCCGGCTGCGCAGCAAGGTCGCAGACCGCAGCGCGTTCGGCAGCGCACAGCCGCTGAATCACGTCGTCGCCGGGATCACCGTCCGTGCTGAAATCGACGAAACGCCAGTCGACTTCGGGTGCGGCCGGGATGATCTGGACGTCCAGCTCGACATTGAAGCGGGCCGCCAGGTTCGGGTGCCGGTCGGCCACCAGGCGCACCGCGTCCCGCAACCGTTCTGCGTCAAGGGCGCCGGCCAAGGTCAGGTCGAGCTGGACCGCGTACGTGTCGGCCAGTTCGGTTCCGGCCTGTGCGGCGTGGAAGAGCAACCCCTGCTGCAGCGGCGTCACCGGCAGGATGTCGGCGATCCGGTGCGCTCGCTCCAGTTCGTCGATTTGCCGCTGGCTCAGCCGGGCGGGCGCCACATCGGAGGGCGTCAGGCCGCCCCCGCCGGATCGGACGAGTGCGCAGATGCCTGTCAGCGCCTCGAACCACAACCGGCTGAGCCGGGCGACCTGCTCGCCGTCGAGCGCCGACGGCGCCCAGGTCCAGTTGGCGTGCAACTGCGGGCCCGCCTCGGTGTCCACGGTGCCGGCGTTGAGTTCGACGGTGTGCATCAGCGGCATCGGTACCGCGGTGGCGATCCCGGTCGTTGGGGAGCCGCCCCGGCAGACCTGCCACAACTCGTCGGACAGTTCGCCTCCGCCGCCGAGCCGGCCCAGGTAATTGAACCCGATTGCCGGATCGGCTGTTTCGAGGTCGACATCGTGGTTCAGGTAGCGCAGCAGACCATAGGTGAGGCCGTCCGGCAGGGCGCGCAGCTGCTCCTTGACGTCCTTGAGCACGGCGCCCAACGCGGCGTCGCCGGAAACCACCTGTGCCCACGACACCTTGCCGAGGGTGACGGCCACCGGGTACTTGGTGGTGAACCAGCCGACGGTGCGCGACAGGTCGACGTGCCTGTCCGCGCCGATCAGTTCCTCCTGCCGGCCGTGCCCCTCGACGTCGATGCCGATCGGCGTACCGTGTCCGCCGGCGAATTCCGCTATCGCCAAGGCGAATCCGATCAACAGGACGTCGTTGATCCCGGCATGGAACGCCGCCGGCGCCTCGCGCAGCAGCGTCTGCACGGTGTCGACATCGTCCAGCGATACCGACAGTTGACCGGCAGCGGCGAAGGTGTCCAGCTGCGGCCGGACCGCCGGCAACAGTGCCGGCGCCTGGAAAGAGGTGGCCACTCGCCGCCACGCCGCCACCTGCTCGACAACCTCAGGAGCACCGGCGTATTCAGCGAGCAACTCCGACCACCGGGCGAACGAGGTGCCACCCGGCGG
>JARLGS010000732.1 GCA_031292695.1 Mycobacterium sp. | reverse complement strand
CTGCCGTGCACGGTCACGTTGACGGGGACGTCGGAGAGGAACACGCCGGTCACCCCACCGATGAGGAAGTTGAACAGCATCGCAAGACAGAACAGCATCGGCGTGTCGAAACGGATCTTCGCTTTCCACAGGGTGCCCAGCGTGACCAGGAACAAGAAGCCGGTCGGGATGGAGATGAGCTCCGTCGTCAGCATGAACAGCGGTCGCATGTCGGGGTTGATGCCGCTCTGGAACAGGTGGTGCTGCCAGACGAAGAAGGACAGCAAGGCGACACCGAGCATGCCGGCCGCCGCCACCTTGTACGCGAAGAGAGGTTTGCGCGTGAAGACCGGCATGATCTCCATCACGATCCCGAACCCGGGCAACGCCATGATGTACACCTCGGGGTGGCCGAAGAACCAGAAGAGGTTCTGCCACAAGAAGTTGCTGCCGCCGTGCTCGTTGACGAAGAAGGCGGTCTGGGCCGTCCGGTCGAGGATGCCGAACTGGCCGGCGACGACCAGGGTCGGCGTGGCCAACGTCAGCAGCGCCGTCGTTGCGAGGACGCCCCAGACGAAGATCGGCACCCGGCTCCAGGTCAAGCCGGGCGCCCGGTAGATGATGATGGTGGCGGCCAGATTGAACCCGGCGGTGATCATTCCGATGCCGATCACGGCGAAACCCACCAGGTAGGCGTCCATCCCGCCGCCCGCCTGCGTCTGCAGCGGGGCATACCCGGTCCATCCCGTCGGGAACCCGCCGAAGAGGAGGGCGCTGACGATGACCAGGTAGCCGGCCATGAAGATCCAGAACGAGAAGGCCTCGACCCGCGGGTACGCCATGCGGCGCGAGCCGATCATGAGCGGGACCAGCCAGTTCCCGAGCGGGCCGATCACGGCCGAGCTGGCCATCATCATCATGACCGTGCCGTGCTCGCCGACCAAGGCGATGTAGGTGCCGGGGCCGAACACGTGGTTCGACGGGCTCAGCAATTCGGTCCGGATCAGCATGGCCAAGAGCCCACCCGTGAAGAGGAAGAGGAGGACGCCGACGGCGTACTGCCACCCGACCACCTTGTGGTCCTCGGTCATGCGGAAGTAGCGCACCCAGCTCCGCTGGGGCGGGGCGGGGGACATCTCGTAACCCAGGATCTTGGCCAGCGGGTAGGTCAGGGCGCCGATGCCGGCCATCCACCCGGCGACGCCGAGCGACAACCCGAGGACGATGGCCACATCGTTCTGGCCCGTGGACTGGACTTGTGTGTAGCCACTGGCGATGACGTTGCCCAGCCAGTGGCCGATCAGGTAGCCGATGACGCTGCCGACGATCGCCCAGAGCGCGTTGGGCTGCAGCCAGGCCGACCGCCGCCACGACGGTGGGGGTTTCGGCGGCGCGCCGACCTCCTCCTCGCCGGGGTACTCGAAATCGCTGACGGAGGTCTCAATGGCCATGGCGTCGTTCCCTCGTCTCGCGGTGTGGGCGGCTGCGTCGCCGACAGGCACTCCAGCTCACGTCATCCACCGCCCTTCGGCTGCGCGGCACCGTACTGCTCCACATGGGAGTAGGGATCGACGTTGTCGGGGTAGTACCCGCCGTCCGCGCCGTTGGCGTCGGGCGTGTAGGTCAGGGCGTAGGGCGGCAGGAGCTGGGTGTTCTTGTGCAACCTGATAGCGGTGAGCCGGGCCCAGGCCACGAATTGCTGTTTCGTCAGGACGACGCCGTTGTTGTACATGGCTCCGTGCCAGATGCCGCACAGCTCGGCGCAGCGGACGGTGAAGGAGCCGAGCTGTTGGGTCGTCGCATAGGCCACGTTGTTGTAGTCCGGGTTGGCGTCCGCCTTCACGCCCAATTGATAGGCCCAGAAGCTGTGGATCACGTCGAGCGAGGTGACGTTGAACTCGACGGTGGTGTCGTTGGGCAGGACGAGCTGGTTGGTCTCGAAGCCCCCGAAGGTCGGGTAGCGGTAGGTGAACTTCCACTGCTGCCCGATGACCTGAATGGGCAGGATCGTCTTCGACGTCGGCGTCCAGATCGGGCTGGTGCCCTCTCCGCCACCGGCCCCGCCGGGCTGCACCAGCTCGTACGTGCCGAAGCCGGCCAAGAACAGCACCACGACCGACGTGATGAGGATCCAGCCCACCTGGATCCCCAGATGGCCGCGCGAGAAGGGGCCGGCCACCGGTTCGGGACCGCCGCGCGAGGCGCGCCAGGTCACCAACGCGTAGACGAGGTAGATCCAGACACCGAGCATGACCGGGAGGGCCATGACCAAGAGGACGTTGAAGTCGAACTGGGCACCCCGGGCGACGTCGGTCATGGTGCCGGGCGGGATGTGTGGCCCCGCCAGGAACCAGTAGAGGGGGTCCAAGATGGCGCAGAGCACGACCCAGATCGCGATGAGGCGCCACCAGTGACGCGTGTGATCTTGGGGCGTGCCGGGCGGTGTCTCGCCGGCCGACGAGGGTGCTGCGCCCGCCGGCGTCGTGGCGTCGCTCATGCCACCACCTTCATGAAGCCACCCATGTACCCGAGCGTCGACATCGGGCCACCGTTGCCGTAGAGGAACCCGAGCCCGCAGGGCACGAAGCACTGCCAGCGGTAGCGTCCCTTCCTGCCCGTGCGGAAGATGAAGCTGATCGTGCGGTGGTCGCTCGTGGCGGGTTCGCAGGGCGCTGCTTCGCACGGGTGCTTG
>JARLGS010000731.1 GCA_031292695.1 Mycobacterium sp. | reverse complement strand
CGAACTCGATCTCCGGTCAGTCGGGTGGGTCGCTGTGGATGACGCCGACCGGCGTGCAGGAATCGATGGGCCCCGGCTCCACCGTCCAGGCCGGCGGCCAGCCGACCCACTGCGTGCCGCCGCGCAACAACAACACCTACTTCAGCGGCACGCTGCGGATGGACTACGACCTGGGTCACGACATGACCCTGACGTCGTTGACCGAATACCAGAAGTTCAACCGCACCGCCGGCATCGACGGCTCCGGCATGCCGATCCAGGACTACCAGTCCTATCAGCGCGGCAAGATCGGCAGCGTCTACCAGGAAGTGCGCCTGGCCGGTAAGTTCGACGGCAAGGGCAGCTGGATCATCGGCGGCAACTACGAATACGACAACACCTGGGACAGCTTCCTGCAGACGTACAATGCGTCGACGGCCAGCCCGACCTTCTTTGCGTACGACTCCAGCTTCTATAACCTCGTCGCCGCCGGCAGCCCGAGTTCGCCCGTTCTCCTTGGCGGCGTGTGCGTCCCGGCCGGTTGCCAGCTGACCGGCTTCGCGCTGGGCCCGACGAAGCCGTCGAACCTGCAGAAGACGACGACCTACGCGGTTTACGCCAACGCCGAATACCCGATCCTCGAGAACCTGACCCTGCAGGCCGGCGTGCGCTTCACGCAGGAAAACAAGCATGGCGAAGTCTGCGGCGACGACGGCGGCGACGGCAGCTGGGCGCTGATCGCCTATAACCTTCAGAAGGTCTTCCTCAGCGATCCGTCGCTGGCCAGGATGTCGCCTCCCGGCACCTGCGCCACGGTCGGCTACCCGGCGAACAACTACAACTCGCCGGCCGGCGGCGCGCTGATCGCGTCGGACCTGAACCAGAACAACGTGTCCTGGCGCGTCGGGGTGAACTACAAGCTGACCCCGACCTCGCTGTTCTACGTCAACGTCAGCAAGGGCTATAAGGGCGGCTCCTATCCGACCGTGGCCATGTCGACCTGGACCCAGGCCCACCCGGTCACCCAGGAAGGCCTGCAGGCCTACGAAGGCGGCTTCAAGACCGAACTCTTCGATCACCAGCTGACCATCAACGGCGCCGGCTTCTACTACGACTACACCGACAAGCAGATCCTGGGCGCTATCCCGGACGTGCTGTTCGGCGCCCTGCCGGCCCTGGTCAACGTGCCCAAGTCGCACGTCGTCGGGTTCGAACTGTCGGGCGTCTACCAGCCCGAGTGGCTGCCTGGCCTGACCATCACCCCGGCGGTCAGCTACCAGGCGACCCACATCGACACCTCGAGCAAGAGCAAGTGCACCCCGATCATCGTGGCCACGCTCGCCGCTCAAGGCTCGCCCGCCTGCGTTCCCGGCGCCTTCTACAACTATGACGCCTATTCGCAGCTGGCCAACTTCTCCGGCGAGAGCTTCCCGTCGGCTCCGGCCTGGCAGGCGAACGTGGATGCGGAATACGACTGGAAGATCACCGACGAACTCAAGGCCTTCGTCGGTGTCGCGGTCCAGTACACCTCGTCCACCAACACCTTCTTCATCAACAAGACGCCGATTCAACCGGTTGGTGGGTACAACGAGTTCGGCATTCCGCCGTCCGGCCCGTACAACCACCCGAACGACCCGAACGCCGTGCCGGCCTATACCCTGGTCGACCTGCGGGCGGGTATCGAACGCGGCGACTGGCGCTTCCAGGTGTGGGGCCACAACGTTGGCAACACCTACTACTGGACCGGCGCGGAACACGTGAACGACGTGCTGCTGCGCTATACCGGCATGCCGACCACCTACGGCTTCACGCTGAGCTGGAAGCACTAACCGGACAAGACGCGGCGCCGCCCCCGCCGGCGGCGCCGCGGCACCGCATGTTGAGCGCCGACGAGTATCTTCTGAAATGCGGCGCACGAGTTACCCTCGGGCGCCGTTTGCGTTCGATGTCGGGTCTTCGGCCGTCAGCCCGCGACAACAACGCCGGGATCAGTGCCCGCCT
>JARLGS010000087.1 GCA_031292695.1 Mycobacterium sp. | reverse complement strand
GCGCAGCGGGGCGGGCGGCGGCCTCCTGGGCAGCCTCGCCGGCATCGCGGGCCAGGCGGCGCAAGCTGCGACGCAGGCGGCGCAAGCTGCGCAGCAGAGCAAGCAGGACCCCAACGCTCAGGATCCGAACGCGCCAGGCGCCGACAAAGACGGTGACGGCAAGCCCGACGGAGATTCGACGGCCGATCCCAATACCCAACCCGGGGAACAGAATCCGCCAGGCGCGGCCGCCGGGACGGAGTCACCGGCGGGGCGTGCACCCATCCAGGTGTCGTTCGACGACGGTGCCCACCATGTCGAGGTGGCGGTCGATCCCGAGACCGCCAAGGGCCCGGTCCATGTGAGTCTTGATCCGTCGAATCCCACTGCGCCACCGCGCATTACCACCGAAACCTAAATCCGAGAGGAGCCACACATGGCCGGCAAACTGCAGGTACTCACCTCAGAGTTGCGAGAGCTGTCCACCAAACAAGACGACGCTGCCGCCGTATTCAGCGCAGCCGGCGACACCACGTCCTATGTCGAATTCAAGGTACTGGCCACCCATGGGCCGCTGTGCATGTCGACGCAACAAGCCCTGAGCGCCGCCAACAATGCACGCAAGGCGGCTTGTGAACAGATGCAGAACAAGTCACGCAACCTGGCTGAGAATCTGGCCAAAGCTGCCACGCAATACGATCAGACGGATGCTCAAGAAGGCGGCAGCCTCAGCAAGCAGATGCAGATCTGATCGATGTCCGACCATTTCTGGGACGACCCCGACGACGACCATCCGCACAGCGACCTCGGTGCGCTTGACTACCTGTCCGACACCGGTACTGATGCCGACACCGATGACTCGGATCCGGGCGCCTCGGATCTGGATCTTCTGGCAACCGCAGGCGACCAGGCATCGAGCGAGGATGCGGGCGCAACGGATTCCTACGCTGCAGCGATCGAGGTGCAGGCCACGCCGACGCGGGAAGAACTGGAAGAAGATGCACAACGTCCAGTGGTGTTCGCGGTGTCCAGTCCGGCACGCACCGTCACTGCCGAGGCGTCGATCAGCGGCTCGATCCAGCGCATCAAACTCACCCCTGCGGCCACCTCGGTGCCCGAGGCCGAACTCGCCCGCAGCATCCTGTCGACGGCGAAGCTGGCGAACATGAAGGGCCGCGCGGTGCAGCGGGCACTCATCGAATGCGTCCTACGAGCCGAAGGACTCGACGACGAGCGCGTCGAGTCGATTGTCGAGGCCAATGCGTCCGAACTTCCGACGCCGCGACAGGCTGACGACGCCGTAGCCGAGGCAGAGGCGGCTTACCTGCGTGGTGAACACTAAGCACATATTCGCTTAGCCAAGTCAGGATTGCCAGCGCGGCGTCAGCACGCCCAAGGCACCCAACGCGACCGTCGCCGCGGTTGAGGTGCGCAACACCGACGGACCCAGCCGAACGGCCACCGCACCAGCAGCCACCAGCGCCGCCACCTCGCCATCGGTGATGCCGCCCTCCGGCCCGACGATCAGCGTCACCGCTTCGACGGACGATGAAACCACCTCGCGCAGTGGCACTTCCGCCGACTCGTGCAACACCAGCGTGACACCGGTACCGATCGACGCGACCAGCTCAGCGGTGGACACCGGACCGCTTACGGACGGTACGTACGGCCGCCGGGACTGCCGCGCCGCTGATCGGGCCACCGCACTCCACCGCCGCAAGCCCTTCTCCACCTTGGCGGCGCCGTCCCACCGCGCGACGCAGCGTTCGGACTGCCAGGCCACGAAGGCGTCGGCTCCCGCCTCGGTGGCCAATTCGATTGCCAGTTCAGATCGTTCGGATTTGGGCAACGCCTGCACCACAGTTACCGACGGACTGGCCGCCGGCACTGAAACGGCCGACACCACACGCGCCGTCAGCCGGCCCTTCACCGCGTCCTCGATCACGCAGTGCGCCAATGCGCCGGCCCCGTCGGACAGGTCGATCTCTTCGCCGGTCCGGATGCGTCGGACCGTCGCTGCATGGAAGCCCTCGTCGCCGTCGACAACGGCCAGCCCGCCGATCTGCGGCACAGCGTCGACGTAGAACAGCGCCCGGCTCATCAGCGGTACCTCACGACCGGCCCCGAAGGCTAACGGCCGCTGAAGGTTTCGCGCAGTCGATTGAACAAGCCGCCACCGCCGGCGGCCGACTGGGCCGACCGTACCTCGGTCACGTCCCGGGAGCGCTGCTCCTTGAACTTGCGCAGCAGGTCCAGATCGCGGTTGTCCAGTCGGGACGGGACGACGACGTCGATGTGCGCGTGCAGGTTGCCGCGCACCCCGGAACGCAGGTGCGGCAGGCCATGGCCACGCAGCGTGGTGATCGAGCCCGGCTGCGTGCCCGGCGCGATGGTGATCTCGGTCGGCCCGTCGAGGATGGCGTCAACAGTCACCGTGGTGCCCAGCGCGGCGTCGACCATCGGTACCGAGACGGTGCAGTGCAGGTCGTCGCCGTCGCGGACGAACAGTTCGTGCGGCTGCTCGTGCACCTCGACGTACAGGTCACCGGCGGGACCACCACCGGGGCCGACCTCGCCCTGGGCGGCCAACCGGACCCGCATGCCCTCGCCGACGCCGGCCGGAATCTTCACGCTGACCTCACGCCGTGCCCGCACCCGGCCGTCACCGCCGCAGCGGTGGCACGGGTCGGGAATGACCTCACCGACGCCGCCGCACACGGGGCAGGGACGCGAGGTCATCACATTGCCGAGCAGCGACCGCTGCACCGTCTGGACCTCGCCCTGGCCGTGGCAGGTGTCACAGCGGGCCGGCCGGGAGTCTCCGTGCGTGCCCTTGCCCTGACACAGATCGCACAGCACCGCGGTATCGACGGTGACCTGCTTGGTGACCCCGGTCGCGCAGTCCTCCAGGTTCAGCCGCAGGCGCAGCAGCGAGTCCGACCCCGGACGCACCCGGCCGATCGGTCCGCGCGAGGACGCACCGCCGCCGAAGAACGCCTCGAACACGTCACCCAGGCCGCCGAACCCGGCAAAGCCGCCGGCACCGGCGCCGCCTCCGCCGCTTTCCATCGGGTCACCACCGAGGTCGACGACGCGCCGCTTCTCCGGATCACTGAGCACCTCGTAGGCGGTGCTGATCTCGGCGAACCGCGCCTGAGCCCCTTCGTCAGGGTTGACGTCGGGGTGCAGCTCCCTGGCCAGCCTGCGGTAGGCCTTCTTGATCTCGGAATCGCTGGCGCCTTTGCTCACGCCGAGCAGGCTGTAGTAATCGCGTGCCACGCCTAAAAACCTTGCCTAATCTCTCGAATCGCCGCGCACCTCATCGGGTGCCCAGGACCTCGCCTATGTACCTGGCAACAGCCGCGACGTTGGCGATGGTGCCCGGATAGTCCATCCGGGTGGGACCCACCACGCCCATACCGCCGTAAACCTTGCCCAAGCTGCCGTAGGTCGTGCTCACCACTGACGTACCCGCCATCTGCTCGGCCTCGGTCTCGTGGCCGATGCGTACCGTGACTTTACCTGCCTCTTGCTGCGCGGCCAGCAGCCGCAGCACCACGACCTGCTCCTCCAACGCCTCCAGCACCGACCGCAGGGACCCACCGAAATCGGCCGTGTTCCGGGTGAGGTTCGCGGTGCCGCCCAGCAACAGGCGCTCCTCGTGGTGTTCGACCAGCGTCTCGACCAACACCGTCGCGGCCCGGCCGACCGCATCACCCAGGCCGCCGTGGCCGTCCAGCTGGGACGCCAGGTCGGCCACGGCGATCGACGCCGCGGACAGCAGCTTGCCCTCCAGCGCCAGTCCGAGCCGCTCCCGCAGCTGGGCCAGTTCGTGGTCACCGATGGCGTCGCCGAGTTCGACGACCCGCTGGTCGACCCGGCCAGTGTCGGTGATGACCACCAGCAACAACCGGGCCGGGGTGAGGGCAACCACCTCGAGGTGGCGCACCGTCGACCGCGACAGCGTCGGATACTGCACGATGGCGACCTGCCGGGTCAGCTGCGCCAGCAGCCGCACCGCCCGGCGCAGCACATCGTCGAGGTCGACACCGGATTCCAGGAAGCTCAGGATGGCGCGCCGCTCGCTGCCCGACAGCGGCTTGACGTCGTCGATCCGGTCGACGAACTCGCGGTAGCCCTTTTCCGTGGGCACTCGGCCGGAGCTGGTGTGTGGCTGGGTGATGTAACCCTCGGCCTCCAGCACGGCCATGTCGTTGCGCACCGTAGCGCTCGAAACACCCAGGTTGTGGCGTTCGACGAGCGTCTTGGAACCGATCGGCTCCTTGGTCGCGACGAAGTCGGCAACAATGGCGCGCAGCACTTCGAAGCGGCGGTCGTCCGCACTACCCATTCGTCACCTCCCAATTCACCGCCAGTTTACGGTGACGATCGATTCCGACGGCTGATGAGCCCGACTAGCGGCCCGATGCGTCGGCAAACCCGCGGTGAACCCGCTAGGGTCAGCTATATGCCGACGCTGTCACCGCGGACCCGCTCGGCCGATACGGAGCCCGCGGCGTGATCTTCAAAGGGGTGCGCGACGGTAAGCCCTACCCGGAGCACGGGCTGACGTACCGCGAGTGGGCGCAGATTCCGCCGCGGCAACTACGCCTCGACGAAATCGTCACCACCACGACAGTGCTGGCGCTGGACCGGCTGTTGTCAGAAGACTCGACGTTCTACGGCGATCTGTTCCCGCACGCGGTGCGATGGAAAGGCACCATCTACCTGGAGGACGGCCTGCACCGGGCGGTGCGGTCCGCACTGCGAAACCGCGTGGTGCTGCATGCCCGGGTGTACGACATGGACGTGCCGCTGTCGCAGCAGATTTCGCCCGCCGGGGGGTGAAACCCTAACCGCCGCCGCGGCGCAGCCGGATCAGCAATTCAACGAATCCCGCAAGGTCTTCGGCCGGATGTCGGTCCAGTTCTCCTCGACATAGGCCAGGCAGTCCGCCCGCGTGCTTTCCCCGAACACCGTCCGCCAGCCGGCGGGCACCGGGGCGAAAGTGGGCCACAGGCTGTGCTGTTCCTCGTCGTTGATCAGCACGTAGAACGTGCCGTTCTCGTCATCGAACGGATTGCTGCTCATCGATTCTCCTTGCACATGGGGTGGACAGGTCGGCCCCCAACACCCGGTCGCTGAGCAGACCCAGGCAGCTGAGATTGGGGAATCCGGGGCCCTGGGTGAGCCAGGACAGGCTGGGCAGGAACAACTTCGGCGCGACACCGGTGACCGCCAGGTCGTATCCGACGGACCGCTGCAGCGCATCGGCGGACAACGGGGCGCCGATGCCCAGCTCCAGTAGGTCCCGAGCATCCTGACTCAGCAGCGGGGCGAACCACATGGCGTCGGCGCCGGAGCCGTCAATCACCAGATCGAAGCCGTGTACCGTCTCCAGGCAGCCGGACTCGCGTTCGGTCTGCAGCGTCAAGCGGATTCGATCCTCCCGCGGCACCGCGTGGGCAACGCGTCCGCGCAGATGCCGGATCCGATCGTCGGCCAACAACGACTCCTGCACCCGCGCGGAGAACACCCCGCGGTCGGTGCGGGCCATCGCGTGTCGACGTTCGTCAAGACTGAGTCCGGCCCAGCCGGTCGGGTCCGAGAACAGGGTGTTCTCGAAGAAGCCTTCACCGCGGGTGAACAGCGTGACCCCTGGCGAGATCACTGTGACGGTCGAAACCCGGTGTGAGAACAGCTCATCAAGCATCGTAGCCGCGGTCTCTCCGCCACCGATCACGGCAACCCGATCGGCGTTGATGCGCTCGTCTTGGGCAACCCGGTGCCAGAACTGGGCAATCGACAGCACCCGCGGGTGCCCCGGCAGAATCGACCGTGCCGCCTGCCCCGGGCCGGTGATCATCACGCCGTCGGCGCGCACCTGCTGTTCGTGGGTGTGCAGCAGCCACTGGTCGCCGTCCACCGACAGTCGGGTGACCTCGCCGGTGATCACCTGCATGGCAACGCTATCCGCCACCCAGGCCAGGTACCGGCTCCAGCGCCGGTGAGTGGGCGCGGGCCGGCCCCGGTCGATCCATTCGGCGAACTGCCCGGTGGTGACCAGATACGACTGCCAGCTGTGCCGCATCATGCGCTCGTCGAGCTCGGCGTTGCGGCGCGGTACCAGCGCCGAACGGTACGGAAACCCGACGTCCTTCTCCGGACCCGTGCCCAGGCGATGCCGGCCATCTGTCCAGCCGCCCGCGGCCTGCCAGTTCGCACCCACCCCAAGACGTTCCACCGCGATGACCTCGGGCGCATCCACCCCCATGGCCCGCAGCTCCGCCGCCTTGGCGGCGAGGGCGACGGCCTTCGCGCCAGCACCGATCACAGCCAATGTGTTTCGAGTGTCAGTCATTTCACCACCTCCCTGAGCTGCGCTTCCCACAACCGTTGCAGTTCGCCGATGTCATCCGCGCCGAGAATGTCTGGCACCGTGCGCCACTGGACACCGAGCGCCGTGGTGCCCTCGTGGTCGATGACCGCGGCCATCAGGGTCAGCTCGTGGTGCACCGCATAGTTCGGTTCGGGTACCGGCGAGGCGTCGGCCAGCAAGGCCCCGTCGAGCCGCAGCGCATCACCGCTCGCCCCGAGGTGCACCCGGCCCAGGTAGTTCAACAGCACCTGAGGTTCCGGATGGATCGA
The DNA here is from genome assembly GCA_031292695.1 of Mycobacterium sp. Classification (GTDB taxonomy): domain Bacteria; phylum Actinomycetota; class Actinomycetes; order Mycobacteriales; family Mycobacteriaceae; genus Mycobacterium. The sequence goes on along the minus strand of JARLGS010000087.1, from coordinate 255 downwards.
CAGTCGTTCGGCGGTCTCCGCGCGCAGATAGCGCAGGAGCCCGAAGTCGATGCCGTGCCCCGGGATCGAGGCGATCTCGGCGCTGACCTGATGCGGTGCTTCCGATTTGATTCGGACCGGGTATATGGCACTGAACAGCCCGACGGTATCGCCGGTGTCGACCTCATGTTCCGGGTCGGCAGCCACGACGGTGTCGGCGCGACCGTGGGTTTCCAGCGCCAGCAGCGGCGCCGGGGTCGGCTGTCCGCGCTGCTG
>JARLGS010000730.1 GCA_031292695.1 Mycobacterium sp. | reverse complement strand
TCCGCTCGGGCCTGCTCGATGCGGTGCCGGAGACGCACCTACTGGCGGCCGGCGCGATCAACCGCAACATCGCCACCCTGGAGGAGGCGATCAAGGCGCTGGCGGTGAACCTGAAGAAGCGGCTGCCGCCGCCGGATCTGACCACGGCACAGCTGCGGGCGCGGTCCTGGTGGACCGGTCCGGATGTGGTGCTCCTGGTCGATGACTGGCACATGATCGTGGCGGCCAGCGGAATGGGGTCACCGATGGCCCCGCTCGCGCCGTTGTTGCCGGCGGCGGCGGATATCGGGCTGCACATCATCGTGACGTGTCAGATGAGCCAGGCCCATCGATCGACCATGGACAAGTTCGTCGGCACCGCGTATGGCGCTGGAACGCCGACGATGTTCCTTTCGGGCGAGAAGGCGGAGTTCCCGTCGAACGAGATCAAGCTCCGGCGCAGGCCCCCTGGCCAGGCATTTCTGGTCACGCCGGATGCGAAGGAAGTCATCCAGGCGGCCTATGTTGATCCCCCCGCAGAATAAGTGTAGGTGACCCCCGGAAACCGTCGGTAGTATCTGATTCAGACGTTCAGCCACGCTAAACGCCCGCTGAACGGCAAAGGGGAACGGGGGTTCCGTGGGGATCTTCAATTCACATCTTGTGCCGTTCGCACAATTCCATACCGCGATCTTGAATTGGTAAGGAGAAAAGAAAATGCAGCCTTTGGAGCACAACCCGGGCACAGTCGGTATCGGTACCGAAGTCGTCGCGAACGGTACCCGCGGTCTTGCCACCGGCACGGCGACGCTGTCGGAGGCCAGTGCGCTGGTTCCGGCCGGTGTGGACGAGGTGTCGGTGCAGGCCGCCATGGCCTTTGCCACCGAAAGTGTGGAGACGATGGGTCTCCATGCGTTCGCCCAGGAGGAGTTGGCGCGTGCCGGTGCCGCGTACGTCGAGGCGTCGACCATCTATGAGGCCGGCGACGGCGCCGCTGCCGCGACCCTGATTTAGCACGCCTGCACAATCCGTCTGCTCTGAGCCTGAGGACAGCAAACTATGGTGGCACTTCCCGCCATTCCGGCGATGTTCTACGGAGCATTCCCGCCAGAGTTCAACACCGCCCGGTTGATGGCCGGCGCCGGCGCCTCTCCGATGCTTCAGGCGGCGGTGGGGTGGGAGGCGCTGGCGATTGCGTTGGAAGCCCAGGCCGAGGAACTTTCCGCCAGCTTGTCGGCATTGAGTGCCAACTGGTCGGGCATGGCGAGCGAGCGAGCAGTATCGGCAACCATGCCGATGGTGACCTGGTTGCACACGACGGCGATCCAGGCCCAGAAGCGAGCGATGCAGGCTCTTGCGCAAGCGGATTCGTACACATTGGCGCTGACGACCACACCGCAATTGCCGGAGATCGAGGAGAATCAGGTCACTCACGGAGTCCTGGAAGCCACCAACTTTCTGGGCATCAACACGATGCCGATCGGCTTCAATGAGGCGGATTACGGGCGGATGTGGGCGCTGGCGGGTGCGGTGATGGAGACGTATCAGGCTGAGACCAGCATGAATACGCTGTTCGAACCGATCCTGCCGGCTCAGCCGATCGTGATGCCGGGTGTGGCCGAGAGCGCTGCAGCGGCAGCGTTGGCCGAAACGGCGGCCGGGGTGCCGGAGGCGATGGTGCGCAACTTGATCATGGCGCAGGCCACCGGTCAATCGGCGCTGGAAGATGCGGCGTTGATGGCCGGTAGCGGTGCATCGCTGGTGAGTTCCGCTGCCGGGAGCGCCCAGAACCAGGCGGGACGTACTGAGGGAGCGGCGCAACAGGCCAGCGGGCAGCAGGACAAGGCGCAGCAGGGCGGCCAGATGATGATGCAGGTGGCCTCCCAGGTCGGCTCGCAGGTGGCCCAACTCCCGCAGCAGCTCGGGCAGCTCATCACGCAGCCGGTGCAGCAGCTGAGCCAGCCGATGCAACAGGTCACCCAGCTCTTCAGTCAGTTGGGCAGCAGCTTCGGCCAGAACAACGGCCCGCAGGTCGGTCTGCTGGGGGCAAGTCCGTTCTCCAACCATCCGATGGCCGGGGGTTCCGGCGCTACGTCCAGGGCCGGGCTGGTCCGGGCGGCGTCACTGCCGGGAATGGGTGGCACGGCGGCTCGGACACCGCTGATGGCCTCCCTGGTCGGTAGCGCGGAGGGCGCGTCGACGGCCGCTGCCCAGGCAGAGGCCGGTGCGGCCGCGGGTGCATCGGCAGCCGGCAAGGCGCCCGTGAGCAATGCCGGCGGCGGTCCGATGGGGGCGGGCGCCAAAGGTGAGAAGGGCGGCGGGACCAAACAGGCCCTGAAGGCCCCGGGGGTTCTGGTGCAGGACCTCGACGACGATGACGACGACTGGTGAATCGTCGCATCACATAAAGACTTTCCGGCCCCGGGGGGTCGGCAAGGACTCGCCATTCCCGTGGTGAGGACACAGGAAGAGAAAAAGGTGATCCCAACATGACAAGCATGAATACAGATGCCGCCGTCCTCGCCTCAGAGGCAGCGAACTTCGACCGCATCGCCGGTGAGCTGACCGGCGTGAAGACCCACGTGGATGCGGTGGCAGGCCAGCTGGCGGGCCACATGAGCACGCCCGAGGCCGGCATGGCGGCCCAGGCTGCCCTGACCCGCTTCAACGAGGCGATGGACCAGCAGCTGAAGGAGCTGGCTGACATCTCCAACAACATCCAGCACGCCGGTGTGCAGTACACCACGGCCGATTCGGACAGCGCCTCATCCTTGTCCAGCCAGATGCACATCTAGTCAGACTTCAATTCACATCAACCAACCACAGACATAGAAACGGAGAATGCAAATGAGCGGCGAACAGGTATGGCATTTTGCGGGCATTGAAGGCAGCGCCGGCGATCTGCTTGGCGCAGTGAGCACCACACACGGTCTGCTCGACGAGGGCAAGGCCTCGTTGGCGAAGCTGGCTGCGGTGTGGGGCGGCTCGGGTTCGGAGGCCTACCAGGGTGTGCAGCAGCGGTGGGACAACACCGCCATGGAGCTCAACAACGCGCTGCAGAGTCTCGCGCATGCGGTCAGCCAGGCCGGCCAGGATATGGGCCACATCGAGGCCGGTGTCACCGGCAGCTTCGGCTAAGCCGACGGAGCACGGGAGGTGGGCAGGCCGGCGTAGGGTCGAGCCTGCCCGCCTCATGTGCGTTCAGGTGTAACCAGACACAACCGAGAGGTACTCATGTCCGCCGACTATGACCGGCTCTTCAACAACTCGAGCTCGGGCCAGGCCGACAACGAGGAAGCGACGCGAACCGTCGACCGTGCAACCCTTGCTGCCGCCGCGCAGATGTCGGCCAGTGCGGCCGCTGCTGCCCCGGCTGCAGGGGCTGAAACGCCGTCGGGCCCGCCCGTTGCCGGACAAGCCCAACAGCCACCGGCGGCGGCGCCCCCGCCGCGGGCGTCCGAGGTGACCACTCAAATGGCGCCCACGCCACCGCAATTCATGCAGAACGGCCTGATGCGCACGCCGCAGGGCGCGCCACTGGCGGGTGCCCAGTACGAGCAGCCGCGCCACGCCCCGATGATGCCGCCGCCGCGGCACATGCCGCCGCCACCGCAGCATTACGCGATGGACCCGCAGGTCGACATGCAGTGGACCGAACAGCACATGCCGGACCAGACGTCGGCCGCCACCATCGGCGACCACTGCGCCATCGATGCGCTGTCCCATGTGGGAGTGCGGGCCGGGGTCAAGATGCCGTCGCAGCGCGGCTGGCGGCACGTGCTCTACCTGCTGACGCGCATCAACCTGGGGCTGTCGCCCGATGAGCTGTACGAGCTGGACCTGTACACCCGGATCCGGCGCAACGCCCGGGACTCGTACCAGATCGGCGTACTGGGCCTGAAGGGCGGCGTCGGCAAGACCGCAGTGACAGTCACCCTCGGCTCGGTCATGTCCAAGGTCCGCGGCGACCGCATCCTGGCCGTCGATGCTGATCCCGATGGCGGGAACCTGGCCGACCGGGCCGGTCGCCAGTCTGCGGCAACCATCTCGGATCTGTTGTCCGACAAGGAACTTGCGCGCTACAACGACATCCGCGCGTACACCAGTATGAACGCCTCCAACCTCGAGGTGCTGTCGTCGGCGGAGTACAGCGTCGCGCGCCGCGACTTCAACGAAGAGGACTGGGCCAGCGCGGTCAAGATTGTCTCGCAGTATTACAACCTGGTGCTCGCCGACTGCGGTGCCGGTCTGTTTCACGAGGCCTCCCGCGCCGTGCTGTCGACCGTATCCGGTCTGGTCATCGTGGCCAGCGCCTCGATCGACGGTGCTCGTCAGGCCGCGGTCACCATGGACTGGTTGCGGCAGAACGGATATCAGGATCTGCTGGGCCGGGCGTGCGTGGTCATCAATCACGTGACGCCGGGCAAGACCAACATCGATGTCGACGATCTCGTCCAGCAGTTCGAGCGGCACGTGGCGCCTGGTCGCGTCATCGTGCTGCCGTGGGACAAGCACATCGCCGCCGGTTCGGACATCCAGTTCGACCTGCTGGCCAAGACGTACCGGCGCCGGATCACCGAACTCGCCGCCGCGCTGTCCGACGACTTCGACAGGCTTGAGCGGCGGTGACGGCCACTGCCGGTCCCGCGACCGCTGCCCCTGTCGCGGGGGGTGACGCTCCGAATCGCCAGGCGACCACCCGGGTGACCATCCTGACCGGCCGACGCATGACTGATCTGGTCCTGCCCGCGTCGACGCCGATCGAAACCTACATCGACGAGACGGTCAACGTCCTTGCCGATCTGCTCGACGACACCCCGGCCGACGTGTTGGCCGGGTTCGACTTCAAGGCTCAAGGTGTCTGGGCGTTCGCGCGCCCGGGTTCGCCGCCGTTGAAGTCCACTGAATCGCTCGACGACGTGGGTGTGGTCGACGGTGCGCTGCTGACCCTGGTATCGGTCAGCCGGACCGAACGGTACCGGCCGCTGGTTGAGGACGTCATCGATGCCATCGCGGTGCTCGAGGAGTCACCGGAATTCGACGCTCACGCGCTGAAACGCCTTGTCGGACTGGCTATCCCGGTGGTAACCCTGGTGACAGCGGGGGTTGCGTTGTGGTCGTGGTCGCAGTCCGGGCACGGTTGGTGGTGGCTGGCCGGGCTTGGCTTGCTGGGTCTGCTGGTGCTGGCGGGCAGCTTCGTTGCCAAGAGTCGCTACGACAATGTCGACCTGTCCGAAAGTCTTTTGGTGGCCTCGTTACCGCTGTTGGGCGGCGCGGCCGCGCTCGCGGTGCCGCTGCCCCGCGGGATCAATGGCCTGGGCGCACCACAACTCGCCGGTGCGGCGGCGGTGATCCTGATCGTGGTGCTGGCGACCCGCGGTGGTCCCCGCCAGCGGGCGGCTGGGGCGGCGGGTCTTGCCGTCCTCGCGACTGTGGTGTTGGGCGCCGCGATCGCCTACGGGTACGGCTGGGCATCGTGGGTGCCGCCCGGTGCCATCGCGGTGGGCCTGATCGTGATCACCAACGCCGCCAAACTCACGGTGGCGGTGGCGCGGATCGCGCTGCCGCCGATTCCGGCACCGGGTGAAGTGATCGCCAACGAGGAACTGCTGGATCCGGTTGCCGCACATAGTGATGTGACCGATGAAGAGTCGGCGACCTGGCGCGCAATCATCGATTCGGTCCCCGATTCTGCGGCGCGGCTCACCGAACGCAGCACGCTGGCCCGGCAACTGCTGATCGGATTCCTCGGTGCGGGTGTCGTAGTGCTGACGTACGGCGCCATCGCGATCGTCGTGCAGGGACACTTCTTCGTCCACTCGCTGATCGTCGCCGGTCTGGTCACGGTCGTGTGCGGTTTCCGGTCGCGCTTGTATGCCGAACGGTGGTGTGGCTGGGCGCTATTGGCGGCGACGGTCGCAATCCCCACCGGCGTGATGATCAAGTTGTGCCTGTGGGATCCGAACAACGCCTGGCTGGTGATTGTGCTGTACGGTTCGCTCGCCGTGGTGACGCTTATCATGGTCGGGGCCTCCGATGGTGTCGGCCGGGTGTCACCGGTGACGAAGCGCATTCTGGAGTTGACCGACGGTGCGGCGATTGCCGCGGTGATTCCACTGTTGCTGTGGATCGCGGGTGTCTACGACAGCATCCGGAATATCCGCTTCTGACGGGTCACCCGCGGCCGCGTGACGTTGTCCGCGAAGTGTCGCTGGTGCACGCGGCGGGTCAGTCACGTACATGCGTGAGCGATCATGGCCCGTAACGTAATTGAGTAGTCGATTTTGAGGGAGAACCGCGATATGTCCGAAAGTAATGACGCCGGCCAGGTGGGTGAACTGCAGCCGCCGCAGGCTCCGATCGCCGCAGATGCGGCCGCGCGTCAGCCGGCGCCGGTAGGCAGCGACCTCGAAGACAAGACGCAATTCGTCGACCGGTCTGCGTTCCGGCCGTCGACTGCCGAAGCGGCCGAAAGCACCCAATTCCTGCAGCAGACGGCGTCCGCCGTACCCGCCACGCCGTGGCAGCCACCGCTGTCCCCCGTGGCCGCCAATCCATACGGTCAAGAGTCGCAACCGGCGGTGCCGCAGTGGCAACCGCCGGCGGCCGGCTACCAGCCCCCGGTGCCGCAGCCTCAGTTCGGTCAGCCCGGCATGCCCGTCCCGCCGCAACCGCAGCAGTGGAATGCCCCGCCGGGATACGGTGCGCCGGTGCCGCCGGGATACGGTGCGGGATATGGCACTCCGATGCCGCAGTCGGGATTCGGACCAGGTGCCCCGGTGCCTCCGCCCGGATTCGGTACGGCGGGTGCCCCTATGCCGCCGCAGCCGGGCTTCGGTCCTGCCGGCGGACCTACGCCTCCGCCGGGATACGGCCCATCGCAACCGGGCGGCTTCCCGGGTGGCCCGCAGTTCCCGGGCCAGATGGGACCGCAGCAGACACCGGTCGACATGGCTAAATCGCTTCTGAACAAAGGTGATTCATTCATCTTCCGGTTGATGTCGCGCGGCGTCCGCGGCGAGCTGATCCAGCAGCCGTGGTTCCAGGGCATGCGGAGCAATCCGCAGGGGTCCAACCAATTCGTCTATATCGGCTATGCCGGTGCGATCCTCCTCGGGTTGCTGGTGAGCCTGCTCGGCGGCTTTATCGGTGCGATCTTTGCGCTCGCCCTCTGGCTTGGTGTCGCGTACTGCTTCCTGGCGCTCGGCAGCAAGCTGGCGGCCCAGTTCGTGGCGTACGGGATTTGTGGTGTCGGCGCGGCGGCGGGCTTGTTAGGGCTGTTGATGAGCCTCATCGCCATCTCGGAGGTCGACAAATACCTCGGCGGTAGCTACGCGCTGATGTTGGTGCTGGCGGCGGTGGTCGACGGCGCCATCGCGATCATATTGGGCTACCTGGGAATTCAGGTTCACAAGGGAATTCAGAAGATCGCCTCCGGCCAATTCTGACCGTGTGATCGACGAATGGTGCACCCTGCCGGTCGGGTGCACCATTCGCTATTTCGGCCCGGCTCGCGGACTTTAGGCTTGCACAGATCCCGCTGTGGCCAGCCTGGCACTGATCTTCATGACGCTCCCCATCAACTCCCCCTGACCACGACGCGCGGTGAGGCGCAGTGGCTCCCGCGAACTGCACTCAGGCAAGAGCTGGAGTGCGCCTGTCGGATATCGCTACAACTCGGTGGGAGGAGCCGCCGCGGTGATCTCTGCGACCAGCTCGTTGAGCCGTTCGCGATCGGCCTGAATCGACTCGGTGGCCTTCGCGGTCGCCTTGCCGAGCGCCTCGTTGATCCGGGCTTCGACGGTATCCGACCCGAGTCGGAGCAGGCCGTCTTCGATGAATAGATCAGTCAACCAGTGGTGGCCGTTCAGGGTGACCTCGACGGTCTTGGCCTCGTCGGTCGCGGTGAAGGTCTCGGTGTTCATCTTGGCCAGCTGCTCGTCCATGATCGACTGCAGGCGCTGTGCCTGTTGCAGGACCGCCGCGACCTGGGGATGCATTTCGATCACTTCGTCTCCTTCTTGTCGTCGATCTTGGTGCGGCGCCGGTGGCCGATGACCCCGTCGGTGTAGGCGCGGTCCTCCTTGTACAGCGCCTCGTCCGGCGACAGATTCGGGTTGCGCTTCTTCTCTTTGCCGCCGCG
>JARLGS010000086.1 GCA_031292695.1 Mycobacterium sp. | reverse complement strand
GCTGCGGAGCTATGCGGGCGAGCAGCAGCGCAGCGATGTGGTGCCGCTGCAGCCGTCGCGCTGGCGACACGTGCCGATGGTGTTCTCGGTGGCGGCACTGTTGTCCTTGACCGTCGCGCTCGCCGCGCCGACCCACGAGATCAAGACGCCGCGCAACCGCGCGGTGATCATGCTGGTGATGGATGTGTCGCGGTCCATGGAGGCCGACGATGTGTCGCCGACCCGGTTGGCCGCCGCGCGGGATGCGGCCAAGCAGTTTGCGCAGCAACTGACTCCCGGCGTGAACCTGGGCCTGGTGACGTTCTCCGGCAACACCAATCTGCTGGTGTCGCCGACCCCCGACCATCAGGCGACCGTCACCGCGCTGGATCATCTGACTGTCGATGATGGCACCGCGACCGGGGACGGCATCTTCGCGGCCCTGCGCGCGATCGGGACCCTGGCCGATGTGTTCGGTGCCGGCAATACCGAAAAGCCACCGAAACGGATCGTGCTGCTGTCCGACGGCGCGGAGAACCGGCCGGGCAATCCGGACAGCCCGCACGGCGCCTACACCGCGGCGCGCACTGCGAAGGCCGAGGATGCCCCGATCTCCACGATCGCGTTCGGCACCAAGGGCGGCAAGGTCAAGGTCGACGACCAGATGGTCAACGTGCCGGTCGACGACACCACGATGAAGCGGGTCGCCGAGCTATCCGGCGGACAGATGTACACGGCGGCGAAGCTCGATGAATTGAACAAGAGCTACGACGCCATTCAGCAGCAGATCGGCTACGAAACCATCCGCGGGCCAGGTGGCACCGCGTGGCTGCGGCTCGGTGTGTTCGCGTTGACCTGCGCGGTGATCTCCGCGCTGCTGATCAACCGGCGACTGCCGACGTAGCTGTTCGCTTTTCTGCCTGCGCGGCAATCCGGGTGAGCATCACGCGCACCGCGACGCGGTGGCCCCGGGTCTCGATGCTCGCGCGCTGTTGTCGCTTCGGGTTGAATCGTCTCGTGGACACCGAAATTCGAGTCGTCAGCGCAAGTCGTGACATCGCGGCCCCGGCCGCACAGATCTTTGAGCTCATCGCCGACCCCGCGCAGCAGCCGCGCTGGGACGGCAATAACAACTTGGCCGAGGCGGCCGCCGGTCAGCGGGTCCACGCGGTCGGCGACGTGTTCGTCATGGGGCTCACGCTGGGTACCAAACGGGAGAACCACGTGGTCGAATTCGCCGAAGGCCGCCTCATCGCCTGGCAGCCGTCCGAACCTGGACAGCCGCAACCCGGGCACCTGTGGCGATGGGAGCTCGAGCCCACCGACGAGACGCACACCCGCGTCACGCACACCTACGACTGGACGGCATTGGCCGACGAGAAACGGCTGAGCCGGGCCAGGCAGACGTCCGCAGACTGGCTGCAGGCGTCGCTGACCCGGCTCGCCGGGATCGCTGAAGGGCAGTGATCACTGCTTGGGCGTGATGGTCGCCTTGAAGGTGCCGTCACCCTGGTTCAGCCAGGTGATGGTGCCTTTCTGGAACTCGCCGATCCAGCCCCCCTTGGCCACGTCCGGGCCGCCCGCGGTCTGCGACTCGTCAGTGGTGGGGAAGCCCAATTCGCCACCGGCACCGCCCTTTTCGGTGTACTCCCGCAGGATTTCACCCTGCACCAGGTGGGCACCGGTCGCCGGTGAGTCGAAGATGGTGCCCTTGGCGAACGCCTGCACTGTGCCGTCGCCGACCTTCTGCGGCTGACCGGTCGGCGCGCCGAGCGCGGCTTCGCCACCGGCCTTGGTGTAGGCGTCGGCGGTGGGGCCGTCCAGTTTCACATCGCCGACGCCGGGCACGTTGATCGAGGTCGGCGCGCCGGCAACCACCGAGGACGCGGCGCTCGATGCGGCGCTCGCCGCG
>JARLGS010000729.1 GCA_031292695.1 Mycobacterium sp. | reverse complement strand
CTGAAACGGGCTGGGCTGGCGCTGTCCGGGCGCTCCCGGACCCGCATTTCGGAAGAGTACCGCATCACCGTCGGGCGCATCCTGCGCACTCTGCGGGCCACCAAGACCCGCACCGAGCCCAGTAACCTGTTGATGGTCACCAGCGCCAAACCCGGCGAGGGCAAAAGCTTCACCGCGCTCAACGTCGCCGCCAGCATCCCCCAGAACGGGCTGGGAGAGGTGCTGCTGGTGGACATGGACGCCAAGCCCAAGTCGCTCAGCGCGACGATGAGCCTGACCGACGCACCCGGGCTGTACAACCTGGTCGCCAATCCGACACTGCGGATCGAGGACACGCTGGTGCGCACCGCCATCGGTGGCCTGTCCTATCTGCCGATCGGCTCGCGCGACGTCACCGCCTCCGAGCCGGGGGTCAGCCGGCCGGTCAGTGCGACGATCGAACGGCTGCGTCGCCGTTTCGCCCACCACTACATCATCCTGGACTGCGCCCCCTGCCTGTCCACCAGCGATCCGAGCACGCTGGCCGCCTTGGCCGACCAGGTCGTCATGGTGGTGGAGGCCGAGCGGACACAGCGCAGCGAGCTGGAATCCTCGCTCGAGCTGCTGCGCGCCTGCCCGAACATCACCCTGGTGCTGAACAAGGTCCGGTTGACCAGCAGCTATACCTTCGGCGCCTACTATTATTACGGTTCCAAACCCTGACTCGGCGCCGGCCCTCGATATGGTCCCAGGCCCGCAACCGATTCAGGCCCTGGCGGACAGTACCCGGGGCCGGGCGACACAGACCCCAGGACTCTTTGACCCGAAGGCTGTGCGGCGGGCTGTCGGTCGCCGCGGCCCTGCTGCTCGTCGCCCCGCCGTTCGTCCCATCGGCCAGGGCCCAGTTGCTCCCGGACACCGGCACCACGGTGCAGGTCGGCGCTCTTCGCCAGCAGCTCGAGGGGCTGCTGAGAACCGGCGCCAACGCCCCCGCCACCCCGGGCTGGACGATGACGCCGGCACTCGGAGCCGAGGAACGCTGGACCGATCACTTGCTGACGGCGGACGGCACGGGCAAGAGCAGCTTCATCACCGCGTTCCTGCCCTCCGTGCTGATCAGCGGCGAGACCGAGCGCATCACCACCACCATCAACTATGCCCCCACGCTGGAGTATTACAGCAACGGCAGGCAGGGCCTGATCAGCCAGGACCTCAACGCCGCCAGCAAGATCACCGTGTTGCCGGAGCATCTGTTCCTCGACCTGCGCGGCTTCGCGGCGGTACAGCCCACATACGGCGGTTACGGCCCGGCCAGCACGGCCGCGGTGTCCAGCCACGACGAGACCCAGACCCTCGGCTTCACGGCGCATCCCTATCTGCGCCAGTCGTTCGGTGATCTCGGCCTCGCCGAGCTGGGCGCGATGCTGTCGCGCGTTTCGCAGCACGGCCTGTCCAACAACAGCCTGCCGTCCGGCCAGCTCCAGCCCATTGCGACCGTGCCCGGACAGGCCCTCACCTCGGAGCAGGAATATTTTTCGCTCACCTCGGGACCGGCGTTCGGCCGCACCATCGCCGGCCTGCAACTCTCGGCGAACCAGGACGCCGGCAGCGGCGTGTTCAACAACGCCCATCAGGACAGTGCCGTGGTCAATCTCGGCTACCTCGTCACCCGCAGCGTCACCGCCCTGGCCTCGTTCGGTTACGACGACGTCCACTATGCCGGCACACCGCCCTTCAACTTTTCCGGCCTTCGATGGAGTGTCGGCACGCACTGGATTCCCAACCCCGACAGCTCTGTCACGGTCAACTACGGCCGCCAGGAAGGCGTGGAGTCCGCCCAGGTCGACGCCTGCTATGCCCTGACCGCCCGCACCCGCGTGTACGTACGCTATTCGGAGGGGATCACCAGCGGCCTGCAACAGGTGCTCAACGGGATCAACGGGTCCACCCTGGACACGGCGGGAAACCCGGTGGCCAGCAACGGCACCCCGGTGCAAATCAACAACGGCTTCTATGGCGTGCAGAACAACCTGGTGCGGCTGACCGACACCTCGGTCACGATGACCACGGTGCGCGATCGTGATGCGATCTCGGTGACCTTCAGCTACCAGCAGAGCCACCAGGTCTCCGCCGCCTCCGCCGCCAACGCCGGCAACCAGAACTCCACCGGCTGGTATGGCACGCTCACCTGGCAGCGCAGCCTGTGGCCGGACCTGAACGCCTCCGCCTACGTGCAGTGGGGCACCAGCCAATACACCCCGGCAAATGGCGGCCAGAATTCCGATACGTTGGTGTTCAGCCTGAGCCTTAACTATGTGGTCTCGCGGACCGTAAGCGCCTATGCGCGATACAGCTGGACCCGCCAAACCTATACCGGATTGGGCGGGGCCTTCCCGGAACTGCCCACCAACCTGATCGTCATCGGCGCCCGCAAGACATTCTGAGCATCCGGCCTGGCACAACCCAACCATGTACGAACGCCACTACAACTTCACCGGGTCGCCCTTTCAGCTTACCCCGGATCCCCGCTTCTTCTATGGCAGCCGCGGACACAGCCGGGCGATCGCGCACCTGACCTTCGGGCTGGCCCAGGGTGAAGGCTTCATCATCGTCACCGGCGAGGTGGGCGCGGGCAAGACCACGCTGATCGAGCGGCTGCTGTCGCAACTCGACCGCAGCACCTATGCCGTGGCGCACGTGAACACCACCCAGGTCTCGGGCGACGACCTGTTCCGCCTGGCGCTCAGCGGGTTCGGCGTGGATGCGGCCGAGGCCAGCAAGTCGGCGCTGCTGCTGCGCTTCGAGGAGGCGCTGCGCGACCATCGCCTGGCCGGACGGCGTTGCCTGCTGATCGTCGACGAAGTGCAGAACCTGACCCTGGCGGCGCTGGAGGAGCTGCGCATGCTCTCCAACATCACCGAGAACGGGCGGGCCTCGCTACAGACCATCCTGATGGGCCAGCCGCAGTTTCGCCGCCTGCTGGCCAGCCCGGACCTCGACCAACTGCGCCAGCGCGTGCTGGCCTCGTACCATCTCGGCCCACTCAGCCTCGCCGAGACGCGGGCCTATATCGAACACCGGCTGACCACCGTGGGCTGGCGCGGCAACCCGCGCTGGGAGGACACCGCCTTTGCCGCCGTCTATGACCATACCGGCGGCATTCCGCGCCGGATCAACCGGCTGTGCGGGCGGGTCCTGTTGTACGGCGCGCTGGAGAGGGCCGGCACGATCGCCGCGGCGATGGTGCTCCACACCGCCGGGGAACTGGCCGAGGACCTGGAAGGGCTGCCGGCGGCGCCCGTCACGGCGGCGGCCGGCGCGCCGCGGGATCTGCTGCACCGCGTCGAGGCGCTGGAGGCGCAGGTGACGCGGCAAAAACGGGTGTTCCAGCGGCTGATGGATGTGCTCGGCGGGGTGGGGGAGTCATGACACCCCCGATCCTCGTGAATGCCCTGACCGTCGATGTGGAGGACTATTTCCAGGTCCAGGCGCTGGCTGACTCGGTGCCGCGCGCGGCCTGGGAGGACATGCCGCGACGGGTGGAAGCCAACACCGAACGCCTGCTCGCGGCCTTCGACCGGGCCGGTGTGCATGCCACCTTCTTCACCTTGGGCTGGGTGGCCGAGCGCCATCCCGCGCTGATCGCGCGCATCGTCGCCGGCGGGCACGAGCTGGCCAGCCACGGCTATGGCCATGAGCGGGTGGACGGGATGGGGCCGGACGCGTTCCGCGCCAATGTCGGACGGACCAGGAAGCTGCTGGAGGACGCCGGCGGCGTGGCGGTAACGGGCTATCGCGCGCCCACCTTCTCGCTGAACGCCCGCACGCCCTGGGCCTTCGCCATCTTGGCCGAGCAGGGCTACCGCTACAGTTCGAGCGTGTATCCGGTGAAGCACGACCTCTACGGCACGCCGGACGCGCCGCGCTTTCCTTACCGGCCCGATGCGGGGCCGCTGTGGGAGCTTCCGATGACCGCGCTCAGGGTGCTCGGCCGCAATTTCCCCTGCTCGGGCGGCGGCTGGTTCCGTGTGCTGCCGTACCCGGTGTTCCGGCTGGGGCTCAGCCGGTTCAACCGGGCGGAGGCGAAGGCGGGGGTGTTCTATACCCATCCCTGGGAATACGACCCGGAACAGCCGCGCGTGCGCGTGCGCAGCCCGCTGTCACGGTTTCGCCACTACGTGAACCTCTCGCGCACCGCCGGGCGGCTGGAACGACTGTTGGACGACTTCGCCTGGGACCGGATGGATCGGGTGTTCGCCGCCGTGCTGGGGGCGGGGGCGGGCACCGGGACGAGCCATGAGTGAGCCGCAGGCTCCCGCCTCGACCAGGGCGGTCCCCCTGGTCGTCATCGTCGTGCTGAACTGGAACAAATGGACGCTGACGCTGGATTGCCTGCAATCGCTGTACGCGTTGGCCTATGAGAACTATCGCATTCTTTTGGTCGACAATGGATCGACCGACGAGTCTCTTGCACATTTCCAGAACCTGCCCAAACGGGTCGCGCTGGTGGCGAATACCGAGAACCTTGGCTACACGGGCGGCAACAACCTGGCCATGGCGCGGGCCCTCGCCGAAGGTGCCGACTATGTCTGGCTGGTGAACAACGACGCAGTCGTCGCTCCCGATTCTCTTTCGCTGCTAGTTGCTGCCGCCGAACGTGATCCGGGGCTTGGCATGATCAGCCCCATGCTCAAAGGCTACGCGTGCGACACCGAATTCAACCCCACCGGCCTGCTGGTCCACCTCGACCGGCCGGCGCTGGAAGTGACGACGGATACCGAAACCGCCCGGCGTTGGCAGGAGACGATAC
This sequence comes from Mycobacterium sp., assembly GCA_031292695.1. GTDB lineage: Bacteria > Actinomycetota > Actinomycetes > Mycobacteriales > Mycobacteriaceae > Mycobacterium. The sequence continues at coordinate 387 of JARLGS010000729.1, read as the reverse complement.
CCGAGCGCTTTGCCCTGGCGGGGACCGCCCTGCTGGTGCGACGGGCGCTGATCGAGCGGACCGGGGGCTTCGACGACCGGCTGTTCGCCTACGACGAGGACATCGATCTGTCGATCCGCTGCGTGCGGGCGGGGTTTCGCAACGCGGTGATATTCGCGGCGACGGTCTACCATCACCCGCGCCCTGCCTCGGCCACAGATAACAGGGTGGTGGCGCCGTATGTCTATTATTTCATGACGCGCAACGACATTCTGTTGTGGCGCAAACACTGCGCGCGCGGGCAGGCGTGGAAGGCGGCGTTGTGGGTGCTGCACCGCCGGCTCGGGCATATCCGCGACTGGCAGTTGCGCGGACGGCACGACGATGTGGTGGAGGCCATGCTGTCGG
>JARLGS010000728.1 GCA_031292695.1 Mycobacterium sp. | reverse complement strand
TTTGTCTCGCGCACGCTACTACTACTACTACTACTACTACTACTACTACTACTACTACTACTACTACTACTACTACTACTACTACTACTACTACTACTACTACTACTCGTGGCGAGGGCGCCGGGCTAAAGCCTCTTCCGTTAGTGAACGGCCGATACCTCGCCGTTTAGCGGCGATGTTGAGTGCTCGACTTCTAGACACTCCGGAGTTAGGACGGCGGGCCGGAAGGTAATCACGCCGACCGGCTCGTTGCCAGATTCGGCACCGACGAGGGCGGCGGTCGGCTTCGTTGCCTGTGCACCGGCAGGGTAGATCGCCGGCACCGTGCCGCCGGGCGACGGCAGCATGCCGATGTCGCCGGTTCGACTGCACGGCAAGGTGTTTCCGCTCGTTGAGGGGAACGCGAGTACAGTAACTCCGATGGCTGTCGCCCCGTCGAATGAGCGGATGATCGCCGGGGTCGCCGCCGCGTCCGTCGCGCTCGGGGTAGCCCAGCTGGTGGGCATCCCGTTCGGTGCGCGGGCCGATGCGCGTGCTGCGATCGGCTCAGTGGTCGTCGACCTGACACCGGGGCCCATCAAAGAGTGGGCGATTCAGACCCTGGGCTCTCTGGACAAACTCTTCGTGGCCGTCGTCGTGCTCGTGGTGATCGCTACGATCGCTGCAATCGCCGGGAGCCTCGAGACCCAGCGCCGCCCGCTCGGCAGCGCCGTGATCGCCGCGGCGGGCGTCCTCGGATGCGTCGCAGTGCTGTCGCGACAGGGTGCGACAGCACTCGACACGATCCCCACCGTCGCGGGCGCCGCCTGTGGCGTGGCGGCCCTACGCTGGCTCACCCGTCGGTTCTGGCCCGGCCCGGGAGACCCGGAAGACAGAGCCGACCAGGACCAGCCGGATGCCGGCAGGCGCAGGTTGGTCATGGTCGGATTGCTCGGATTCGGAGTAGTGAGTGGTGTGGTGGGTGCGGTCATCACGCGGTTGGTGCATTCGGTGGCAGCTGACCGCAACAGCTTCACACTTCCCCGACCACGCACATCGGCGCCACCAATACCTGCTGATGTGCAACCGAAAGGCGTTGCGCTACCGAGCTTTATCACCGCCAACACCGACCTTTACCGGGTGGACACCGCACTCAGTGTTCCCCAACTCAGCCACGGCGACTGGCGGCTGCGCATCCACGGCATGGTGGACCGCGAAGCCACCTACAGCTTCGACGACCTCGCCCACTTCGACGTCGTCGAAATGGTGACGACGTTGACCTGCGTGTCGAATACCGTTGGAGGTAAACTGATTTCGACGGGCGTCTGGACGGGCTACCGGGTCGCTGATCTGCTGGCGGTGGCCGGTGTGCACGCGGACGCCGATATGATGCTCTCGACGTCGATCGACGGGTTCACCGCCGGCACGCCAGTTGAAGCGCTCACCGATGGCCGCGACGCGCTCCTGGCGGTCGGCCTCAATGGTCAGCCGCTGCCGATCGACCATGGCTACCCAGCCCGGCTGGTAGTACCCGGGCTCTACGGGTATGTGTCGGCCACCAAGTGGGTCGTCGAGATGGAGCTGACTCGCTTCGACAGAGCAAAGGCGTATTGGACGCGGCAGGGCTGGGCACCCCGTGCACCCATCAAGACCGAGTCGCGGATCGACGTGCCGACAGGTGGTCAGAAGGTTCCGATGGGACCCGTGGTGTTTGGCGGTGTCGCGTGGGCACAAAATCGTGGCGTGCGGGGCGTGGAGGTCCGCATCGGCGATGGCGTGTGGCAGCCCGCTGAACTGGGCGCGAGCTATTCCAACGAGACGTGGCGGTTGTGGAGCTTCCCCTGGCAGGCGAAAAGCCCTGGGAAACACACCATCACCGTGCGCGCCACCGACAACACCGGGGCTGTCCAAACCGCAGATCAGGTTGGTCCCGTCCCCGACGGCGCCACCGGCTGGCACACGGTGGACTTCACCGTGGCGGAGTCGTGAAGCACTATTTCGACGAGAGTTTCCGCCAACTGAATACCGCAATCACGATGCCGATCAGCACCGTGATCGGACCAATGATGGACCAGGTCGTGGTGTTGCTCATCGGGCTACCACCAAGCACTCCGAATCCCTGGAGCGCCCAGATCAGACCGAACACTGCGACGATCAACCCGACCGCGAATGTAACGACGAATGCCCTTCTCATATAGGGACCCTACGCGCCGGGTTTGGTCACTCTGGTCGAAGCGGCGCCGAAGTCGATCAAGTAGGTGAAGTCGTCGCTGGTCATCAGCGTGTTGGAGGGGTTGGCGTTGCGGTGCGCAAGCTATTGCGGTTACTTCCGCTCCGTCATCGACTCCCACAGCCACCCTTATTACCCGCGCCGACGGCCTCGCCCGATACAGCGAATCAAGCGCGGCATTCTTCTTAACTTGCCTTTGAACGGCTTCCTGCGGTGATGGCACCGACTGGCCGAAGAACACTTTAGTGAGCGGCATCACCGGAGGGGCCTAAAGGCCTCGGTGTGAGGATGCAGCGAATACAGCGTCGGATCGAGGAACCCTTCCGCTTGCTACGCGCTAGGGGTGCGGCGTGGTGGGTGTCGTCGTAGGCGATTGCTGAGGACCCATCGGTCCACTTGGACCCATTCCTCCCGGTCCCACCATTCCGCCGGGTCCCATCATTCCGCCGGGACCCAT
>JARLGS010000727.1 GCA_031292695.1 Mycobacterium sp. | reverse complement strand
GGCGCTACCACCAGCGCGGCGGCGGCCGCGGTCCGGCGGACGTGGCGGGGGCGAGAGGTGTAGGCCAGGTTGGTCATTTCGCTCCTGCGAGTTGTTGTCGATGTGTTGCAACAACTTTCTCGTCTTTGCGGGCTGCGGTCTGTCCGCTGATCGGACCGTGGATCGGAGGAATTCGGCTTCTCCCAATCGGGGGACACGGGTTTTTCCGGCAAACCAGTGGCCACAGGACCACCGCCACAGAATCGCCCCGGCAGATGTTGAGTAGCCTGGCGCCATGCCGAACGCTTCAGTTCTGTCCGTGCTGCGCGAACGCGCCGGTCTGACGCCAGACGAGGTCGCCTTCACGTTCACCGACTACGACCGGGACTGGGATGGCATCGCCGAAAGCCTGACCTGGTCACAGCTGTACCGCCGCACCCTCAACGTGGCGCAGGAGATCAGCAAGCACGGAGTCCCCGGCGACCGGGCGCTGATCATCGCCCCGCAGGGGCTGGCGTACATCGTTGCGTTTCTTGGCGCCATGCAGGCCGGCTTCATCGCAGTCCCGCTGTCGGTTCCCGTCCCCGGCTCACACGACGAGCGAGTCAGTGCGGTGGTCACCGACACGTCGCCGGCGGTGGTGCTGACCACCGCAGCCGTCTTCGAAGTCGCCGCGCAGAACGTGGACGACGGCGCCTCGATGATCGCCGTCATCACCGTGGACGCCCTGGATTTCGACGACCCCACGCCCGTCAGCTCCGAGGTACCCGACGGCCCGGACATCGCCTATCTGCAATACACATCGGGGTCGACGCGGCTACCGGCCGGCGTGATGATCTCGCACCGCAACCTGCAGGCGAATTTCGAACAATTGATGGCGGACTACTTCGCCGTCGACGGCGGCGTGCTTCCGCCGGGGGCCAACCTGGTCTCGTGGCTGCCGTTCTACCACGACATGGGCCTGATGCTCGGGATCGCGGCACCGATCCTCTCCGGGCACGCGGCGGACCTGATGAGCCCGCTCGCGTTTCTGACCCGCCCGGTGCGTTGGGTGCAGGCCCTCTCCCGGCCTCCGAAAGCATTTTCCGCCGCTCCCAACTTCGCGTTCGATCTCACCGCACGGCGCACCACCGACGCCGAAATGGAGGGCCTTGATCTCAGCGGGGTCATCGGCATCATCAACGGGGCCGAACGCATTCACCCGCCGACGCTGATGAAGTTCGACGAGCGCTTCGCCTCGGTCGGATTCCGGCCGGAGATGATGGTGCCCTCCTACGGTCTGGCGGAGGCGACGCTCTTCGTGGCCAGCGGTGCCCATGGCCGTCCGCCGGAGGTCGTCGAGTTCGCCGCCGACGAGCTGACCCGGGGCGTCGCGCTGCGCAAAGCCGGTGGGACGCCGCTGATGCGGTACGGGCGAGCGGCGTCGCCGCTGCTGCAGATCGTCGATGCCGACACCTGCGTGCCGTGCCCCGACGGCACCGTCGGCGAAATCTGGACCTACGGCGAGAACGTCTCCGCCGGCTACTGGCGCAAACCCGAGCAGACCGGGTCGGCATTCGACGGGACGCTGGTGGACGCGCCCGCTGATACGCCTGCCACCGGTTGGCTGCGCACCGGGGATCAGGGCTTCATCTCCGAAGGCGACCTGTTCATCGTCGGCCGGATCAAGGACATGCTGATCGTCCGGGGCCGCAACCACTACTCCGACGACATCGAAGCGACGGTGCAGAAGGTCACCCGTGGCCGGGTCGCGGCCATCGCGGTGACCGGCGATCACACCGACCAGCTGGTCACCATCATCGAGTTGAAAGAGCGGCCCGAGTCCGACGAGTTGACGACGATGAAAAACGAGGTGATCGCAGCGATTTCGCGGGCACACGGGTTACAGGTCACCGACATCGTGCTGGTTGGACCCGGGTCGATCCCGACCACCACGAGTGGCAAGATGCGCCGCTCGGCATGTGTCGAGCAATACCGGCAGGGGCAGTTCGTTCGGTTGGATGCGTAACCCGCGCTCCGATGTGGATCACCCTGCTGGTGATGGCGGTCGCGGTCAGCCTTGAGCCGTTCCGCATCGGCATGTCCGTGCTGATGCTGAACCGTCCACACCCACAGTTGCAGTTGGCCGCATTCCTGTGCGGCGGCTTCGTGATGGGTTTGGCGGTGGGCTCGGTTGTGCTGTTCGCCCTCGAACCGCGGCTGCTGCAGTCTGCTCACTTCACCCTGCCCACAGTGCAGATCGTGATCGGAGTGCTGGCTTTGCTGACTGCCGCGTTCCTGGCCGTCACGACGGGTCGCGACCGCACCCCGCCGGCCTGGATGAACCGGATGCTCGACGGCCGGTCACTGTGGGTCGCGGGCGCCGTCGGCCTGGGGATCGCGCTGCCCTCGGTCGACTACCTGGCTGCGCTGGCCGTGATCGCCGCGGCCCACGTCGCGCCCGCCGCCCGTTTCGGCGCCCTGTTGACGTTCAACGTGGTGGCCTTCGCGCTGGTGGAAATCCCGCTACTGGCCTACCTGCTGGCCCCGCAGCGCACCCGTACGGGAATGACGTTGCTGCACAGCTGGATCCGCGCGCGGCGCCGGCACGAAGTGGCGACGCTGCTGGCGGTGGTCGGCGCGGTCCTACTCGCGGCGGGGTTGATCGGGGTGTGACGCGCCGGCTGGGTTTCGCTGCTGCGAGGGTGCAGCCAGCGCGTCCCGCGCGATGTTTCGCGATCTGTACGCACGCTCGACGCGTTGTTTCGGCACGGGTGCGCCGATCGCAGCCCAGGCACGGGCTACTCGCCTCAGCACGTCGCGTTCGCCGTGACGCTTGACTACGCGTATCCGGGTCCAGTGCAATTCGTCGAGGTCTTCCGACCGGAGGATGTCGTGGGCGAATTGGCCCGGATCCGTCCGGTGATGGTCGCCGTCGTATTCGACCGCCAACTTGTATTGTTCCCAGCCCATGTCGAGGAAGTACTGCCGGTGGCCATCGATGCTGCGCACCGGGATCTGTGTGGTCGGCCTCGGGTAGCCAGCGCGAATCAGTAATAGCCGCAACCACGTTTCCGGCGGCGACTCAGCACCTGGGTCATAGAGATCGAGGGCGGCTCCCAGTTGCCGCATGCCGCGAGGCCGGCAGTGTTCACTCGCAAGCTCAAGCACCGCATCGGCCGAGAAGCCGGTTGCGTTTCCGAGCGCGTCGAGTCGGGCGATGGCCTCATCGAGAGTGCCCCGACGACCAATGTCGAAGGCGGTCCGCTCGACCCCCGTGAACGGAAGACCACCACGTACGACGACGTCCGCGTCAGCCAGTTCAACTTTGTGCGTGATGATTCCCGCCGGTGGCCGCCGGCTCGACCACACCAATTCGACGGGTAGGCAGTCCTCGACGTACCGCGCACCATGCAGCTTCGCTGCGGTCAGCCCAGCGATCACGCCGGCACGACGCGACCACAACCAGGCGGCCGTGGCGCGGTGGTACACCGTTAGGCCTTCGCCCTGTTTGTCCGTGTAGACGTCGGGGAACATCGCAGTGAACTTGCTACGTAACTGGTGCTTTCGGACCCGCCCAGCCGCGACGGCTTCGCTGCCGATGAACGGGGTCTGCATGCGGGACCACATTGCGGCACCGCAAGCGACGGCGGAACCCCGCGATCACGATCTGGGGATGAATCGAGCACTGTGGATGGCCGGCGCTGCTGGGTGGCGCCTCATCGTGCCGCGCACCACCGCGAATGTGCAGCCAGATCGCCTCACGCGAGTTTCCGCGATCTGTACGCACACTCGCGATGCGGTCTAACCACGCAGCGCGACGACTGTGCATCCAGCGCGGCCCGCAACCCGGAACCACGATCTCCATGCACGCTCGCGACAAGCGCCAGCCAGCGCGTCCCGCTCTAGTGCGCGCTGGGCCCGTGACTCAGCACGTAGTTGATGCCCGACATCAGCTGCGAAGCCGGGTCGGCGGCGCCACCGAAGGCGGCCTGGGTGGCCGGCGCGGTGGCGGCGGCAGGGTCGTAGCCGTGCACCGGGTCGACCTCGACCGGTGCGGTGGCCGGATCGTCGTTGCGCGAATATCCGCTGTCGACCATCGGTTTCATCACTGCGTCAAGGTGATTCATGTCCG
>JARLGS010000726.1 GCA_031292695.1 Mycobacterium sp. | reverse complement strand
GGCTGGCAGCATGGTATCTCCGTGGCCGTCGAAACCGCTTTGCTGGGCCGCTTTTACGAGCGCTTCGCCGACCACGCCGTGGAAGTCGGGCGGCGCGTCATCTTCATGGTCACCGGGGTGCTGCCCGCCGAGGACGAGATATCCACCTACTGATCTCACGGCGTGGCTGTTACCAGCGTGGCGTTGGGGTCGGCGGTGATCTGGTCGGTGTTGGTGTTGTAGTCGAAGAGTTCGGCGTAGCGACCCCAGCCGATGGCGATGTCGAGTTGTCGCTGGGCGTCCTGGGCGTTGAATCCGTGCTGGAGGATGTCGAGGAAGAATCCGGCGCGCAAGCTCTCGTCAGGGCAGTCGTGCAGAGCGTGGCAGATGGTGCGCACCAAAGGTGCGCGGATACGTGCTTGCTGGGCGAAGATCCGCTTGCTTGCTTGGATGTCGGCGGTGGTGAAATCCTTGCCGATCGAGGTGAGTTCGAGGCCGGCACCGCTGACGCACACGAAGTCGAGCAGTGCGGCGGCGTCCACCAACGGCAGCAGGTCTTCGGCGGCGATACCCAAGTCGGCGGCGACGTCGGGGATGTCGACGCGCCCACCCTTGCCGTAGACGATTTCGACCAGCCCGGCCAGGCCCCCGACGGTCGCCCTGGGCAGCGGGTGGCTGGTCGGCGTGGCTGTGCCGGGTTCGACGAGCGTTGTGGCCGACCCGGTGCCGGTCAGCAGTCCATAGAGTTTGTCGACAAGTGCTTCAAACGAGGGCGAACGGCGGTCGCGGGGACGCTCGAGTTCGATGGGGAATTCGGCCAGGACGCGGCCGGGATTGCTGCTCAGCACGATGACGCTGTCGGCCAGCGTGATCGCTTCTTCGATGTTGTGGGTGACCAGGCAGATGGCCTTGGTCGGAAATTCCTGGCCGGTCCACAGGGTCATCAGCTCGCTGCGCAGGTTTTCGGCGGTGAGGACGTCGAGGGCGGAGAAGGGTTCGTCCATTAGCAGCAGATCGGGTTGCAGCACCAGGGCCCGGGCGAACCCGACGCGCTGGCGCATCCCGCCGGACAGTTCTTTGGGGTATGCGGATTCGAAGCCGTCGAGGCCAATCAAATCGATGGCCTCCATCGCACGCTGACTCCGTTCGGCCGGGGCCATTTTGCGCGCTGCCAGCCCGAGTTCAACGTTCTTTTGCACGGTCAGCCAGGGCATCAGGGCGAAGTTCTGGAACACCATCGCGGTGCCGGCGTTGGCGCCGGTCAATTCGGCGCCTTCGTAACGCGCCACGCCGCTGCTAGGGGCGATCAGCCCGGCGATGATGCGCAGCAGCGTCGACTTGCCGCACCCGGAGCGACCGAGCACGGCGACGACTTCGCCCGCACGGATGTCTAGGCTGATGTCGTCGAGGACCAGCAACGTGCCACCGTCGGGCTTGCTGAAGCTCTTGCTGACGTGGTCGAGGTGGATGATGATCACGTCGTCTTCAGTCATGGGGACCTCCGTCAAGCTCAGGATCAGGATAGGGAGAAGCGCCGCTCGGACAGGCGGTAGAGGCGCTGCCACAGCACGATGTTCGTCGTCACGACATAGAAGCTCATCGCGATCACGCCGATGAGCAGGCGCGGGGCGTCGCCCACTGCGGTGGCGTGCGTGATGTAGGCACCCAGCCCGACAGCCGACAACGTGGTGTGGTGGTACTGGACGACTTCGGCGACGATGGAAGCGTTCCACGCGCCCCCGGCCGCTGTAATGCCGCCGGTGACGTAGCTGCCGAAGATTGCGGGCAGTATCAGGGTGCGCCACCTCAGCACCGTGGGCAGCCTCAGGCTGGCGGCGGCGTCACGAAGATCGGTGGGGATCGCACTGGCCCCGGCGATGACGTTGAACAGGATGTACCACTGCGTGCCGAGCGCCATCAGCAAAATGCCGCCCCAGTTGATGCTGATCCCGGTGGCAAGCAGCACGGCGGTGAACAACGGGAACAAAAAGTTCGCCGGAAATGACGCGAGCACCTGCACCACTGGCTGAGCCAGTCGAGTTACTTTGGGATTCATGCCAATCCATACTCCGATCGGCACCCAGATCAACGTCGAGACCACGACCACCACCACGACACGGGCGAAGGTGGCCAAGCCGAGCAGCGCCGCGTGGCCGACTTCGGTGAAGCCGACGGTGCCGGCGATGTAGTCGATCACCTGGAACGCGCCATAGCCCAGCGCAACCAACAACACGAGAACGAACACGGCGTCGCCGATGCGGCGGCGCACGGTCGACGTTTTCAACGGACCCCCGGTCATGCCGAACACCGCCGTCACCCGGTCGACCGGATAGACCAACTTTCCGAGCGGACGGCCGACGATGCCGGGGACGCGGGAGCGCCGCAGCACGTCCAGCGTCACGCTGCGCGGCGCCTCGACGGCCTCGGACTCCTCGATGCGGAATCGCTCGGACCATGCCGTCAGCGGCCGCCAGAACAGCGCGTTGACCCCGATGATCACGACGATCATGGTCGCGATCGCCAGCAGCACCCGGTTGAGGTCTCCCTGGTCGCTGGCCGATGCGACGTAGGCGCCGATCCCGGGCAGCGCGAACCTGTGGTTGTTCACGCTGAGGGCCTCGGACGCGGTGAGAAAAAACCAGCCACCGCCGAAACTCATCATGCCGTTCCACACCAGCGGGATCACGCCGCTGGGCAGGTCGACTCGCCAGAATCGCTGCCACCGTGACAACCGCAACAGCCTGGACGCCTCGTCCAGATCGCGGGGCTGGGTGATCAGGGATTGGTAGAACGCGAACGTCATGTTCCAGGCCTGCGAGGTGAAGATCGCGAAGATGGATGCGCATTCCAAACCCAGCAGCGAGCCGGGGAACAGCGCGATGAACCCGGTGATGGTGATCGCCAGGAATCCGAGCACCGGCACGGATTGCAAGAAGTCCAGCAGCGGGATGAGCACCTTTTCGGCACGGCGCGAGCGCGCCGCCGCGGTGGCATAGAAAAACGTAAACACCAGCGACAGGCCCAGCGCGACGAACATCCGCAGCAGCGACCGGGCGGCGTAATACGGCAACTGGCTGGGATCCGTGGACACCGACGAGGGCGCGTTGGGCACCGTCCACGGCACGGCCGCCCCGCGGCCGACGCGCACCAACAACCACAACAGCACCGCGGCGCCGACGAACACGGCGACGTCGGCGGCCCAGTTGCGTCCCGGGCGCGCCGCCACGCCGCGGGTGGGATAAGTGCTGACCAATGTCATCAGGGCCAATGTTGGCGTACGCGACGCCTTTCCACCACCCGATTCGACCGGCCCCGTGGTCCACTGGGTGAATCAGCGGTGAACATCCGCCCGAAAGCTCGTTGCGGTCGATATTCTGCGTCCATCCGTCCGAAGGAGCCTGGTTATGAGCGAAGAACACGCGCTGGTCATCGTTGCCGGATATCAGGATCTGGACTCGGCTCGCCGAGACTTCGACACCCTCACCGAGCGAACCAAAGACAAACAGGTCTCGCTGCGTGGCGCGGTGCTGGTCGGCAAGGACGCCGAGGGCAATCCGGTCCTGGTGGACACCGGCAACCGGCTGGGCGGGCGGGGTGCCGCGTGGGGTGCCGGGGCGGGCCTGGCGGTCGGCTTGTTCTCGCCGGCGCTGCTCGCCTCGGCGGCGGTCGGCGCCGCGGCCGGAGCGCTGGCGGGCACGTTCGCCAACCACCGGATCAAAAGCGGGCTGGGGGACAAGATCGGGCAGGCGCTGGCCGCGGGCAGCGGCGTGGTCATCGCGGTCGTGCCGGCGGAGGGCAGGCTGGCAACCGAGCAGGCGCTGGCCGGCTCCCCGATGAAATCCGTTGCGGAGTTGAGCAGTTCGACGCTGCGCAGCCTGGGTGCGGCGCTGGAAGAGGCGATGGGCAAGTTCGACCCGGACCGCACCAGGCTGCCGCTGCCGCAACGCGGCTTCGGCGGCACGATCGGTCGCACCATGGCGGAGTCGGTCGGCGACTGGACGATCGTTCCCGGACCCAAGGCGCCCGACGCCGCGCCCAACGTGCTGATCGTGCTGATCGACGACGCCGGGTTCGGCGGCCCGGACACCTTCGGCGGCGCCATCCGCACCCCGACGCTGACCCGGGTGGCCCAGAACGGGCTGACGTACAACCGCTTTCACGTCACCGCGGTGTGCTCGCCGACGCGTGCCGCGCTGTTGACCGGACGCAACCACCACCGGGTGGGCTTCGGATCGATCTCCGAATTCCCGGGTCCCTTCCCGGGCTACTCGTCGGTCAAGCCGCAGAGCTGCGCCGCGCTGCCGCGTATCCTGCGCGACAACGGTTATGTCACAGGGGGATTCGGCAAGTGGCACTTGACCCCGGACAGCGTCCAGGGGGCGGCCGGGCCGTTCGACAACTGGCCGCTGGGGTGGGGCTTCGACCGCTTCTGGGGGTTCCTGTCCGGGGCCGCGGGCCAGTACGACCCCATCATCACCCAGGACAACTCCGTGATCGGGGTGCCGCAGGGCAGGGATGGCAAGCCCTATTACTTCCCCGACGACCTCACCGACAAGGCCGTCGAGTGGCTGCACAGCGTGCGGGCCCAGGACGCCGAGAAGCCGTGGATGATGTACTACTCGACCGGCGCCACCCACGCCCCGCACCACGTGTTCGCCGAATGGGCCGACAAGTATCGGGGCCAGTTCGACGAGGGCTGGGATGTCTACCGGCGCAGAACCTTCGAACGCCAAAAGGAACTCGGCGTCATTCCCCCCGACGCCGAGCTCACCGAGCGGCCCGACCTGTTCCCGGCGTGGGACGGCCTGTCCGACAACCAGAAGAAGCTCTATGCGCGGCAGATGGAGGTGTTCGCCGGGTTCTCGGAAAACGCGGACTGGAACGTGGGCCGGTTGCTCGACGCGATCGACGACCTCGGCGAGACCGACAACACGCTGGTCTTCTACATCTGGGGCGACAACGGCGCCAGCATGGAGGGAACGGTCACCGGCTCGTTCAACGAGATGACGTTCCTCAACGGCGTGGTGCTCGATGCCGATCATCAGCTTAAGCTGATCGAGCTGTACGGCGGGTTCGAGGCGTTGGGGAACGATCACAACGCGCCGCATTTCGCCTCCCCGTGGGCGGACGCC
>JARLGS010000725.1 GCA_031292695.1 Mycobacterium sp. | reverse complement strand
CTGAGCGTCACTTGCACCACGCCGGCCGTGTTGATGGTGACGGAGGTGGCGTTGCTGGGGATGGTGATGCCGGGCACCACCACGTAGCCATCGGCGGTAACGATCTGTCCCTCGGGCGACAGGCCGAACGTGCCGTCGCGGGTGTAGGCGGTGTCGCCCGACGGCAGCGTGATCTGGAAGTAACCGTTGCCGCTGATCGCGAGATCGAGGGTGTTGGAGGTCTGCTGCAGGTTGCCCTGCTCGCTGATGCGGTAGATCGCCGCGGTACGCACGCCGAGGCCGACCTGCGCGCCGGCCGGCACGACCGAGCCGGAATCCGACGAGTCCGAGCCGACGCGGCGCAGGTTCTGGTAGATCAGGTCCTGGAATTCGGCTTGCCGCCGCTTGTAGGCGGTGGTGGTCATGTTGGCGATGTTGTTCGAAATGACTTCGACGTTGGTCTGCTGCGCCTGCATGCCCGTGGCGGCGATGTCGAGTGAACGCATGGTGTTCCTCCGTAGCCTCAGGTGCGCTGCTGCGTGATGCGGTCGATGGCGTTCTGCTGGCGGTCGGCCTCGGTCTGAACGAACTGCGAGACCATCTGGAAGGTGCGCAGATCGTTCATCATGCGGGTGACCTCCAGCGCCGGCTGGACGTTGCTCTCTTCCATCGCGCCCTGGACGATGTGCGGCGTGGCCACCGGGGCGGTGGCGGTGGCCCCGGCGTTCAGCAGCCAGCTGCCCTCGGCCTGCAACTGATTGGGGTCGCTGGCGGTGACGATGCCGATCTTGCCGATCTGGCCGTTCTCGCTGGAAACGGTGCCGTCGGCGGCCACCGAGACGCGGGTGTCCGCGGTGGTGATCTGGAGCTTCTTGCCGGTGGTGTCGAGCAGCGCGTCGCCCTGTTCGTCCACCACCGTACCGTCGGTGGCGAGGTCGAAATGGCCGGCACGGGTGAGCCGCGGTCCGCCCGGGCCGAGCACGGTGAAATACCCTTCGCCGGAGAGGGCGAGGTCGAACGGGTTCCCGGTGTGGGAGAGCTCGCCGGCCTGGCGGTCGCGGTAGGTGGCGCGGTCCTGGGTATAGACGATGGTGCCGCCACCCGAAGGCGCACCGCTGTGCTGGCGCGACAGCCAGTCGCTGAACACCATCCGCTCGGCGCGGTATCCGGGGGTGGTCGTGTTCGCCAGGTTGCCGGCGGTGATGTCCATCGCCCGGGTCTGCGCGACCAGGCGGGACAGGGCGATATTGGTGGTATTGTCCATCGGCGGGCTCCATGGCGGGCCGGCGGCGGAGAGGCCGCGCACCAGCCGGATGCCGGTGGTGAGCGCAAGCCGCGTGCCAGCCGTGCCGGCGGCTGCCGGGTACGATCAGGGGCCATTTACGGTCCTCCGGCCGCCGCCGCCGCCTGCGGGGTCCGCCGCGCCCGGCACGCCCTGCCGGGCGGAGTTGCTCCCACCCGGCAGGATTGACCGTCGCTTCAACCCTTCCTTAACCGCTCCCGGCCAGCATTAGCGCAACCGGGCAGGCGGTCTGCTCGGTGGTACCCATCAAGCCTAGCGGCGCAGGATCTTGCAGCATGAGCACGCCGGCGGCGGTTGTGGAGGAAGCGGCGGCACCTGCACCGCCACCGGCGAAGCCCAACAGGCGCCGCCGCCTGCTGCTGCTCGCCATCCCGGTGTTGCTGGCCGGTGCCGGTGCCGGTTTGTGGTTCAGCGGCGTGCTGCCCTCGCTGCTCGGTTTCGGCCACGGCGGGAAGGCGCATGGTACCGCCGCCGGCCAGGACAACCCGGCGGCCAACGCTCCGCCGGTCGTCACCTCCGTCGAATTGCCCGAGATGGTGGCCAATCTGAATTCCGTCCCCGGTCGCCGGGCCAGCTTCGT
>JARLGS010000724.1 GCA_031292695.1 Mycobacterium sp. | reverse complement strand
GGCCGAGGATCACGCCGACCTCGAGGCCCAGGAAGCGGTGCACCCGACCCATCCACTCGCTGTCGCGTTTGGCCAGGTAGTCGTTGACGGTGACGACGTGCACGCCATTACCGGCCAGAGCATTGAGGTAGGCCGGCAGCACACACGTCAGGGTCTTGCCCTCACCGGTCTTCATCTCGGCGACGTTGCCATGGTGCAGCGCGGCGCCGCCCATCACCTGAACGTCGAAATGCCGCTGGTCCAGCACCCGCCAGGCCGCCTCGCGAGCGACCGCAAAGGCCTCGGGCAGCAGATCGTCGACGGTCTCGCCGCCGTCGATGCGCTTTTTGAATTCTGCGGTCTTGGCCCGCAACTCATCGTCTGACAGCTTCTCGACGTCATCGGACAAGGTGTTGACATAGTCGGCGACCTTTTGCAGGCGCTTTACCATGCGACCTTCACCGATGCGGAGCAACTTCGACAGCACGCTATTTCCCCTGTGGGTCTCAGAACGGATATTCGTCAGCTGATTAGACGTGACCCATCGTAGGTGACCGGGGAATTCGGCAGGTCGAATGCGCCCCCGGCGGGTTCGACCTGCCGGGGGCGCATGGGGTGGGAGGACTTGCGAACTCGGCTTGGGGCCGCCTCAGGACAGTCGGATCAAGCCGTAGTCGTAGGCGTGCCTGCGGTAAACCACCGTCGGCCGGTCGCTCTCCTTGTCGTGGAACAGGAAGAAGTCGTGCCCGACGAGCTCCATCTCGTACAGCGCGTCGTCGACGGTCATCGGATTGGCCGGGTGCTCCTTGACTCTGACGACCTGACCCGGCACATGATCGTCGAGTTCGGCCGCCGCCGCGTCACGTTGCGACCTGGGCGGCTGGTCGTCCGGGGGCAGGATCGCCGTCGCCTCGGCCAGACCCACCGGCGTCTTGTCGCCGTAGTGAATCTTGCGCCGGTCCTTGCTGCGCCTCAGCCGGTTCTCGAGTTTGCCGACGGCCGCCTCAAGGGCAGCGTAAAAACTGTCCGCGCACGCTTCGCCACGCACCACCGGCCCTCGGCCACGAGCGGTGATTTCGACGTGTTGGCAATTTTTGCGCTGGCGCCTGTTCTTCTCGTGATCGAGTTCGACGTCGAACGAATAGATGGTGCGATCGAAGCGCTCCAGCCGGGTGAGCTTTTCGGAAACGTAGATGCGGAAGTGTTCGGGAACTTCGACGTTGCGGCCCTTGACGACGACGTCGGCGTGGCTCTCAAGTATCGGTTCGTCGTCTGCGGCAAACATGGTCGAGGGGGCAGAATCCACGGATTGGGTTGACATGCTTGGCAACTCGCTTCTCTCTCGCATTGCGCGCGCACTGTGCGCGCGGGGGGAACTAAGCGCCGAGCGGCTCTGCAAGACGGCCGCAGCCCGGCGCGAGGTGTTGAGTACTCACCTCCTACCGCTGTCAGCGATTGTGGTGCCGAGTGAATGTGCCGGCACCGCCGTGAGGCTTCACGGGTGGTTGCTGCCGACGGTAGTCCGAGTTCACCTCCCCGTGCCACCAAATTCGCATACCTGTTTTGAGATCTTCACATGGTTTTGATCTCGGCCCTGCGCCGGCCGTGTCCTCCAGTTCGATTGCTCAGGCGTGTGCTATTGCCAGCACGGCGGACACCTGCGCTCCGGTGGCCCGCAGCACCCGGACGGACTCCCCAGCAGTGGCGCCGGTGGTCACCACATCGTCGAACACGACTGTCTCGCCGCGGACCGGGCTCCGCTGCCGAACCCGGCCACTGAT
>JARLGS010000723.1 GCA_031292695.1 Mycobacterium sp. | reverse complement strand
CAAGGTCGACGACTGGCTGGTGCGCGGCGCAAAGCACCTCGCCGCGCAGTATGGGATGGAGATCACAGCGATCATCACCGAGACCATCGAGCGCTGGGATGCGAGTGAAGCGAGCCGGCGAATCGAGCTCCATGTGGGCCGTGACCTGCAGTTCATCCGGATCAACGGCACAGTGGTCGGATCGTTGGCCGGCCTGGTGATCTATTCAGTCGCGCAGTTGCTCTTCTGATTGTGCTAACTACTGCTTGCAATAGTTAGCACCCCGCTTTACCGTTTGTTTGGTACGGGTTGCTCAACCAAAAGCGGCCGACGAACTCAGGGGAGCCGAGATGGCACAGGATGCAGACATCGCAGCCGTGGTGTCTAATGCAGCCCAGGACATCGGCAGTTTCATCCGTACCCAACGTGAAGCTGCGCAGGTCTCAGTGCGGCAGCTCGCGGAGAAAGCCGGCGTCAGCAATCCCTATCTCAGTCAGATCGAGCGCGGGTTGCGCAAGCCGTCGGCCGATGTCCTGAACCAGATCGCCAAGGCGCTCCGGGTCTCTGCCGAGGTGCTTTACGTGCGGGCCGGGATTCTGGAACCGAGCGCAGCCGGTGAGGTGCGCGACGCGATCATCGCTGACCTTTCGATCACCGAGCGGCAAAAGCAAGTGCTGCTCGACATCTACACATCCTTCCGGCAGCAGAACGATGCCGAGCCACAAACACTTCCTGACCAGCCCGAATTGGAAGCCGCTAGTGAGGAGCAGACAACGACTGACACTCACCATCCAGTAGCCAACTGACGACCGCAGTAATCCAGAAAGGAAACAACGAACATGGCAGAGAACACTCAGCCCACCATCGAGGACCTCAAGGCTCCGCTGCTCGCCGCCGTGGGCGCCGCAGACCTGGCCCTGGCCACCGTCAACGAGATCGTCGCGAGCCTGCGCGAGCGTGCCGAAGAGGCCCGCAGCGACGCCAACGCCCGCGTCGAAGAGGGCCGTGCCCGCCTGACCAAGCTGCAGGAAGAGCTGCCCACGCAGGTTGAGGAACTCCGCGAGAAGTTCAGCTCGGAAGAGCTGCGCAAGGCCGCCGAGACCTACGCCGAGAACGCCACCGCCACCTACAACAAGCTGGTCGAGCGTGGCGAGGCCGCCCTGGAGCGCCTGCGCAGCCAGTCGGCGATCGAGACCGCCCGTGAGCGCGTCGAGAGCGTCACCGACCAGGTCACCGAGCTGACCCAGGAAGCGCTGGGCAACGTGGCCAGCCAGACCCGCGCCGTGGGTGAGCGTGCCGCCAAGCTGGTCGGCGTCGAGCTGCCGGCCAAGGCCGAGGCTGAGCCCAAGAAGGCTCCGGTCAAGAAGGCCGCTCCGGCCAAGGCCGCTCCGGCCAAGAAGGCTGCTCCGGCGAAGGCCGCTGCCAAGGCTCCGGCCAAGAAGGCCGCTCCGGCCAAGAAGGTCACCCAGAAGTAAGCAGTTCGACGTCAAGGACGTAACCCACATAGGCTTGAGGGCGTGTTGCTCCAGGGCCTTGTGGGTTACGTCCTTTTCGCATTGCAGATCGCGGTGCTCGCCACGACCGTGTACGCGTTCGTGCACGCCGCCATGCAGCGTCCGGACGCCTATACCGCCGCCGACAAACTGACCAAGCCGGTATGGCTGGCGATCCTGGGCGGCAGCGCGATCCTGGGTTATCTCGTCGGCCCTCCGGTGGGCGCAGCCATCGCGGCCTGTGCCGCCGGCGTGTATCTGGTCGATGTGAAGCCCAAATTGCTTGAAGTCCAAGGGAAATCCCGGTAATCGGTGCGTTTCTTCCTGAGCGCCGTGGTGAGCGGTGCGCTGGCCGCGGTCCTGTTGGCCCCGACGGCCGCCGCCGATCCCACTGAACCCGTGCCCCCGCGGCCGATCCCGTCTCCGCCCTACGTCGACCACACCCGGTGGACACAGTGGGACGGCCGGGCGAGCCTGCGGGTGTACCCGACGCCGGCCGGCCGTCGCGCTTCCGGACTCGGCACCGCGCCGCAGGCCGACGAGGCGTGGTCCGAGGTGCTGAACCAGACGCCCGACGCCGACACCCGGGGCATGCGTTCACAATTCATCTGTCACTGGAATTTCGCCGAAGCCGCCGCGCCCGGCAAGACGAGCTGGAATCTGGAGCCGTGGCGACCGGTGGTCGACGAGGTCCAGATGCTGAATGCGCGGTGCAACCCCGGCGGTGCAGAGGAGCCCTTCTGATGAGTTGGACCCGCGAGCAGGTCGCCGAACTGGTCGACCACACCCTGCTCAAACCCGAAGCCACCGCCGCCGATGTGGCGAGCCTGTGTTGGGAGGCCGCCGACCTGGGGGTGTGCGCGGTGTGCGTGTCGCCGTCGATGCTGGCCGCGGTCGAGGTGCCCGAGCGGGTCAAGATCGCCACCGTCGTGGGATTTCCGTCAGGCAAACATGATTCGCAGATCAAGGCACGCGAGGCCGCGCTTTCGGTCGTCGCCGCCGGCGGCCACCGCGGCGCCGACGAGGTCGACATGGTGATCGACGTCGGCGCCGCCATCGCGGGTGATATTGCCGCGGTCGCCGCCGACGTCCTGGCGGTCCGGCAGGCTGCACCGGCCGCCGTGCTGAAGGTGATCGTCGAGTCCGCCGCGCTGCTGAACCTCGCCGGGGTGCCGACCCTGGCCGAGGTCTGCCGGGCCGCGGCCGGCTCGGGTGCTGATTTCGTCAAGACCTCGACCGGTTTCCACCCGGCGGGCGGTGCCTCCGTGCAAGCCGTGCAGATCATGGCCCAGACGGTCCCGGGCCTGGGGATCAAGGCCAGCGGTGGCATTCGGACCGCCGCCGACGCCGTGGCCATGCTGGATGCGGGTGCCACGCGGCTCGGCCTGTCCGCCACCCGCGCCGTGCTCGACGGTCTGGACTAGGTCTGCCGCGCCGTGCCGAGCGGCGAAATCAACAAAATGGCGGCTCCCGGATGTTCCGGAGCCGCCATTTCGTCTGTCTGGGCTAGGCGCCCGTGCCTCTCACAGCCCGGCGAAGCAGGAATTCTGGTTGCCCAAGGGCATGGTCGCGTTCTTGGTGGAGAACTTCGCCACCACTCCGGTCGCGGTGACCTGCAGGCTGTCCGGGTGGATGCCCAGCGGGTAGTCGTTGGTCAGCTGCGCGGCGAACATGTTCAGTGCCGGCTGGATGGCTTCGTGCGGCAGCATGAAGCCGAGCCCGGACAGCTGCTGCACCTGCAGCGTCAGGTCGCCGTCGGACACCGTCGGCTTGGCCACGATCTGGGTCAGTGGTGCCTGCAGCGTGATGGTGCCCGACGCCGGGTCGGTGCTGACATCGGAGATCAGCCCGCCGAGCACCGGGACGGTGTCGGCGATGGTCTGCTTGATGCCGTCGTTGGTCCAGGTGACGGTCGCATCAAGCGAACCGATGGTGCCGTTGGACTTATCGGTCTTCTTGAGCTTGACGTCGTTCAGCGAGATCTGGGCCTTCATGCCTTTGGCGAACCGCACCTGGTTCCCGGCAGTGGTCACGGTGATGTTGTTGTAGGTGCCGGTCGCGACCTGCCACAGGAACGGGGTGGCGCCGAACGCGACGTCGACCTTGTCCTGCACGACGCACTGGACGGCCTGGGCCACGACGGTGTCGCCGCGATGGCGGGCGTACACCTCACCGCCGATCACCCCGGCCACCGACAGGGTCAGCGCGATCACGATGATCAGGATCAGGGACATCGGGTCGCGGAGCAGGTCCATGACGCTGCGCCGCTTCTTGGGCGGGTCGGTGGCGGGGACCTGCTGCGGCGCGGGGTACGACGTCGCGGACCCAT
>JARLGS010000722.1 GCA_031292695.1 Mycobacterium sp. | reverse complement strand
CGGTCTAGGGTGGCGCGACGGCCGAGCCGTCTAATCTGGCGCGGTGAGCCCAGAATGACGTGCCGATGAACCGGGGGGCGTGGTGGCGGCCGCGGACCTTGCGCAGGCGGCTCGTGTTCGGCGTCACCTCGGTGGTCACCGTGGCGCTGCTCACTGTCGGCGTGCTGTCGGTGTACAGCCTCAACAGCTATGTCTCGGCGGTGAGCGACGGGGAACTGGCCCAGTCGCTGGATGCCCTCGCCCATTCGTACGACCGGTTGCAGATCAAGCGCGGGGACCCGGACCACCCGATCGACGCCGGGGCGGGTGGCCTGACCGCTTTCGCCGGCCAGGCCCCGGGAAACCTCATCGCGGTGCTGCACGACGGCGTGGTCGTGCAGTCGGCGGTATTTCCCGACGGCGAACCCAAGCCGGCCGCGGCGGGTGTCATCGAGGCGGTCGCCGCCCAGCGGTGGACGAACCTGGAGCCGCGGACCGTCAACCTTCCGGAGCTGGGCTCGTACCGACTCGCGGGCTGGGATGCCGGTGGGGGTGACGTGCTGGTTTCGGGCGTCTCGTTGGAACCGGCCACCACCGTCGTAGCCCGCAAGACGGTCACGGTCACGATCATCACGGTGGTGGCCATCGCGCTGACGGCCATCGGCACCGTGGTGGTGGTGAATTACGCGCTGCGGCCGCTCAGCCGGGTGGCTTCGACAGCCGCGAAGGTGGCGACCCGTCAGTTCGGCAGCGACGATCTACGCATCACCGAGCGGGTGCGTGACGAGGACACCGATCCGCGGTCGGAGGTCGGCATCGTGGGGGAGACCCTGAACCGGTTGCTGGACAACGTGGACAGCGCACTGGCAGACGCCGCCGGGTCGCACCGCCGGACGCGCCAGTTTCTCACCGACGCCAGCCACGAGCTGCGGACCCCGTTGGCGGCCATCCGCGGGTACGCCGAATTGACCCGCCAAGACAGCGCCGCGTTGCCGCCGACGACCGAATACGCGCTGGCCCGGATCGAATCCGAGGCGCACCGGATGTCCGGTCTGGTCGAGGACCTGCTGCTGATCTCCCGCCTCGACGAACGGCAGGACCTGGAGTCCGACGAGGTCGATCTGAGCGACGTGGTGATCAATGCTGTCAACGACGCCGCGGTGTCCTCGCCTGCGCACCGCTGGCGCAGCCGAATCCCCGACGTCCCGGTGTGGGTGCGTGGTGATCCGGCGCGGCTGCATCAGGTGGTCGGCAATCTGTTGGCCAATGCCCGCGTTCACACGCCGGAAGGCGTGACGGTGACCACCACGTTGGTGCCCGGTCCCGGATACGTGGAGATGACCGTCGTGGATGACGGTCCGGGAATTGAGGCGGAACTCTTACCGAATCTGTTCGACCGATTCGTGCGCGCCGACAAATCGCGGTCCCGCGAACTCGGCAGTACCGGACTCGGCCTGGCCATCGTGGCGTCCATCGTCGCCGCCCACGATGGCACGGTGACCGTCGAATCCAACAGCGCTGGAACGGTTTTCCGGGTTCGGCTGCCGATGCTCCGGGAGGCGGGAGCATACGTCACGCTCAGCGAGTCGCATACGCCGCACGAGTCGGAGGACGACAGCTGAATGCGCGCCGATGAATGGGTCGCCGGCGCCGGAGCGACGAAATATTCGCTGTCGCTGCGGCTGGTGGCAACCGGGTTTTACGCTTGTCGGGTGTTCAGCAGAATCCTGATCGGACTGGTCGCGGGGCTCGTGGCAGTGACGGTAATGCCCGGCGTGGCCGGGGCCGACCCGCAGCAGGACCCGCCGGCCCCACCAACCTCGCCGCCCGCACCGAACCTCAACGGGTTCAAGCCGGTCAAGCCGTCCGATTTTGCCGGCAAGGACGGTTCCTTCTACATGTTCACCGCACCGGGTGGGCTCACCTGTGTGATGCGCCGCGACGCCGGCGAATACGGTTGCAGCGGGCCCCTTCCGGGTGCACCGGACGGTGCCAATGTGGTCGTCGGTCAGCAGGTCGGTGCACCGCAGTTCAACACGTTGAGCGGCCCGAAATACGTCGGCGAGATGCCCGGCCCTGTGCAGGCCCTGCCGGCCGGTTCGCGGATCAGCTACCGCAACATCACCTGCGGCACCGACGGCACGATGACGGCGTGCGTCAACAGTTTCGACCAGTCCGGCTTCGTGGTCAGCCCCGCCGGCAGTTTCATCGTCAACGAGTCGAATCCGTTGCTGGACAGGCCGAAAGACCGCAATCCGTACGTGAACTGAGGGTCAGAAACCCGAGCCGTGCACCTCGTGCCCGGGACTCTCGGCGGCCAGACCTGCGTAGGCGTTTTCCACCTTGGCGCCGTGATTGACCACGCGATCCACCTCGCGGGCGATCGGCATGTTCAGCTCGTGCTTCTCGGCGAACTCCATGATCACGCTGGCGGCCTTGACGCCTTCGGCGACCTGATTCATCGATTCGATGATTTCGTCGATGGTCTTGCCCTGGCCGAGTTGTTCGCCGACGTGCCGGTTGCGGCTGCGCTGGCTGGTGCAAGTGACGATCAGGTCGCCCATGCCGGCCAGCCCCGCGAAGGTGTCGCGGTTGCCGCCCATCGCCACGCCCAGCCGGGACATCTCGGCCACCGCGCGGGCCATTACCAGTGCGCGGGTGTTCTCGCCGATCCCCATTGAGTACCCCATGCCGACCGCGATCGCGTAGACGTTCTTGAGTGCACCAGCCATCTCGACGCCCACCACGTCATCGGTGGTATAAGTACGAAAACGCCTGGTGCGGAACAACGTTGCCAGATTCGCCGCGAGGTGCTGGTCCGGCATGGCCAATACCGCCGCGGCCGCGTAACCCTCGGCGACCTAGCGGGCGTTGTTGGGCCCGGCCAGGATTCCCGCCGGATGCCCGGGCAGCACCTCGTCGACGATCTGGCTCATCCGCAGGTTGGTGCCCTGCTCCAGGCCCTTCACCAGCGACACCACCGGGACCCATGGCCGCAGTTCCTTGGCCAATTCGCCCAGCACGCCACGGAATCCGTGTGACGGCACACCCATCACGATCACGTCGGCACAGTTGGCCGCCTCGGAGAAGTCGGTCGTTGCCCGCAGGGATTCGGGCAGTGCCACCTCGTTACCCAGATACCGGCTATTGCAATGCTTTTCGTTGATGTCGGCCGCAGTTTCCGGGGACCGCACCCACTGCAGAGTCGGGACGCGGCGCGCACATATCGCGGCCACCGTGGTGCCCCAAGACCCTCCGCCGAGGACGACGACGGTCGGTTCGCGCTGCGCTGATGCCATGGCGAACAGGTTATGTCGGCGCCACCGGTTGATGGTTGGGAATCGGACGTTGCGTTGGCGGCTGCGCTACCGGTAGTTGACGAACTGCAGCGCCACATCCAGGTCGGCGCCCTTCAGCAACGCGATGATGGCCTGCAGGTCATCGCGCTTCTTGCTGGACACCCGGATCTCGTCGCCCTGAATCTGTGCCTTGACGCCCTTGGGGCCTTCGTCGCGGATGATCTTGGTGATCTTCTTGGCCTGCTCGCTGCTGATGCCCTGCTGCAGGCTGCCGGACACCTTGTAGGTCTTGCCGCTGGGCTGCGGGTCGCCGGCGTCGAATGCCTTCATCGAGATGTCCCGGCGTACCAGCTTCTCCTTGAAGACGTCGACGGCGGCCTTGACGCGTTCCTCTGTGGAGCTGACCAGTTCGATGACCTCATCGCCCTTCCAGGCGATGGTGGTGTCGGTGCCGCGGAAGTCGAAGCGGGTGGACAGTTCCTTGGCGGCCTGGTTCAGGGCGTTGTCGACCTCCTGCCGGTCGACCTTGCTGACGATGTCGAACGATGAATCCGCCATTGGATTGCCCCTTGAGTGTGTGCGCCCCTGGTTGGGGGCCGGTTTTCGTGTTCAGTACATCTTCGTTGTACTCTGCTACTCGCGCCAAACCCGGGTACCCCGGGTAGGCGACAAACCCGGCAGGTTGCCCGAGCGGCCAATGGGAGCGGACTGTAAATCCGTCGGCTAACGCCTACACAGGTTCGAATCCTGTACCTGCCACACTGGTCAGGCCCCCTTTCGAGGGGGCCTGACGTCGTTTTCGGTGCTGATCGTCCGCAGCAGTGTCGAAGGCGTCAGCGACGGAGGCCAGATCGTCCGGGAACAGGTGGCTGGACTTGCCGAGCGTCAGGACCGCTGATTTGTGGCCGAGAAGCTGCTGGATCACCGCGACGTTGGCACCTTGGCCTGGATGCTATGGGCCGAACGTGATCGGATAGCTTTTTCCGCTGGACTCTTTCGTGGTGGTGACGTCGCGGCACTCGCCGGTAATTTCGATATTCCGATCCAGCGTGGCGTCGGTCTGAGGCGCGAAATCAACAACGACATTGTTTTTCATGAGAACAGTGCCGTGGGAATGAAAACTGGGGTCATCGCCCCAGCCATTGCGTCGAAGGATTTTGACCATGTCCGCTATCTCGGCGTCGGATTGCTCGTACGTCGGAGCCTTCGCGTACCCGATCCGGCCCGCACCCATGAAGGGTGGGTTGCCCTCATCGCGGCACGACGAATGCCATGCAAAGGCCTCAACGACGTGCAGGCCCAGCAAGCCGACAAGTTCACGTGCCGCCGTGACGACCTGATCAATCGATTGCTGGGGGGTAAGTGGGTTCGACACATTTGTCAGCGAGTTCATGTATCCACATCCTGAGATCGACAGCATCAACACCAACAGCACGCAGGCACTCCGGGCCGTTGTTCCCATATTCCGTCTATTTGTGTTCATGTCCGAGGGTTCCTGGGCGATAGGTTTCCGGGTCATCGATGACCGGTATGTCGGTGGGCATGCCGGCATAGTGCAGTATCTGTCCCAGTGCGCCAGCTCCCCGGTGCGGGGCGGTCATACCGTCGTGTTCCAAGGCGTCTCCGTGTCCGGAGGCGATGTCGCCCATGCTGAACAGGGATTCGCTGCCCCGTCGGTAATACTGACTGTGGTCATCGAACGGGCTGTGGAACTCCGGGACTTCGGCTTTGAAGCGTGTCGAACCAAAGCCATCGGCCGCAGGATCGTTGCCCAACGACACCGTGACGCCGGTACCGGGCACGTGGAATTGCGGGATGTTGCCGAATTGCGTCACTGGATCGGTGGATGCGGCACCGACATAGACGTGGCCACCGTTCAAGTGGAAGTCGGTGGCGTTGTGCGCCATGTCGGTGCCCGGACAACCAACCAGAACCACATCGTTGGTATGCATTCCGTAACCGGCGGCCGCATCGGCCACCGTGGTCGACCCGTATGAGTGGCCCATGACCGTGACATGCGAAGGACCATCATGGGTGGCATTCAGCGCGTTCACATCGGCCGCCAGCAACGACGCTCCCTGATGCGCCAGACCGGTCTGTCCAATTTGAGGATCGGTGGGGCTGTCCGGAGCTTGATACCCCATCCAGGCCACCACCGCCGTGTGGTTGTTGCGATCGGCTTTATTCGCTTCGTTGTAGAGATTTGACGCATCGTCGCTGTGCAACCAGCCGTTGGCGACACTGTTACCAGTTCCCGGGACCACAACCGTGGTATTGGCTGTCTTGTCCGGATCGCCGATCGCAATGGCCGCGCGACCTCTGCCGTCGAATTTGTCGGGTTCGTAGACCTGCAAATAGGTTGGTGCGCCGGTGTTCCGATGCGTTTTGTTAAGCCCGTCTTGTACCTGGTTAGCGTTCTCATACCGCGTGATGTCGTTTGGCGTGAGCCCGTAATTTTGGGGTTGGGCCATTACCTGATCTGGCGACACGTGGTGATCGCGCGCCGCGTTGTTCACTCGATCGAGGTCCTGCTGCATCACGGCCCGATTGGCAGCGTCGCGACCAGTCGTCGGAACCCCATCGAGGCCACCGATCCGGTCCGGATGGTCCCGCAGAAGTTGCTGACGCTGCTGGTCGGTCAGCGAATCCCACCATTTCTTGACGTCCTTCGGATCTTTGCCCTCGGGAATCTGCGAGCCCAGATCCGGTGGTGCCTGCAGCGCGGGCGGGCCGCCGGGACCCAGTTTGCTTGGTTGAGCTTTCAAGCCCGACACCGCATTGCGGACGTTCTCACCCACCTGCCGGTCCGTGGTGTCGAACCCGGCCAGCATGGTCTTGAGTGCGGTGGAGTTCGTCGCCGCCATGTGCTGGACCTGTATGGCCTGCACCGGGCTGGTTTTGGCGTAACGGTCCAGTGGACTTCCCGGCTGGACCGAGACCGTGCCGTCAGCCCCGACCTGCCAGCCCTGCCCCTTCAACGCCGAGACGGACTGCAGGATCGCATTGCGTGACTGTGTCAGTCGGCCGGCGCCGTCGTTGAGCGCCGATTGCACCGAGATAAGGGATTGGTGCACGTTGCGCATCTGTTCGAGGGTGGGACGCGCCTTCGCGTCGGCCGCGTCCGATGCCGTCCCCACCCATGCCGAGCGCAGCGAATCCAGGCTCGACTGTTGCCTATCGGCGCGGTCACTCAACCCGGCTGCCAACCTGCCCAATTGACCGGCAGCGGTCGACATCGCCTCCGGCTGCGACGACTCCACATCTGAAATCGATACCGGCACAGACCCGTTCCCCCTGGCTTACCGCCGCTGGTATGCGGTCACGGACCTCATTGCATGAACCGCTTCAACCGCTTTCCCAGCTCCGCATCCGCTCGCTGATAGGTGTCCGCGGCCGCGGACACCTTGTCCGCGTGGCCCGCCAGGTCGCCGGTGAGGACCGCAGCAGCGTTGTCCAGGATTCCCGCCGCATCCCGGCAGGCGGCCGCGGACGTCAACGCCGGCATCGCGGCACCAACACCGTGCAGGTGCGCTCCCGCACCCATCCCCGCCACGAAGGCCGCCACATCTGACTGAACTGCCGACTGCGCGCGGAGGTCCGGCGGATTGACCTTCAACACCCTCCCCGTCATGCGCCAATCATAGTTTCCGTGG
>JARLGS010000721.1 GCA_031292695.1 Mycobacterium sp. | reverse complement strand
GTTGACGGTCTTGCCGCCGCCGCCGCCCGTGGCCGGGCTGCCACCAGAGCCATAGTTCGCTCCCGTAGTGCCGGTGCTCGTACCGCATGCGGCGGCCCCAGGCGTGCCCCCGCTGCCGACGCCACCGTTCGCACCGCTCGGATTTCCGTATCCCCCGCCACCGCCACCGCCACCGACCTCGACGATCGTGTTGACAGGTGCGCCAGAGAGGTAGATGCACGTGGCGCCCCCGCCGCCGCCGCCGGCACTGTCATATCCCTGACCACCCGCACCACCGGCCGCACAACCGGTGCCGCCCGTCCCAGCCGCGCCACCGGTTCCGGGACTGCCCGAGGCACCGCCACTACCGCCACCGCCAACAACCACGGTGAAGGACGACGCCGAGGAACTGTTCGGGATGGTGATGGTTCCAGATACTGTCCCGCCAGCCGCGCCGGCACTGTTTCCACTGGTCCCGGCAGCACCACCACCGCCCCCGGCACCATTGAGGGTGAAGCCGATCGACGTGACGTGCGCGGGCACGTGCAGCGTGTAGCTACCCGAGGTGGTGAAGTTCACCGTCTGGTTCGTCGGCAGGTAGGTGAAGGCTGACGTCGCGCTGCCCACGTTGCCTGCCGCGTCGGTTGCCTGAGCGGTCACGTTGTAGGTGTCGGACGTGGTCAGACTTGATGCAGCGAGCCCGTAGCTCCAACTCGTCGTCCCAGTCGTGCTGATGTAGTCCGCGCTGCTTGCTGCGAAAGAGGACCCGTTCCACCACTCGTTGGTGGTCGTGTTCTCAATGGCCACGGCCATGTTCGTAATGCTGCTGATCGAGTCGGACGCGGCACCCGTGAGGGTGCCCGTCCAGGTCGAACTGTTGTAGGTGGAACCGGTAGTCGGGAACGCGATCGACACCGAGGGCGGCGTGACGTCCACCGTCACCGGTGTTGAGCTGCTTGGCGAGCTGACGTTGTTGACGTTGTCGGTTCCCACGGCAACCACCTGGTAGTCACCGCTGCTGGGCAGGTTGGAGCTCCAGGCGACCGAGTAGGGTGCGGTGGTCGACGAGTTCGACGACGAGCTGTTGACCGCCGTCCAGTTGCTGGACGTGCAGCTCCCGGTCCAGTTGGCGCAGTAGTAGTAGGCCACGGACTTGACGCCGGAGCCCGCGTCCGTCGCCCCGTCGGTGAGTATCGATCCCGATCCGAGCAGGACGGAGATTGTGAAGAAGTTCGAAGTCCCGTTGCCGACTCCCGTTCCCGCGCTAGTGGGCGCGGCCGTGAGTGTGAGATTGGCGCCGGCGGTGTTCATGACGACCGGGAAGGTCGCCAGCCCGGTGGAATTGGTGCTCTCCACCCCACCGGATGCAATAGAACCAGCCGAGGGCGTCAGCGTGATCGAGAAGTTGTTGTCGGACACAGGGTTGCCGTATGCATCTTCGACCTGGACCGTCACGGAGGGTGACATGGTCACTCCGGCGAAGGTGTTCGACGGGGGCTGCACGCCGAAGGCCAGCTGGGATGCTGCAGCCGCGCTGATTACCGTCTCGGACATACCGGAGCCGCAGGCCGATACGGCTGAGCTGTTGTTGGAGTCGCCGGGGAACGACGTGTACCACCAGTAGTCACCGACGACGGTCGGCGTGTAGCCCGCGGAGGGGTGGTAGGTACCGTTGCCGCTGACGGTGGCCGTCCCCACCGCGGTCCCTCCCGAGGTGCAGGTGGTGGGCGCGGTGGCCTGGGGGCCGAAGACGGTGAAGGTGACGGTACCGCTGGCGTTGGAGCCCGAGGTCGAAGCGAGTGTGCCCGAGATGGAGGTGCCGGCGATGGCCGTGCCAGCGCCGTCGTTGGCCGGTCCCGACGCCGTCAGTGTCGGCGACGCCTTGGC
>JARLGS010000720.1 GCA_031292695.1 Mycobacterium sp. | reverse complement strand
GTGTCGTCGCCCGGTTCCTACCAGAGCCAGTTTTCGATTTCACCATCATCGGATGGATGGCAAATGGTCATGATAGGATTGCCCGCTTTAGTCGTGGCGCCTCCAGTGATCACGAGCAGCGGCACGGCCAACGCGACGGCCGGGGCCGCTTTCTCCTATCAGATCACGGCCACCAACTTGCCCACCAGTTTCGGTGCGTCGGGATTGCCCACTGGCCTCACGGTGAATACCGCCTCGGGTTTGATCTCGGGAACGCCCAGTGGACCGGGCATCTTCAACGTGACAGTGAGCGCTACCAACAATGCGGGCACCAATAGCGCGCCCGTGACCCTGACGGTGACTGTGGCTCAACCGGTGATTACCAGTAGCAGCACGGCCAGCGGGACAATAGGGAGCACTTTCTCGTATCAGATTACGGCCGCCAACTTGCCCATCAGTTTCGGTGCGTCGGGATTGCCCACGGGCCTCACGGTGAATACCGCCTCGGGTTTGATCACCGGGACACCCGCCGGAGCGGGCACCTCCAATGTGACCGTGAGCGCTACCAACAGCGCTGGCACGGGTATCGCTACGCTGACGCTGACGATCGCAGTTGCGGCCCCGGTGATCACCAGCGCGACGACGGCCAGCGGGACGGTGGGGACGGCCTTCTCGTATCAGACCACGGCGACGAATGCGCCGACGAGTTATGGGGCGACAGGGTTGCCAGCGGGGCTGTTGGTGAGCAGCACAACGGGGTTGATTTCGGGGACGCCGACGGCAGCGGGTACATCCACGGTGACGCTGAGCGCGACCAACGCCGGTGGCACAGGCAACGCCACGCTGACGCTGACGATCGCAGTTGCGGCTCCAGTGATCACCAGCAGTGGCACGGCCAGCGCGACGGCCGGGGCCGCTTTCTCCTATCAGATCACGGCCACCAACTTGCCCACCAGTTTCGGGGCGTCGGGATTACCCACCGGCCTCACGGTGAATACCGCCTCGGGGTTGATCTCCGGAACACCCACCGGAGCAGGCACCTCCAGCGTGACGCTGAGCGCGACCAACGCCGGT
>JARLGS010000719.1 GCA_031292695.1 Mycobacterium sp. | reverse complement strand
TGAGTTTGGGCGTAGTCACGAGACCACCGCCTCGTCCAGCGCCGACATCACCTGGTCGTTGTCCATGTCCGAAATCTCCAGATACAGCTCAGCGACCAGATCCAGGCGCCCGCCGTCCTCCTCGCGCGCGGCGAGCCGCTGGGCCAGCGCGCGGACCGTACGGGCCGCGAAGATGTCCGGCACCCCGACGGTCGGAGTGTCGAGCCACTTCCTGATCAGGGCCACGGTCGCGGTGGCCTGCACCGAATCACCGCCGAGCTCGAAAAAATCGTCCTCGACGCCGATTCCGGCATCCACCGCCAGCAGATCGGCGACGATCGCCACGAGCGCCCGCTCCAATGCCGATTCCGGTGGCGTGCGCTCGGCGCCATGGGGGGCCGCAGCCAACGCTGCCAGCTGCCCGGCCGCAGCCCGGCGGTCGGTCTTACCACCAACGGTGAACGGGATGGCCGCGACGACCTGCAGCTGTCGCGGAATCATGTGTGGTGGCACGAGTTCGGCGACGGCTGCACGGACCCCTTGCTCGGTCAGGGTTTGGTCGTCGACCGAGACCAGCGCCGCCAACACGTCACCACGCTCACCGGATTCGACCACCCCGGCTACCGCCGCGCGCACTCCTGGCACCCGCTGCAGCGCCGCTTCGACGTCACCGAGTTCGATCCGGTAGCCGCTGATCTTCACCCGGTGATCGGCACGCCCGACGAATTCCAGTGTCCCGTCCGGCCGGTACCGGGCTAGGTCGCCCGAGCGATACCAGGTCCGGCCCGCGTACGTGACAAACCGATCGGCGGTCAGATCTGGACGGCCTCGATAACCCGAGGCGATGCCGCGTCCGGCGAACCACAGTTCGCCGGGCACCCAGTCCGGGCAGTCCTGACCCGCCGCGTTGACCACCCGGCAGGCGTTGTTGGTGAACGGCACTCCGTAGGGCAGAGCCGACCAGTTCGCCGTCAGCTCCGTCACCTCGAAAATGGTTGCATGGATGGCGGTTTCGGTGGCGCCACCGAGTCCGGCCACGCGCACGCCGGGGGCCTGTTCCTGTAGCCGCCGCACCATCGCGGTACGAACCCAGTCGCCGCCGGTCAGCACCACCCGGACCGATTCCAAACTGCCGGCACCGACTCCCTCTTTGACCGAGACCAGCATCTCCAGCCAGCCCGGCAGAAAGTTGAGCACCGTGACACCGTGTTCGGCGATCAGGGTGGCCCAGCGGTCGGGGTCGCGCCGGTACGGTTCGTCGACCACGACGATGCTGCCGCCCGTCGCCAGGGTCGCGAACATGTCCAGCACCGACAGGTCGCATTCCAGCGTGGCCAGCGCCAGGCATCGGTCATTCGGCCCGATATTGAAGTGTCCGTAGAGGAATTCGACGGTGTTCATCGCCGCGTCGTGGGTGACCTCGACCCCCTTGGGCTCGCCGGTGGAGCCCGAGGTGAACAGCACGTAGGCCAGTTCGTGCGGATCCGTATCGGCCGGGACGAACGGTTCGGTGACCCGGCGGCCGATGCGGAGCGCCTCGGCAATGGTCAACGACGGCTTCCAGGTGGGCTCCAGGCCACCGCAGTAGAGCGCCATCCGGACCCCGCCGGTGGCGAGGATTTTCGCGGTGCGGTCGGCCGGCTGATCCACTCCGATCGGCAGGTAGACGGCGCCTGCCGCCAGGATGCCCAGTAGCGCAACGATCTGCTCTGCCCCCTTGGGCCCGAGCACCGCCACTGTGTCGCCCGGCTTGATTCCGGCGATCCGTAGCGCCGACGCGATGGCCGAAACCTCTTCGGCCAGTTCGGCATACGTCCACTGCCGAGCTTCGGCGATCATCGCCGTGGCCTGGGGCCGGGCGGCGGCCGAGGCGAAGAAACCGGTGTGCAGCGCGGCACCGCTCGGCGCGGAGGTGCGGCTGTTCATGGTGTCGCGCACCGAGCGCTGGGCAGCCGACAACGGCTCCGGGGTGAGCGCCTCCCACGCCGAGTCGGCACTGGCGAGCCGCTCCAATTCCGCGATGTGCCGGTCGAACATGGCGTCGACGACGCCCGCTGGAAACGCATCCTCGCGCACATCCCAGTTCACCAGCACGCCGCCGTTGAACTCGGTCACCTGCGCGTCGAGCATCACCTGCGGCCCTTGCGAATTGATCCAGCCCGGGTTGCCGAACGCCTCGATGACGGCGGGACCGAACAGTTCACCGAGCCCGAGCGCACTGGTGAACACGACCGGTGCCAGTACCTGGGTGCCGCGGTGCCGACTCAGATCTCGCAGCACCTCCAGCCCGGAGTACTCGGAATGGGCTGCGGCGCTGCGGAATGCCTGCTGGAGTACCCCAGCGCGCTGAGTCGCGGTGGCCGCGCCGGTCAGGTCGACGTCGAGCAGCAGTGACGAAGTGAAGTCACCCACCAGTCGGTCAACGTCGGCGTGCCGTTGCTCGCGGCCGAACAACGGCACGTTCAGCAGAAAGCGCTGTCCCGCCGACCAGCAGGCCAGCGCGTCGGAGAACGACGCAGCCAGCGCCATCGCGGGTGTGATGCTGCGCCGGCGCGCGGCGGCATACAGCGCATCGCGCACTTCAGGACCCAGCCAGTGCCAGCGGCGGGTGGTGCGCCGCGGGTCGGCCTGTTCGGCGGTCGGTATCCGCGGCAGCCGGGGTGGGTCGGGCAGCTCAGAGAGCCGGTCGGCCCACCACTGCCGGTCAGGTTCGGCTTTCGGGTTGGCGAGTTGCGCTGATTGCGTTGTGGCCATCCGATATTCGCGGTAGGTGTAGCTCAACGGAGCCAGCTCGACACCGCGGTACAGGGCGGCCAGATCGGCCATCAGGGTGCGGTAGCTCATCGCGTCCGCGGCTTGCATGTCCAGGTCGACGTGCAACCGCGTGGCACCTTCGGGCAACAACGACAAGGTCAGTTCGAAGACCTGCCCAGTCAGCTGCTGATGAGCCTTGCCTCGCTGGGTGTGCGCCAGGCGTTCGGCGATCTGATCAGCGGGCGGGTCACGAAGGTCGTTGACAGTCACCGGAAACTCGCCGTCGACCGCTCCGGTGCGCTGGGTGCCGTCCGGCAGGAGGACGGTGATGCCATCCTCCTGTTCAACGACATGATCGGCAGTCAGGACCAGGTCGGGGGCAA
Organism: Mycobacterium sp.; assembly: GCA_031292695.1. Taxonomy (GTDB): domain Bacteria; phylum Actinomycetota; class Actinomycetes; order Mycobacteriales; family Mycobacteriaceae; genus Mycobacterium. The sequence continues at coordinate 269 of JARLGS010000719.1, read as the reverse complement.
AAGCAATCCCGCTGGCCGGCATGCGCCGGCGGGCATTGACCAGCAGCGTGGAAGCAGCGGCTTTTTCGGTCGCGGCTGCCATGGCATTGGATAGATCTACCAGTATATTGGACATATTTTCTCCTTATTTTACATCAGTATACTCCCCGGCCCTGCAAGCGACATCCTCCAAACGGGTGGGCCGGCCCCGTACAATCGGGCGGTCCCGCCCGCCAGTGGTTAAAGTGTTCTTAATATCCACCCGAAAATTATAGAAGAACCGCCTTTTG
>JARLGS010000718.1 GCA_031292695.1 Mycobacterium sp. | reverse complement strand
TACCAGCTTGCCCAGGTCCACTGTTTTGCCGGGTTCGACGGTGATGTTGGCCTGGGCAAAGTCACCCAGCACACCATCGGCGGTGGCATGGAGCGTGTATTTGCCGGGACGGACCTTGGTGATGGTGAACTTGCCGTCTTCGGTTCCATCGGTGAAGAACTCGTAGTACCTGGCATCATGAATCCAACTGCCGGCGTCGGGATTTGGGGTGAAGTTGCCGAATCCGCCGCCACCACCCGGCCTGGCTCCCGGTCCACCTGCTGGCCCGGTTCCGGGTGCTGAGGCTCCGGGTCCGCCCGCTGGCCTGGCACCTGGCGCGGCACCTGGCCCTGCACCTGGCCCTGCACCCGGCCCGCCTGCTGGCCCGGTTCCTGGCGCTGCTGCGAATCCTGCCGGTGGACCTGGCCGCGCGAGGCGGGCCATGGTTGCCGGGTCGGCGTCCGGATGGGTGAGGCCGACGGTGAGGTGAGGCAGCCTGGTCGAAGTTCCCTTTGGCGCAAGCGGGTCGTCGAGCACGATCTGACCGGTGACGGTGCCGCGCTGGGCCAGAGGTGTGTAGTCGACGCCATTCACCCAGCCGTAGGGCCACTTGGTATTTTCCTTCTTCCACTGTCCCAGCGCGTCCTGCCACAAGGCATTCGCGTTCTCGGTCCAACTGGTTGGCACGGTCGGGTTGCCCGCTGTTGCGGCCAGCGTGTCGAGTTCAGCCGGGGTGGTGGCTTTGGGCTTGTCCAGAGAGTTGACGTAAACAAAGATCGGGCCGATGACCTTGGACCACTCCTCGCCGGCGGCAATCTGTGCGCGCGTGCCGTCGTAGTGGCCGCTGTGCCAGTAGTCGAGGATGATCGGCTCGGGATTGCCGTTGTCGCCGAAGTGAGCGTCGAGGTCGATGCGGGTAGGGCCACCGCTGAGGTACTCGATGGTTGGGTTAATGAACCACGCGCCAATATGGTACTTCGTGCTGGACCAGCCATAGGCCTTGGTTTTATATTGCATGCCGGAGTAGCTGTACTTATGCTCGACGGAGTTCTTGTAGACGCCCTTGCTCATAAGGCGCTGCTCTTTGGCGTGGACGACCACACCGGTGCCCCAGTCGGTGGGTGCGGCCTCGAGCATGTTGCGGTCCTTGTCCACGGTGATCCAGTCGAAGGCCTGGTTGAGGCGGGTGATGTAGCGGTCCTCCGCGCCTACACCGGCGG
>JARLGS010000085.1 GCA_031292695.1 Mycobacterium sp. | reverse complement strand
ATTGCTCACCACCACCGAGTAGGCGCCCGCGTCACCGCCGAGCACATTCGAGAGGGTCAACGTCGCCGTATCGGCGCCCGAGACCTGGAGACCATTCACCAGCGCGTTCGTGGCGTTCAAGAACCATTGATAGACCGAGGCGCTGCCCGAGTTGGTCACGCTAAACGTGGCCGTCGTGCCCGCATTGTTCGTGCGGCTCTGCGGCTGGCCGGTGATCAACGGCGGGTCAATCACCGTCAGGTGCGCAACCGGCGCACTCGTCACACTGCCAGCAGCATTCGTTAGCACCACCGTATAATCTACCGCGTCATTCTGCGACACCGAGAGCAACGTCAGCGTCGCGCTCGTGGCGGTGCCAATTGCCGTGCCACCCTTATACCACTGGATGGCGGGCGACGTACCCGTGAACGACACCGTGAAGGTCGCGGTGGAACCCGCATTGGTCGTGAGGCTCTGCGGCTGACCGGTGATAAACGCAGGATCGATCACCGTCAAGGTGGCCGCCGGCGCGCTCGTCACTGAGCCGAACGCATTGCTGACGATCACGCTATAACCCGCCACATCACCGTCTGCCACATGGGCAATCGTATAAGTGGCCGCGGTTGCGGTGGGAATAACCACGCCGCCCTTCAGCCATTGATATTGCGGCGACGTGCCGTACGCACTCACCGTGAAGCTGGCCGGGGCGCCCGCGTTGGTGGTAACGCTCACCGGCTGGCTGGTGATGATTGGATCAATCACCACGAAGTTCGCACCGACACTGGTGGCAATCGCCGCAGCATTGCTGACCACCACGCTATAGACACCGATATCCGCTCCATGCACGTCGTTGATGGTTAACCAAGGCGTGGAAGAACCGGTGATGTGCGCGCTGTCAGACAGCAGGCTGCTGTTCTTGTACCAGTAGTAAGAGGAGGCGCTGCCGGTGTTCGTCACACCGAACACCGCCACGGTGCCGGCATTGTTCGTGCGGCCTTGCGGCTGGCCAGTGATCGACGGCGGCACAATGACCGTCAACGTCGCCACCTGGCTCGTGGCCGATCCGTCCGCGTTGGTCACCTGCACCGTATAGGCGCCGGCGTCATTCGCCGTCACGTTGTTCAAGGTCACGTGATTGCCGGTGACCGGCAGCCACGGCGTGATACTCGTGGCGGCATGATACCATTGATAGCTAAACGGTGACCGGCCGTTCATGCTGACATTGAACGTGGCCGAGTCGCCCTGGTTCACGGTCAAGCTCGCCGGCTGCGACACAAACGAGGGCGGATGCAGGATGTAGAGGGTCGCGGCTGCACTGGTAACCACGCCGTTGAGATTGCTCACGATGACGGTGTAATTGCCCGCCGCGCTGTCCGCAATATTGTTCAACGTCAGCGTGCTGCCGGTTTGACCGGGCAGCGTTACGTTGCCCTGCTGCCATTGATAATACAAGGTACTGCTGCCCGCAGCGGTCACGCTGAAGCTGACATTGCCGCCCAGGTTGTTGGTGACACCCACCGGCTGCACCAGGATGGCCGGGTCATTGACCACCAAGGTGGCATTCGTGGTCACCGATCCCGCCGCATTGGCGATGGTTACCGCGTAGACCGCCTGGTCAGCCGCCAGCACATTGGCAATCGTCAAAACATCGCTGGTTGAACCAGAGATATTGCCGCCATCAGTCAACGTGTTGGTGGACGTGGCCGTGATCTTCACCCATTGATAATTGGTATAGGACGACGGACCAGTGACAGTCACGGCAAAGCTGGCCGTGGTGCTGGCGCTGTTGGTCTGGTCGATCGGCGTGAGGCTGACCACCGTCGGGGCTCCGGCCTGAACCGTCAACGTACCTTTAACGTAGGTAATGTCGTAGTTGTCCAAGCCAGTACCATTCGCACTGCTCGGAATGATGTCATAAGTGCCTTCATCCGCGGAAGCGGCCGCGCCGGAACTGGTCAAGGTCACGCTGGTGATCGAGTCACCGGAAGCTAATGTCCCATGAGTGAATTCCGTGCCCACGAAATTCAAGGTCGTACCGTAAACCTTGGTTGTGCTGTTAGCCGCAACGGTCAACGGTGCGGACGTGATGTTTGCTAGCGCCGTCGCCGTCGTGGTGTTGAGGCTGTAGTTACCCGCCTTCTCACCGATCAGGCTCAATCCGGTCGCAGTTACGGTCTTGGCGTTGCCCACAGAAGCGGTATCAAAAGTGGCCGTTCCGCCGGACAAATTGACATCGTCGTTGCCATAAACTGTCCCGATGAGGCTGCGCCCTGTGATGGTCGCCCCCGTATTACCGTCATAGACTTTATCGCTGGCTGTGATGCTCGGTGCCAAACTCGCCGCCGTGATGTCACCCGCCAAGGTCGGCTGGGTCAGCGTGTAATCCTGCGCATCCGTGCCACCAAGCGTCATCGGTGCCGTGCTGACCGCAATGCCCGTGTTCACATTCGGGTCCGCAAACGTGCCGTTGTCGGCGTTGTCCAGCGTGACACTGTCGCCTTCGATCACACCGCTCAAGCTCGCCCCGGTAATGGCCGCGACCGTGGTCCCGTCGTAGCTCTTCGACGTCACCACCGCGTTGGCCACCGTCACCGGAATGGCATCAATCTCACTCGTCAGCGCCGGCTGCGTCAGGGAGTAGTTACCAGCGTCACCGCCGGTAATATCCATCGCCGTGGTCACGGTCTTGGTCGTGCCCACATCCTTGGTGTCAAACGTGCCGCTGTCAGCATTGACCAGCGTGACATCGTCGGGCGCAATCACTCCCTGCAAACTCGCCCCGGTGATCGCAGCCGTCGTGTTCCGGTCGTAAGGCTTGGTCGTCACAATCGCGCCATCCACCGTCAGT
>JARLGS010000717.1 GCA_031292695.1 Mycobacterium sp. | reverse complement strand
GCCCTCGCGGTAGGTGAGGTCGGTATGGCACACCCCGCAGGCGATGATGTCGACGACGACCTCGCCCGGTCCCGGGTCCGGAATGACGATGTCGACCAGCTCGATGGGCTGCTTCTTGGCCCGGGAAATCACACCACGCACAGTCTGACTCATGTCGTTGCTCCTGTTCTGCGTTATGGGTCGATCGCGTTGATGTGTTGCAGTAAAAGGTTTTTCGAGCGCACCGCGAAACCATCGCGGCGACTCATGCGGGGATCAGCTTGATGGGTAGGCGCGCGTGGCGACGGATGATGTTGTTGATCGCCCAGACCGGTTCTCCGCTCAGTTCAAAGCGGTCGACGTGTTCGAGTAGTGCCTTGAGCATCGCGGTCGTCTCCAGTCGTGCCAGGCCTTGGCCGGCACACGCATGTGCGCCATTGCCGAATCCGAGGTGACGGCCGGCGTCGCGGCGGATGTTGAATACCTCGGGGTTGTCCCACTCGGTTTCATCGCGGTTGGCCGAGGCGTACATCGCGAGCACGCGGGCTCCGGCTGGGATGGCTGTGCCGGAAATCTCGGTGTCGCGAGCGACTTTTCGGGTGAATGCCCGCAGTGGCGACTCGAAGCGCACGACCTCGTTGACGGCGTTGGGGAGCAGGTCGGGCTGCTCTTTGAGAAGCTGCCACTGCTGCGGGTGCGCCGCGAACAAGTACAGGGCGCTGGAAATGGCGCTGATGGTGGTGTCCAGTGACGGTGCGATGTAGTCGATCATCAGCGGCGGTAATTCGGCGAGAGACAGGGCTCCCTCATCGGCGGCGTTGAGCAGTTCGTGCGCCATGCTGTCGGGCAGCACGTTGCGGTCGCGGACGACCCGTTGCGCAAACTGGAGCATCTGCATGCTGCGTGGCATCGCTTTGACCGCTTGCCAGTTCAGCGGCCCAAGAATGTCGAAAATCGCTGCACCCCAGGCAATAAGGTGGTTTCGTTGGTCACGAGGCCAGCCAACCAGGTCAGGTACGAAAGCCAGCGGCAATCGGCTGGCAACGTCGGCGACCCCGTCGACCGTGCCGCGCCTGACGGCGGCCTGCACGATGTCTTGAGCTTGTTGGTCAACAGTGTCGCTCAGTGCTCGCAATGCACGGGGCATCAATCGGTGTGCCACGAGTTTGCGTCTCTGGTCGTGTTCGGCGCCGTCGCTGTTGAGGGTGGTTCCGCGGGACATCCGATTGATCAGCGGGTTGGCCGCTACCCCATCGCCCGAGAGAAACAGGCCATCACCGCGAAGTGTCGCTTTGCATTCGGCGTAGCGCGGCAACGCATAGAGCCGATGCAGGGGCAACCACACCACCGGTCCGAGTTGCCGCATCGCGCGGTAGTGCGGATACGGATCGCGAATGGCGCTGCTGGTGTAGATGCTGGGCCGATAGACGGGTATGCCCTGGGGACTGCGCAACATGACTGTTCCTACTCGTGGGGGTCTGCGTGTGCTGGAGTGGAGTTCGGCCTGGCGCCGGTGGATGCCGCGGGTAGAGGAGGCAGTGCCGCACAGAGTTCGTTGACGTCTCTGCCCGCGCGCATAACGGTGCGGTCCGGCCGGATAATCGCCGCCGCGGCGTGTCCACGTTGCAACCAGCCGGCCAGTTCGCTTCCGGCTGCGGCGAAGTAAACCCGCGCGCCGCGGCCCTCGACCATTGCTTGCTGCTGCGGCGTCGGTGCCGTGGTAGTGATGAGTCCAAACGCGTTGCCGAGCAGGTCATCGAGCCGGGTATCCCGGCCGATCTGCGGGTTGAGGCAGAGTTTCCCGGCGATGCGACTGGTGCAGAAAGTGCGCTGGGTGAGCGCCGAGGATCGCAGTGCGGGGGTCTGCGAGTCGAACACTTTGGACCGGAGTCCGGGAATGAGGTGCAGTCGCGGAGCGACGAGCCGACGCACGGCAATGCCGAGTTCACCGCCAGCGGTCATCGCGCGACCCATGTTCAGCGCCAGGCCGATCATGTGTCGTGCGTGGGGTTTGCGTTCTTGCTCGTACGTGTCGAGCATGGCGGGCGGCAGGCTGCCGGTGTGCACGCCCGCCAGCTTCCAGGCCAGGTTCATCGCGTCGCGCAACCCGGCGCCCATTCCTTGTCCGATGAACGGCGGTGTGAGGTGGGCGGCATCGCCGAGCAGGAAGATGTTGCCGGATCGCCAGCGCTGCGCGATCTGAGCGCGGAAGGTGTATTCGGCGACCCGGAGCAGTTCGAGGTCCCGGTCCGGGACTCGGTTCGTCCATGGGTTGATCAGCGGACGCAGCGTCGCCAGGGTGCGGTAATCGTCAGCGGATTCGTCAGCCAGGAGGCGAAATTCCCAGCGGTAGCGCGTGTCACCGATGCGCATATAGGTGCCGGCGCGATGCGGGTCGCATATCTGATGCACCCCTTCCCACTGGCGCAGGTCGGCGGTTGTCGCGATATCGACAACCAGCCAGCGTTGATCGAACTTCAGATTGCGCATCGGCGAGCCGATCGCCTGGCGCACGGTGCTGCTGGCACCGTCGCAGCCCAGGACGTAGTCGGCGATGATCGTCGATTTCTGCTCGGAGCGGCGGTCCATGGTGGTGAGCCGGATAGGTCCGGCGGGTCCGGCGGTGATGTCGAGGACTTCGATATCACCGCGAAACCGTGCGTGTGGGAACCTGGTCATGTTGGTGCGTAGCAGCTGCTCCAGTTCGGGTTGATCGAACATGTTGGCGCCCGGAAATCCGTTGCGACTCAGTTTGGTATCCCGGTGGAACTCGGCAAGGACGCTCAGGTCGCGGTCCAGCAGCCGCAGACCGTGGGCGGGCCGGGAGATCGCGGCGAATTCGGTGGCTACGCCGAGCTGAGCCAGAACCCGGAAGATTTCATCGTCGAGATGCACGGCCCGGGGCTGCGGGTACACCTGCGCCCACCGGTCGAGCACCAGGGTGTCGATGCCGTACTGCGCCAACAGGGTGGCCACGGTGATCCCGGTAGGACCACCCCCGACAACGACCACAGGAACACGATCAATACCGTTGTCCGTCATGATGTTTCGATCCGGTAGGTCAAGGTGTAGGCGGTGAGGATCATTTCGACGGCGCGGCGATCGGCTAGCGCGTCGAGTGTGATCCGCACCGTCGGGGCGCTGGCGGTGACGTCGCCGTGCACGCCCTGCACACCGGGCTTGCCGATATCGGTCAGCGGTAGTGCCTCGATAACGGTGACTGTTTTCGGGGCTGCCGCGCGCTCGGTGACATTGGCTGCGGCGTGCGCAGTCAATTCGTCGCCGGTCACCGTTGCGCCCGGTCGCACGGTGACGTACGCGACCGGTACTTCACCGGCGTGAACGTCGGGGCGTCCGACCGCAGCGGCGGCTGTCACGTCCGGGTGGGCAAGCAGTGCGTCTTCGACGAGCGCGGGGTCGATATTGTGGCCGCCGCGGATTATGAGGTCTTTGGACCTTCCGGCCAGGTAGACGAAGCCGTCAGCGTCGATGCGGGCCAAATCGCCGGTGTTGAGCCAGCCGTCATGCAGGGCGCCCAGCCCGTCCAGGACAAAGCCGGCGTCGGTGTGTGCGGTCACATAGCCCGGGAAGACGGTGGGCCCGCTGATAGCCAAGGTGCCGACTTCACCGGCGGGCAGATCGTGCCAGATGCCGGCGTCGTCGACGCGGATCGTTTTGACCTGCTGGTACGGCATGCGCTGGCCGACCGACCCGACCCGGGGATGATCGGCGAAGCTACGCACGCTCGCGCAGGTCGCCTCAGTGAGCCCGTAGCCCTCCACCAGTTCGACCCCGGTGGCGTTTTCGAAAGCTTGGCGCACCGCTTCCGGTAGCGCCGATGCGCCGACCACCGCGGACCGCAGGGTGGCGCTGTCAGAGGTGACCGGGATGTTCGCCAGCACGGCGTACACAGTCGGCACCGCACTCATCGCAGCGAGGCGATAGCGTTCCACGATCGGCCAGAAGTTCTGGTAGAGATGGATGTCCCTATAGCCCAGCGGGCCTGCCCACACCACCGGTTGTCCCCGCAGCAGCGGCGCAAGCACGGTGACAACCAAGGCATTGACGTGGAACAGCGGCAGCCCGGCGAAAATCACCGAATCCTCGTCGAGCCCGGCGCTGGCCGCGACCATCCACGCGTCGGCGACCTCGTTGGCATGGGTATGGGCCGCCAATTTGGGCGTTCCGGTAGTTCCGCCGGTATGAAACAGTGCTGCCAGATCGTTCGGCGCGACCGTGCCGACATCAAACGGTGCACCGCTGCCGGGGACGTCGGTGTCATCGAATAGGTAGGACACCACTGCGCCGGGAAGTTGCGGCGCCGGGTTGCCTGGCGCGTGGGCCAGGGACGGGCGGAGCAGCAGGACGGTGTCGACGGTCCCGCCGGCGACCAGAGCGGCAGCGGTGTTCCAACTCTTCGGGTCCAGCTCGGGTGCAGCGGCGATCACGACACGTGCGCCACCGAGTCGCACCAGCTGGGCGATGTGCTCGTCGGACAGGGACCCGTTGATTGGCGCGGCCACGCCGGCGGCTTCTGCGGCCAGGGTTGCCGCGATCAGCTCGACACAGTTGGGGCTGATCAGTGCCACGGCATCAGTGCGGCCAACTCCGCACTGGCGCAACGTCTTTGCCGCGTGTGTCACCTCGTCGGCGAGCTGAGCGAAGGTCCGCTGGGCCGCCTCGAGGTAGTGTTCACCATCGGGCAGCGCCGTGATGGCGATACGGTCAGGCCACAGTCGTGCGGCGCGCAGGACGATGTCATACGTCGAGGCCGGCAGCCCTCGTTCCCGGAGCGGAGTCGCCTCGATCTTGCTCAGGTCGTCCGGTGTCGAGCACGGCGGCCACAGCAGTCGATTGTTCATGCGAATCGCACCGCCATGCGCTGGGTTCCCAGGTCGATGGCGCCGTCGTCGGTGGCGATGGACGCCTCGACAACATCGCCATGCTGCAGGTACTTGGGGTTCTTGGCCTGGCGGGCGAAGAAGGCCTTCCACTTGAGGGCGGGGGGCAAAAGGCTGCCGAGGATCTCCACGGGCTTGGGTGGAGCGCTCAGGGCGGTGCCCACCGGTGTTCCGGTGAGCACCAGATCACCAACGGCCAGATCTTGAAAGCGTGCGAGTGATTGAAGCGCCTCCAACGGGCGGTAGAGCATGTCGCCTTCGACCAGGGCATTTTGGCGTTCGTCGCCGCTGACGCTGAGGCGTAATCGTAGGTCGCCGAAACGCTTGAGTTCCTCGGCGCTGAGCAGCACCAGCGCGGGTCCGACCGGAGTGAATGTCGGATAGGACTTGGCCTCGTAGAACTGTGTCTGCGGCAGTTGGATGTCACGGGCCGAGATGTCGTTGGTAATGACGAGGCCGGCAATGTAGTCGGCGAGGTTGGCATCGGTGATCGTCGTACCGACCGGCATCGCGCGGCCGATGACGAACCCGATTTCGATTTCGTAGTCCAGGAGACGGACATGCGCGGGACGCACGATGTCGTCGAAAGGCCCGCTGATCGAGGCCGAGGATTTACGAAAGAAGGTCAGTGGCACCGTTTTAGGGTCCATGCCGGCGTCTTTGACGTGCGATTCGAAGTTGGTCATCTGGGCCACGACGCGACACGGGGTGGTCACCGGGGACAGCAACGGCAAACCGTCGACGGCGGCGGTGCCCGCGGCTCCTGCAGCGGCATCAATGGCGGCTCGGTCGGCGAGTAACTCGGCGGTGGTCGTGGCCGCAGTGTCAATGCGCGCCGCGCCGGACGGGGTCTGCACCCACCAGGCATCGGCGGTGCGAAGAACGGAGATGGTCATGACGAAGCAACTTTCAGTAGTCCGATGAGGCGGGCGAGGCTGAATTCGTTGCGCTGACGCAGCGCACCGACGATGAAGCGAAGTTCCTGGGAGGCGTGCCTGGTGTCAGTGCCGAGGAAGTCCTTGCTGACCGGTGGCCCCCATTGCGAGAGCCCCGAGGCGGTGAACGGCGCCCAGCCTGGCTCCAGGGTGTCGTCGAACATGTCGCCGTCGGTGAAGTGTTCGACCAGGAACCCGTCAGGGTCGCGCCAGTAGTCGAAGAGCTGGCTGCCCTGAATATGCCGTCCAATTCCCCACGACCGGACATACCCACGCTCACGCAGGTATTCCCCGCCGGCGGCCAGCGCGTCCAAATCGCAGACCTGGTAGGCCGAATGCACGTACCGGTTGGCCGGGCCCAGCGCCAACGCCAGGGTGTGGTGATCGGCGGGGGTGGCGCCCCGGTCGCAGCGGATGAAACTCATGGTCGGGCCACGGCTGCGCTGCCCCGGGAAAAACAGAAAGTCGCTGACGATCATCCCGAGAGTGTCGAGATACCAGTTCAGCGTCTCCAGATACTTGGTGGATTGCAGGACCACGTGACCGAGCCGTTGTACCCGCGCCGGTACCCGCATCGGTCGCTGCGTGCTGTTCACCCGAGCCACATCGCGCTCGAAATTGAACATCTGCGGCGACTGAGCGGGCAGCTCCGGTAGATCGTGCAGCCCGCTTACCACGCGTACCGTCATGCCACTGGGATCAATCAGGTCGACAGCCACGCCCCCGATGACTTCCGGCAGCGGCCGAACCGGTGCGTTCATCTTGTCGGCCAACCGCACGACGTCCAGCTCGTCGGCTGCCCGGAAGGCCACCCCGTTGAACCGGGTTCGCTGGCCGCGGCGCAGGATCACGCACGGCGCGCCGGCGTCAACTCCCCGCAGCAATAACTGACCGGGATCGTTAGCGGCCGCGCTGAACCCGAAGGCACGGGCGAAGGCCTCCGCACGCGCCAGGTCGGGCTTGTCGAACTCCAGCCATGCGATATCGGCGACTTTGATCACCGGGTTACGCGATCGCCCGGGGTGCTCGCCCCGCAGTGCGCCGCGCTCGCTGTGCATGTCCCTGTGGGCGTCGCTGCCTCGCGTCAGGCCTTCGGTCATCGCCAACTCCTCACATCAGACTGACGAAATCGTCACATACGACCAAAGCATCAGTCAACCCCCGCTTCTGACGAATTCATCAACACTGACATTTTTGCTACACTTCGGGCCATGGACGCGGCCCAACCTGATATGCCCGGTCAGTCACCTGAGCCGATCAGCCGGCTGGAACGGCGCAAGCTGCGCACCCGTTCCGCCCTCATCGGCGCTGCCCAGGGGTTCATCGCCCAAGGCAAGCTGAATGTGCCGGTATTGGAGATCACCCAGGCCGCTGATGTCGGGATGGGGTCGTTCTACAACCATTTCGACAGCAAGGAAGAGCTCTTCGAGGCTGCAGTCACCGATGTCCTCGACGCGTACGGCGCACTGCTGGACGCCTACGCGGGGACCACGACCGACCCAGCCGAGGCTTTCGCCACCAACTTCCGCCTCGCCGGGCGACTATTTCGGCGCCGGCCTCAGGAAACCCAACTGCTGTTGGCCAACGGATCCTCGCTGGTGCTCTCCGACCGCGGCCTCGCGCCGCGAGCGCTTCGCGATATCACTGCGGCCATCGACAGCGGCCGCTTCACGATCACCGATCCCGAACTCGCCCTCGTGATCGCCGGCGGCGCGCTGTTTGGCTTGGGCGCTCTGCTGCGCGATCAGCCTGAGCGTGACGACGCGGCCGACGCCGATGAGATCGCCGAACGTGTGCTGAAAGTCTTCGGGATGACGGCCAGGCAGGCGCGGGCACTGTGCAAACGGCCACTGCCCGATCTGTCGTCGCTTGAGACCACAACAAACGACCTACCTACTCACCTCATGCAATAGACGACCTACACGGCACCAAAATCCTTGCCCAGCAACGCACTCGATCGCACACGAACACCGAG
>JARLGS010000716.1 GCA_031292695.1 Mycobacterium sp. | reverse complement strand
GCCCTCGCGGTAGGTGAGGTCGGTATGGCACACCCCGCAGGCGATGATGTCGACGACGACCTCGCCCGGTCCCGGGTCCGGAATGACGATGTCGACCAGCTCGATGGGCTGCTTCTTGGCCCGGGAAATCACACCACGCACTGTCTGACTCATGGCTATAACCTAATGCCTGCAGCCGAAAGTTGGATTGGTGTCCGAACTCATGTCTGGTTTCTACTCGGACGGACGCCAACCGGCCGGGTCAGCGGGTCTGCGTCGGCGCGGTGTCTACCGTATCCAGGCGTTCACCGACCGGCTCGGTAATGCGGTCCCGGTACTTCGTGAACACGACGGCGCCCAGTGCACCGAGGGCCACCAACGTCATCACCATGCTCCAGTTCACGAACCACGGCTGCCCGGGTTGCGTCCGCGGCCACAGGACATTGATGACCTCGAACGCCAGCCAGCAGGCCGCCGCGTAGGTCACGGGGGCACCCCAGCGCCCCAGCGAGAAGACGCCAGGAATCCAGCGCCCGCTGAGCCGGACGAGCGCGGCCGCGAAGACCGGTACCGCGAAGGCAATGTAGGGGCCCATCACCGAGAAGTTGACCAACACGTTGTACAGGTCGGAGCCGGCGAACAGCAGGAAGAACGCAGCGATGATCCCGGTCAGTCCGATGGCCCGGATCGGGAGCCGCTCGAGCCCGCCGAGTTTCGACAGCCACGCGGCACCGGGCAGGGCGCTGTCGCGCGCCATGCCGTACACGGCACGCGACACTGCCGACTGGACCGCCAGGCAGGCCGACATGAAGCCGATGACGAACATCAGCAGGAGCGGCTTGGCGATCGACGAGCCGAGCTGCGCCGTCAACGTTGCCGACACCGGGTCGCCGGTCTGCGCGGTGAGCACCGCCGGCAGGTCCGGGATCGCGAGGATGACCGCGGCCGCGGAGAACATCACGATGGTGCCGACCAGCAGCAGCCCGAAGACGATCGCCTTGGGCACGTTGCGCTCCGGGTTCTCCACTTCTTCGGCGATCGATCCCGCGGATTCGAAGCCCAGGAACGCCCAGCCCACGAACGCGATTGCCACGAACATCGTGCTCAGCGTGCTGCCGTGATCTCCGGGCAGCCCGTGGAAGAGCGTCGAGACCGGATTGACGCGGTGGAACAGCAGCAGCACGATGCCCAGCCCGACCGACCCGACGATCTCGCAGATGATGCTCGCGACGATCATCACCTTGAGGACCTGCCTGCCGATCATGTTGGCCGACGTGGTGAAGCTGATGACGCCGATGGCCACCGCGCAGAGCAACCACCGGTTGGGCGAGTCGATGCCGAACACCTCGAGAATGAATCCCGCTGCGGCATAAGCCATTGTGGAGAGTGTCAGGGTGAGGCCCCAGATGTATGCCCATGCCGCGGTCCAGCCCCAGGCCGTGCCTTTGGCGTGCCGTGCCCACTGATAGACACTGCCCGCGAACGGCCACCGGGAAGCCAACTCGCCGAAGACGAGTGCGACGAGCATCTGCCCGAACAGCACGATCGGGAAGGCCCAGAAGAACCGGGGACCGGCGGCGAACAAGCCGAGCGCGAAGATCGCGTACAGGGCCACGATCGGCGAGATGTCGGCGAATGCGATCGAGAGTGCGGCCCGGAAGCCGAAGCCCCGGTTCAGTACGTCGTGGCCGCCGGCCCGGGCTGGCCGCACCGGGCTGTCGATTACGCCGTCTGGGCTGGCAGGTCCCACGTGTGTCCTCCTTGACTGGTGGGTGCCTCGTCGTCCGCCGAAGCTGCTCAAATCCTCACGAGCGGCACTGCGGCCCGACAGCCTCGAATACATACATTCGTCGCGACCAACTTTGTGCGAATGTCTAACAGCGCTTTGCGCGGTGCGGGCGG
>JARLGS010000715.1 GCA_031292695.1 Mycobacterium sp. | reverse complement strand
TGAGTCAGCTGGTGGAACACGATGATGTCGTCGATACGGTTCAGGAACTCCGGGCGGAAGTGCTTCTTCAGCTCGTCGTGCACCTTGAGCTTCATCCGCTCGTAGTTGTTCTCGCCGCCACCCTGGGTGAAACCGAGACCAACCGCCTTGCTGATGTCGCTGGTGCCGAGGTTCGAGGTGAAGATCAGCACGGTGTTCTTGAAGTCGACGGTACGACCCTGACCATCGGTCAGGCGGCCGTCCTCCAGGACCTGCAACAGGCTGTTGTAGATCTCCTGGTGCGCCTTCTCGATCTCGTCGAACAGCACCACGCTGAACGGCTTGCGGCGCACCTTCTCGGTGAGCTGGCCGCCCTCTTCGTAGCCGACGTAGCCCGGAGGGGCACCGAACAGCCGCGACGCGGTGAAGCGGTCGTGGAACTCGCCCATGTCGATCTGGATCAGCGCGTCGTCGTCGCCGAACAGGAACTCCGCCAGCGCCTTGGACAGCTCGGTCTTACCGACGCCGGACGGGCCGGCGAAGATGAACGAGCCCGACGGACGCTTCGGGTCCTTCAAGCCGGCGCGGGTACGCCGGATCGCCTTGCTGACGGCCTTGACGGCGTCGACCTGGCCGATGATCCGCTTGTGCAGCTCATCTTCCATGCGCAGCAGACGCGTGGTCTCGGCCTCGGTCAGCTTGAACACCGGGATGCCGGTCCAGTTGCCCAGGACCTCGGCGATCTGCTCGTCGTCGACCTCAGCCACGACGTCGAGGTCGCCTGAGCGCCACTGCTTTTCCCGCTCAGCGCGCTGGGCAACCAGCGTCTTCTCGGAGTCGCGCAGCCGCGCGGCCTTCTCGAAGTCCTGCGCGTCGATGGCCGATTCCTTCTCCCGGCGGGCATCGGCGATCTTCTCGTCGAACTCGCGCAGGTCTGGCGGAGCGGTCATCCGGCGGATGCGCATCCGGGCGCCGGCCTCGTCGATGAGGTCGATGGCCTTGTCCGGCAGGAACCGGTCTTTTATGAACCGGTCGGCCAGGGTGGCCGCGGCCACCAACGCACCGTCGGTGATCGAGACGCGGTGGTGCGCCTCGTAGCGGTCGCGCAGACCCTTGAGGATCTCGATGGTGTGCTCAACGGTCGGCTCGCCGACCTGG
>JARLGS010000714.1 GCA_031292695.1 Mycobacterium sp. | reverse complement strand
TGGTCGTAGAAGCCCACATACATCGGGCCGGTCGCCGGCGTCGTGAAGCTCACCGTCCCGCTCACAACATTGCCCACGGTAGGCGCGCTGATGGTTACGGGCCCAATGGTCGGCGAGTAAGGCCCCTGCAGTGTGCCCGCGGACGTTCCGTAGGCGCGGAAGTAAAGGATGCTGCCGTTGGTCAGCCCATGCAGAAGCCAGATATTGCTGTGCGTGCCGCTCGCCGGGAACCGCCTGCTTCCCGCGATGGTCTGGAACGTCGGCGAATTGCTCCACTGGAAGGTGTAGTAGTTCGCCGTCTCCACACCGCTGCTGTTGGTGATGGGGACATACTGCGCCAGCACGCCGGTGTTGAAAGCGGCAACTGTCTTCAGCGTCGGAGCCGTGGTCAGTGTCACCGGCGCCGGATCGGTCAACGTCACCGCAACGCCGGTAATGTTGGAGGTCAGGACATTGACGCCCGCCGTGGTCCCGGTCGGGTTGGCGGCGTTGGGAACGCCGTCGCCGACGGTGTCCAGGAACGACTGCATGGTGTAGCCGCCCGGAGGTACGCCGCGAATGGTGTACGCCCCTGTCGCCGACACGCTGGTGCCGGGCGAGCGGCCGCCGCAACTGCCGGTCGGGTTCAGCACCAGGTAGATCTGCCCGCTCTGCGTTCCTGAGTAGGCCACCGTGCCCGATACGCTGTAGCCCAGCGTCGCGGTGATGCTGGCCGTCGCAACATTGTTGCTGTTCACCGTAACGGTCTCAGTCGCAGGATAAAACGCCACGCTCGAGCCGGTGATCGACGGCGTGATGGTGTACGTCCCGTTGGGCACGTTCGAGAACGAGAAGCTGCCGTTGGCGCTGGTGGTCGTGGTCTGCACCGGGTTGGTGTTGATGCTGACCGTGACCCCGGCCAATCCGCCCGTGGTGCAGCCGACCTGCGAATTGATCTGCCCACCCACGGTGTACACGTTGGAGACATTGACCGTGTAGGTGAGCGGTCCGGCGAGGGTGCCCTTGCTGTCCTGCACCGACGCCGTGAACGGCACCGAACCGGTTCCGGTGGGCGTGCCGCCGAGAGTCAACACCGCGGTGCCGCCCAGGTTCGAAACGGTCAGCCCATCGTTCAGGCTAAGCGTCGCGCCGTTGGTGGGCACGGGGTTGCCGTTCACCAACCACGTATAGCCAGAGAAGCCGCCCGTGGCGATGATCGCGCCGCCATAAGAAATATTGATGACCGCCTGACCCAGAGGGCTGGGGTTAGGCGAGGGCAGCGCCAGCGCCGGAGAGGTACTGATCGCAAAGAAGGCCGAGGCCGTGTTGTTGGCGGAGTCTTTGACCTGCACGGTGAACACAGCCGTGCCGCCGACCGTCGGCGTGCCCGTAATCACACCCGCCGCGGACATGCTCAGATTCAGGCTGGCAAGGCTGCTGGTTCCGGCAACTCCCGATGTGACCGTCCACGTGTAGCCCGTGCCGCTGCCGCCGGTTGCGGCAAGCGTCTGGCTATAGGCGGAGTTCACGGGCGCAGTCGGCAGCGCCCCGCCGGTAGTGATCGAGAGCGGGCTGAACACATTCAGCGGTAGCGAGACCGTCTTCGTCTGCTGCTGATTGGTCGCCGAGTCCTGCGCCTGGAAGGTCAGGTTTAACCCGTTCTCATAGACCGTCGGCGTGCCGAACAGCAGGCCTGTCGCGCTGAGCGTAAGCCCCGTGTTCGCCAGCGAGCCGGACGCGAGCGTCCACGTCACTGCGCCCGTGCCGCCGATCGAAGTCAGCAGATAACTGTACGGAGTGCCCACCGTCCCCTGCGGCAGTTGGATGGTGGTGATGGCCAGCGGCACCGGGTTCGCGACCAGCGTCAGCGTGGCCGAAACCGCCGTCGCGGCCTTTGGCGTAGCGCTGTCGGTGGCGAGGAGCCTGATGGCATTCCCCGCTACCACCGTAGGCGCCGTCGGCGTACCGGTAATCTGGTTGCCCACCAGTTGCAATCCCTGCGGCAGTGTCCCTGAGTTCAACGTATACGTCACATTGCCCACGCCCCCGGCGGCCGAAAGCGCGATCGGCGTAATCGCGTTGCCCACGGTAAAAGTCTGCGTCCCAACCGTCGGGGTCACCCAGCTCAGTGTGGTGGCGCCGATCGAGATGGCGAATGTGCCAGTGATCGTGGCGGGAGTGCTCGCCTGGTCAACCACCGAGACAGTGAAGGTGGACGTGCCCGCCGTGCCCGTCGGCGTGCCCGTGATAACGCCCGCAGCACTCATTGTCAGCCCGGCCGGCAGCACCCCGCTGGTAATGCTGAACGTCTTCGCGCCGGTACCGCCCGCAACCACGATGGACGTGCTCGGATAAACCACGGCGGTCGCACCCGAGGCCAGCGTGCCCTGCGGCGTCGTAAATGTCATCGGCGGATTCAGCGTGATCGACACCGTCTGCTTCCTGGTCGGGTCCGCTACGCTGGCCACGGTAATGGTGGTTGAGCCCGCTGTCGTGATGGTGGGAACGGTGTACGTCGCCGAAGGCGAGTTCCCGGCCATCGGGCTCGAACTGATGGTGCCGCCCGTGCCGGTGACCACAAAGGTCGCGCCCGACCCGGTGCCGTCCCCGGTGATCGCCGCGCTGACCGTAACCGCCTGCTGTCCATTGCCATCGAGCGTGAGCGTGCCCGGCGAGGTTAGACTCACGGCAATCGGAGCAAGCGTGATGGTCGCCGTCGTCGACTTGGTCGGGTCCTTGATGCTGGTCGCCATCAACGTTGCCGTCGTCGTCGAGCCGATCACCGTGGTCGGCGAGTTATACGTCACGCCCGAGGTCGACGACGCCGAAAGCGATCCCGGCCCCACCAGGCTCCAGCTCACGCCGGAGTTCGTCCCGTCATAGTTCACCGAATCGGTGAATGCCTGCGACGAGCTTGTCCCCAGCGTCACCGTCGCCGGGCTGATCGGATTCAGGCTGATGGCATCCAGAGTCACGGTCACCGACTGCGAGCGGGTCGGGTCGGCCTTGCTGGTCGCGGTCACCACGGCGGTTGAGCCCGTCAGCGGACTCGCCGCCGTGTAGTTGGTGGCGACACCACTCAGGGTGGACGTGGCGCTGAACGAACCTCCGCCCGTCACGCTCCAGGTGACGCCCGCGTTGGTGGCGTCGTACGCAACTGTTGCAGCGAACGCCTGCGTGGCCCCGCCGCCCATCACCGCGTTCGAGGGAACGACTGCCAGCGTGACCGGGTTTAGCGTGATCGTCGCGGTCGTCGATTTGGTCGGGTCCGCCTTGCTGGTCGCGGTCAGCGTCACGCTCGTAAGCGTGGCGACCGGTGTCGCCGGCGCGTTGTAGGTCACGCCCGATGTGGTCGAAGCAGTCAGCGTTCCGGGGCCCGAGCCGATGCTCCAGCTCACGCCGGAGTTGGTCGAGTCGTTCGCGACCGAGGCCGCGAAACTCTGCGATCCGCCCAGCCCGAGGCTGGCTGTGCTGGGAAAGATGGGGTTGACGCTGATCGGAGTCACAGTCGCGGGCGTCAGCGGTACCGTGACCGAATAGCTCTTGGTCGTGTCCGTCTTGCTGGTCGCCGTTACGGTGGCGGAAGCGGTGGCGACCGGCGTTGGCGCCGTGTACACGCCGCTCGCGGTGATCGAGCCGGCCGAAGCCGACCACGTCACGCCGGCGTTGGCGGCATCGTTCACCACCGTCGCCGTGAACGTCTGGACCGCGCCGGCAGTCATCGCCAGCGGATTCAGCGGGCTGATCGCCAGGCTGATCGGCTGCGTGACCGGTGTGCTGCCACCACCGCCGCCGCTGCCACTACCACTGCCGCCGCAACCAACCGCAAGGGCCAGGGCGAGTGAACCCGCAACGACGCATAGAAACCGGCGGAGGTGCGACATGAATTGCCCTATCTCTGCTTTTCTTCGCAGCAGGTGAACCTGAATCGTTGGGCTCACGAACATCTACAGAGTCAGAGTCGCAGAGCAGATTACCTTGGGCAATCACCTGAAAGTGGGAAGCGTACGCCCGGCCGCGGTAAACCATCCACGACTCAAGCACAAGCGCCGCAGTCGCAGCCTGCCGCGCAGAATCAGACACTTACGCCGCACCGCGATGCCGAAACCACAACTGACGCATTACACTAGCTGCCGGATGGGACGCGCCGCACCATGGCCAGCGCGGTCATGTCCTCGACCGGCTTTTGCCCGAACGGCAGCCTCGCCCAGCTCCGCTTCTCGAAGCCATGCGCCGCATCCAGCACCGCCCGGCACAACCCGCTAGCCGACTCCGCCTTCGCGCCGCGCAGCGCCTCTATCACCCGCTGAGGCCCAAAAGGAGTCTTGCCGCGCATGCTCAGGGTAACGCCCTTGGTCACCACCAACAGCTTCGCTCCGGGCTCGAACACCTGCATCGACGCCTCGTACGTCAGGTGCGTCGTCAGTCCCAGCGGCAGGCCCGCACCGGGCAATGCACGCGCTCCGTCGGAGTCGAGAATCACCGCCGTCTGCCCGGCGTTAACGTACGCCAGCAGACCGAGTTGCAGGTCGTAGCAGCCCACCATGGTCGGCGCGAAGCAGATTCCGCCACTGGCCGCGCCGATCAGCGCCTGGTTCACGGCCTGCAACAGCATCTCCGTGCCTTCCATGATGTTCGCATCGCTGGCGTCCAGCAGCTCCGCGGACTTCGTCCGGAACGCCTCCTGCATGACTGTAGCGATCGGGTCCGTATCCTGCCGCCGGCCCGCGATATCGCTCAGCAGAAACGCTACCCGCGTCCCGACCCGCACCGCATCGAAGAAGTCGCCGCCGGTGCGGTCGGACAGATACTCGGCGTGCAGGTCGAGCCCATCCACCAGCCCCAACGCGGCCGGCTGCGGCTCCTTGCCCGACGCAGACGATTCTCCGTTGCCATGCTCCATGGAACGCTCCCACCCATTACGCTGTACCGGAGATTGTAGCCCGATCTGCGCAAGTTCTGTTCCTGGTTGGATGCGCGCTTTTGGAGTGCCTTAGTTCCGGCTGCGCATCTTGGAGAGCAGCCGCAGGATCTCCAGGTAGAGCCAGACCAGCGTCACCATGATGCCGAAGGCGCCGTACCACTCCATATACTTGGGAGCGCCCACGTTTACGCCCTGCTCGATGAAGTCGAAGTCCAGCACCAGGTTCAGCGACGCAACCGCGACCACCACCAGGCTGATGCCGATGCTGAGCGGCGACGAGTTGTTGATCGAGGTGAAGTGAATGCCGGCGAAGCCCAGCAGCAGTTCGAGCACATAGAACGCGCAGATGCCGCCGGTAGCCGCGACAATCCCCAGCCGCAGCTTGTCGGTCACCTTGATCAGGCCCGAGCGGTATGCCAGCAGCATCACGAACAGTGTCCCGAAGGTCAGCGCCACCGACTGGATGCCGATGCCCGGATAGCGCACCTCGGCCATCGCCGACAGGCCGCCCAGCACCATGCCCTCCAGCAGCGAGTAGATGGGCGCGGTGACCGGTGCCCATTCCTTCTTGAAGATCGTGACCAGGGCGAAGATGAAGCCGCCGATCGCGCCGCCGAGGATCATCGGCGACACCGCTGCCAGGTCGCGCGACTGCAGGAACAGATGCCAGGTCCAGCTCGCCGTCCCCACCGCGCACAGCAGCAGAAGGCCGGTCTTGTTGACGGTGCCGTTCAGGGTCATCCGCCCGGCCTGGTCCAGCACTCCCGCCGGCCCCGCCGCCGCCAGATCGCGA
>JARLGS010000713.1 GCA_031292695.1 Mycobacterium sp. | reverse complement strand
GGTGTTCACCGACACCCTGGAACTGGACCTGGGCTCGGTGCTGCCCTCGCTGGCGGGCCCGAAGCGCCCGCAGGACCGCGTGGTGCTCACCAACGCCGCCGTCGAGTTCAAGGCCGCCCTGGCCGGTGACTTCGGCAAGGCCGAGGACATGGCCACCCGCGTGAAGGTGGAAGGCGCCAACTTCGACGTCGGCCACGGCGACGTGGTGATCGCGGCCATCACCTCCTGCACCAACACATCCAACCCCAGCGTCCTGATCGCCGCGGGCCTGGTGGCCAAGAAGGCCGTCGAGCTGGGCCTGAAGGTGAAGCCCTGGGTGAAGACCTCGCTGGCGCCCGGATCGCAAGTGGTCACCGACTATCTGAAGGCCGCCGGCCTGACCAAGAGCCTCGACGCGCTGGGCTTCAACCTGGTGGGCTACGGCTGCACCACCTGCATCGGCAACTCCGGTCCGCTCTCCGAGCCGATCTCGGAAGCTGTGCAGAAGGGCGACCTGGTGGCGGTCTCGGTGCTCTCCGGCAACCGCAACTTCGAAGGCCGCGTGAACCCCGACGTGCGCGCCAACTACCTGGCCTCGCCGCCGCTGGTGGTGGCCTATGCGCTCGCCGGCTCCATGTCGATCGACATCACCACCGAGCCCCTGGGCGAGGGCAAGGGCGGCAAGCCGGTCTATCTGAAGGACATCTGGCCGACGACGGAGGAAGTCGCGGTCCTGCAGCGCAAGTTCGTCACCCAGAAGATGTTCGCCACCCGCTACGCCGACGTCTTCAAGGGCGACAAGTCCTGGCAGGGCATCAAGGTCGAAGGCGGCCAGACCTACGGCTGGGACATGGGTTCGACGTACGTCCAGAACCCGCCCTACTTCCAGAACATGTCGATGGAGCCGACCCCGGTCACCGACATCGTCGAGGCCCGCGTGCTGGCGGTGTTCGGCGACTCGATCACCACCGACCACATCTCCCCGGCCGGCTCGATCAAGGCGACCTCGCCCGCCGGCGTCTATCTGCGGGACCGCCAGGTGCCGACCACGGAGTTCAACTCCTACGGCGCGCGGCGCGGCAACCACGAAGTGATGATGCGTGGCACTTTCGCCAACATCCGCATCCGCAACCGGATCACCCCCGAAATCGAAGGCGGGATGACCAAGCACTTCCCGTCGGGCGATGTCATGTCGATCTACGACGCGGCCATGCGCTACCAGTCGGAAGGTCGTGGCCTGGTGGTGTTCGCCGGCAAGGAATACGGGACCGGCTCGTCGCGCGACTGGGCGGCCAAGGGCACCAAGCTCCTGGGCGTCCGTGCCGTGGTCGCCGAGAGCTTCGAGCGCATCCACCGCTCGAACCTGGTGGGCATGGGCGTGCTGCCGCTGCAGTTCCTTCAGGAAGGCTGGCACAAGCTCGGCCTCACCGGCGAGGAGATCGTCACGATCCGCGGACTGACGGAGCTTTCACCGCGCCGTCAGCTGACCATCGAGATGTATCGCCCGTCGGACGGTCGCATCGCCCGTTTCCCGGTGCGCTGCCGGATCGATACGCCCACCGAACTTGAGTACTTCAAGAATGGCGGCGTGCTGAACTACGTGCTGCGCAACCTGGCGAAGCCCGAAGCCTGAGTGGAGTTGGCGACGGATGGCG
>JARLGS010000712.1 GCA_031292695.1 Mycobacterium sp. | reverse complement strand
GGCTGCGCTGGCCGCTTCCCTTTGGGACGCACCCAAACGGTCCTGACTAGGCCAGCCGATGGGCGATCTGGAAGACATTTCCGAACGGGTCGCGCACCATGGCTCGACGGTCGCCGTAGGGCGTGTCCAGCGGCGGCTCGATGCCGGTAGCGCCGGCGGCCAGTGCGCGCTCGTAGCCGCGGTCGGCGTCGTCGACGTAAACGTACAGAAACGCCGGAAAAACGCCCCGGTCCAGCGTCGAGCTGACCATGACGAGGGAGTCGCCGATGCGGATCTCGGCCGGTCGGTCGGGAAACACCTCGCCGACGGCGCCGAATACCGAGCGCAGGAACTGCACGGCGAGCTCCGGATCGCTGACGAACATCCGCGGTGTGACCGAATGAAAGCCCGGCGGAGTGCTCACGTTCACCTCCTATACGACCTATACGACGGCCGGCTCCGGCGCGTCGGTTATTGCGCTATCCAAGGGTGCCGGCGCTTTGCGGGATTCCCAGCGCCCCAACATCTCGCGACAGGGTGCTTCGACCAGCGCATAACTGACCGCGGCGATCGCGAAGCCGAACACCCAGGTCAGCACCAGCACCGTCGGCATATGACCGCTGAAGGGGAACTCGCCGATGACCGGGAACACCATGGCCAGCGCCGCCAGATGCCAGACGAACAGACCGTATGACCACCGACCCAACGTCACCATGACGGTGCTGCCGAGGATGCGGTGCGGAGTACCCGGGGCGTCCAGCACCAAAGGAGCCAACAGGGCCCCGGCGACCACGGCGCCCATCGCGGTCTTGACCACCACTTGGCTGACGGTGCCGGGGGCCAGCCCGATATTGCCGGCCAGCGGGGTCGCCGCGCCGACGAAGGCGGTCACCGCGATGGCCGCCATCGCCCCGCGGCGGCGGGCCAGCAGGTGGATCCGGCCGACGGGCATGACGGTCAACTCGGCCAGCAGCATGCCCGCGGCGAACCAGGAGAACAGCGCCGGCAGCCAGTTCATCTGGTTGACGCCGAACGGCAGGTGCCACGGCAGCGCGGGCCAGGCGAAACTGGCCACCGCCAGCACCGCAATCGCCGACACGCGCCGGTGCACCGGCAACCGGCGCGCCAACAGCGCCAGCACCGGCAGTACCAGATAGAAGCTGACCTCGACGGCCAGGCTCCACATCTGGGTCAGCCCGGCGGTCAGGGTCAGCGGCACATAGACCTGGGTGAGCGTGAGGTTGGCCAGCCACACCGTCAGATCGGCGTTGGCGTCGGGCAACAGCGCCAGGATCACCACGACGGCCACCAGATAGCCGGGCATGATCCGGACCACCCGGGACCGCAGGTAGTGGCCCGTCGGCGGGCGGCGGCGCAGACCCCGGGCGGCCGCGGCGTGGCCCCGCCACAGCAGGAACCCGGACAGCGCGAAGAACACCGCGACCGCCAGGTCGAACCGGGTGAACAGCCGGCCCCAGGCGCCACTGCTGTTGGCCGTCTGGAACGCGACGTGGGTCAGGACGACGCCCATCGCGGCGCAGGCCCGCATGCCTTCGACCGCGGGCAGGAAGCTGCGGGCGCCACTCACCCGGTCGCTGTCCGCCACAAAGTCCACGACCCCAGTGTGCCGGGTGCGCGGCCGTCACCCATAACCGGCGGCGCGGTTCACGTCGGCCCGGGCATAACTCTGAGGGCCTAGCTTAGGCCGTGCTGTTAGGGTCAGTCGCGTTGCTGTGTGGCTGGCAGACTAAGTGAGGAGCACGGGTTGAACCGCGCTGTGGGGTTGCGTATTGCGGCATGCGTCTTGATGGGGCTCGGCGCTGCCCTCTTGATCGCTGCCCTGCTGTTGACCACCTACACCTCGGGCAAGATCGCCAAGATTCCGCTCGACATCGACACCACCCTGGTCAGCAACGGCACGGGTACCGCGCTGGACCCGGCGTCGCTGCTGGGCGAGAAATTCGTCATCAACAAGAACGTCCCGGTGGTGCTGCAACGGCAGATCAGCGTGGAGTCTCCGGCCAACGCCGATGTGGTCACCCTGCAGGTCGGTAACACTGTGCGGCGCACCGACAAGCAGCAGGACAACGGTCTGCTGCTCGCGCTCGTCGACACCGTGACGCTGAACCGCAAGACCGCCGCCGCGGTGACCGGTGCGGCGGGCTCGGTACAGAAGCCGCGCACCATGGAGGACCAGAATCCGCCGACCAACATCGCGCTGCCGCACAAGGGGCTGAGCTACCGCTTCCCGTTCAGCACGGAGAAGAAGACCTACCAGGTGTTCGATCCGATCGCGCAGAAACCGTACGACGCCAACTATGAGGGCGAAGAGGACGTCAACGGGCTGTCGGCGTACAAGTTCACCCAGAATGTCGGCTTCGACGCCGACGGCAAGCTGGTCGATCCGATCAAATACGCCTCGCTGTACGACAAGGACGAAGACGGTTCGGTGGCCGCCCGCGCCGTGCTGTGGGGTGTGCAGGCCGCCGACCCCGAAGAGCTGATCACCATGCAGCGCTACTACGCCGCATCGCGGACCTTCTGGGTCGACCCGGTGTCGGGCACCATCGTCAAAGAGAAGGACCACGGGTTCCACTACTACTCGCGCGACGCCCTCAAACCTGAGGTGCCGTTCGCCGACTACACCGTCAGCTCGACCGAACAGACCGTCGAGTCGCAGGTCGCCGCCGCGCACGATGAGCGCGACAAGCTGGCCCTGTGGGATCGCATCCTGCCGATCACCTTCGGTGGCCTGGGCCTGGTGTTCCTGGCCGGGGGCGGGCTGCTGGCGTGGTACAGCCTGCGGTCGCAGGCAGCGCTGATCGACCCGGGGCTGGACGCCGCCGGACACGGATTCTTCGGCCGGCGTGAGATGGATTCCGGCCCGATGCCCGCTGCCGAAGCGCTGACCGAGAAGCTGCCCAGCCAGCGGCCGACGGATCTGCCGCCGGACCGGACCTGATCAAACATCTGACCAAGCTGCGTCCGGCAGTTCCGGCGCTCTACGCGCTCGGGCTGACGCTCGCGGTGACCGCGCCGCTGCTGGCGCCCGGTTATCTGCTGCTGCGCGACGCGGTGTCGACGCCGCGGTCCTACCTGTCCGACGCGGCGCTGGGCCTGTCCGAGGCCGCCCCGCGGGCCGTGCCGCAAGACTTCTTGCTGGCGGTCCTCTCCCGAGTCATCGATGGCGGAGTGGTGGTCAAGGCGCTGCTGATTCTCGGGGTGTGGTTCGCCGGGTGGGGTGCGGCGCGGCTGGCCGCCGGTGTTTTGGATGCCGGCCTGGGCGGGCAGCTGGTGGCCGTGACGGTCGCCGTGTGGAACCCGTACGTCGCCGAGCGGTTGTTGCAAGGGCATTGGAGTCTGTTGGTCGGCTACGGCTGCCTGCCCTGGGTCGCGGTCTCGGCGCTACGGCTTCGGGACCGCGCGCTGCCGAGTCTGGTGTTCTGGATCGCATTGGCCGGGCTGACGCCGACCGGCCTGATGCTGGCCGCGATCGTCGCGCTGGTCTGCAGCCGGACGTGGCGTGGTGTTTGGGTGGTTTCCGGCGCCGCGGCGGGCGCCGCCTTGCCGTGGTTGGTCGCGACGGTGGTGGCCCGGTCTGTGCTGCCGGTGGCCAGCGCTGGGGTGCCAGCGTTCGCCGCGCGTGCCGAGCCGGGGCTGGGGACGCTGGGCAGCCTCGCCGGGCTGGGCGGCATCTGGAATGCCGGTGCCGTGCCGGTCTCCCGCACTGCCTTGTTCGCCGTCGTGGGCACGCTTGCCCTGCTGATAGTGGTGGCGCTGGGGGCGGGACGGGCCTGGCACGCGGCGGCGGGCCGGCCGCTGCTGGTGCTGGCAGTCGTCGCGGTGCTGGTGCCTGCGGTGCTGGCGACCAGTGCCGGGTCGGCCTTCCTGGATTCGCTGATCCGCATGAGTCCGGGCACCGGCGTACTGCGCGACGGGCAGAAGTGGGTGGCCCTGGCAATGCCCGGCTATGCGCTGGCCGGCGCGGCTGCCGTCACGACGTTGCGCCGTTGGCTGCCAACAACTTTCGCCGCCGCCGGCTGTTGCGTGGTGGTGCTGGCCGCGGTGCCGGACCTGGCCTGGGGCGCCGGCGGCCAGCTGCGGTCGGTGCAGTACCCAGCGGGCTGGTATTCCGTCGCGGCGCAGCTCAATGCCGACCCGCGGCCGGTCGCGGTGCTGCCGCCCGACGTCGTCCGGCAATACCCCTGGGCCGGACCAGCTCCGGTGCTGGACCCGCTACCCCGGTGGGTGTCGGCCGAGGTGTTGTCGACGGGCGATCTGGTGATCGGCGGACGGACCGTGCCGGGTGAGGGCGTGCGGGCCCGGCAGGTGCAGGAACTGCTGCTGCGGGGCGCGGAGGTGCACCAACTCGCCGCGGCGGGGGTGGGTTGGGTCGTGGTCGAAGGGCCGGCGCCGGCGTTGTCGCTGCCGCTCGCCTACCGGGACGACGACATCGCGCTGTACCGGGTGGGCGGGTCCGCTCCCGCGGCTTCAGGCCGGACGCTGCTGATCGCCGCACATCTGGTGTGGCTGGGGTTGTTGGTCGGCGGGTTGGCCGGGATGGTGATTCAGCGGCGACAGGGCCGAGAACTCAACCGATCCCGCACTTGACCGACGAGGTGCAAGATCAATATGCGCCCTCGCCACTTGCTACCACGCTGATCGTCTTGAGAATGATCCCCAAGTCGGTGACCATCGACCAATTGTCGACATATGACAGGTCAAGCCGTACACACCTATCCCAGGAAAGATTCGACCGACCGCTGATCTGCCACAGCCCAGTCACTCCCGGTTTGACGAGCAGCTTCCTCCTGATGTCCCCGTCATATGTCTCGACCTCCCGGCGCAGCGGCGGTCTCGGACCAACCACGCTCATGTCCTGTTTGAGCACATTGATGAATTGGGGAAGTTCGTCAACGCTGTAGCGGCGAAGGAGCCGTCCCACCGGAGTCACCCGAGGGTCCTCACGCATCTTGAACATGACACCGCCATCGATTTCGTTCGATGAGGCGAATTCGTCGAGGCGCGCCTCGGCATCAACCACCATGCTGCGGAACTTGATCATCGTGAACGGCTTGCCGTCCAGCCCAATACGTTCCGATCGGTAGAACACCGGGCCACGACTCGTCATCTTGATGGCAACCGCCGCAAGGAAGAGCAGCGGCGCAGTTCCAATCAGTGCCACCAGCGCAAATCCGAAATCAAATGCCCTCTTTTGGAAACGCTTGGCTCCGTGATATTGCGGCTTCTCAACGTGCAGCAGTGGCACACCCGCCACCGGCGTCATCGCAAGGCGCGCTCCCGCCACGTCGAGCAAGCCAGGCGACACCACCAGGTCAACATCAGACGCCTCAAGACGCCAGGTAAGCCGCTGGATTCCGGAGACACCGAAGTGTTCCGCGTCGGTGAGCGCAACCGTATCGGCGGCACATCTGTCACCAAGCGCGCCGAGGGCATCATTCTCGTCGCCAAAGATCGGGATCACCCGATCGCCAATCGTGATGACCTCACCGCGGGCGCTGGGGTCGCCCGGTATACCTGCGCCAATCACCGCGTAGCCGTCGGCAGGATCGTTCATGAGTTCGCGGGCCAAGACAGCGATCGCATCCCGATCGCCAATGGCGAGAACCGATGTTTGGCAATCACCCGCCAGCCGGCGGGCGCGAATCCGACGGCGCCATAACGTGCGCCCAACCAGGAGTCCGCATGTGCCCAAAGGGAACGCCAACGCAAGGTACCCCCGCGCAATCTCCAGTCGCGCGAGCAAGGCCACGATGGCGAGTGCCCCGAACGTCCAAAAGGACGCGGCGACGACCCGACGGTATTCTTCGACCCCACATCCGAGAATCGGTGCTGAACGGGCGTGATGGAGACTCAATGCGCCCAGCCAGAGGGCTGCCAACAGCGTTGAATACCCCGTGAAAAGCACGGCTGTCCAGGCGTCGTAGCCACTCTGGCCACCGAATCGAGCCCACTGCGCGAACAGCACCGCCAGGGCGATCGTCGCAGAATCCGTGATCAGCACTCGACGCGCGAAGTACGGCTGCCACAGCAGGCGTGAATTCGGCAGTCGCGTGAGCCGGGGCGTCGAGAGCGTCATCGACAACTCCACATATCCAACTCCTCGGACCCCGTAGATGCTTCCGTTAGTTGAACGACCACCACCGACTGGGCACTGCCCGCCCGAAAGCGGCGTGCGGCGCCGTTGTTGTTTGCTTGAGTGCCACACGAGTTCAGATACGATGCATCACGGCACCTGGTCGGTGATCTAAACGTGCACAGAACACACATGTAACACCCACTAGTCGGCTAGAACCGCGTTCCAGAATCACCACCGACAGCCGCGAACCCCGGGATTCCGCCGCCTTTGCTGTGAAATTTTTACTCCTGCGTCAGTTTATGCGTAGCGGTCAGCGTTCAGCAAGAAAACGGCGAATTTGGGCCAGACATGATCGATAGCACCGGCAGGTTTCATTCTCAGTCGGCCGTCCACGACACGTTCGGCCATCGCGATCGGTTCATCATCCCGCAAAGGCTGCGCCGGACCCGATCACTGACGCAGTGATCGCGCACGATCCGGTCGGGAATCTGCCAACCTTGCCGCTGCCGCCAACTGTCAACACACGATGCCGCTGACGAACTTCCCGCCCCGGACGCCCTCGGCGACCGTCAGCATCGCCGAGGCACTTTGCGGCCAAGAGAATTCGGCCGACCGGACCTGCGCCTTGGCGCCCAGTTGCTCGCGCAGCACGGGATCGGTCAGCAGCGTCTGCAGCGCGGCGACCAGGCCGCGGTGGTCGTCGACCAGTACGCCCGTCACACCATCGACGATGGAATCGGTCAGCCCGCCAGAGGACCGGTAGCCGATGGTCGGCACGCCGTGCTGCGCCGCCTCGATCACCGCCAGCGCCCAGCCCTCCTTGCGCGACGGCAGAGCATGCACCCAAGCCTGTTGCAGCACTTCATGTTTGGCCGCCTCATTGACATGGCCATGAAAAGTTACGACGTCAGCAATGCCCAACCGGTCGGCATGCTCGACCAGTCGCTCGTCCCACCAACCGCCGCCGACGACGTCCAGGTGCAGCCCGGGCACCGACGGCAACAGCGCGGCGACCGCATCGAGCACGTCCTCGATCTGCTTGTGCGGCACCAGCCTGGACAGCACCACGATCCGCGGCTGCGCGGAGCGCGACGCCGACAACGACGCCGCGGGCGCCTGATCAACGCCGTTGCGCACCACGGCAATCCGGTCGGCGTCGACGCCGAGGTCGACCAGATCGCGGGCCGACGGCAGTGACACCGTCACGTACTGGTTGTGCCGATGCAGGCGGGGTGACAGGCGCGATTCCACGAACCAGCCGAACCGGCTCATCAGCCGCCCTGCCACCGGCCACTGATCGCGATGGCAGTGGTGCACCAGCACCACCGCACGTCGGCCGTACGCCAGCCGGGCCAGGAACGGAATGCCGTTCTGCGAGTCGATGACCACATCGGGCCGCGCCCCGCGTAGCGGTCCGAGGCCGACGCGCGCCAGCACCATGGCCAGCCCGGCCCAGACGTACACCGAGAGGCGGCCGCCGCCGCGGCTGATCCGAATACCGTCGGCGACCTCGTGCCGGGCCGCGCCCGGGTACCGGGCCGTCCGCAGCGTCACCCGGACGCCCGATGCCGCCAGCTGCGCGCCGATGCGCTGCAGATACGTCTCGCTGCCGCCGCCCTGGGGGTGGCCGGTGTCGCGCCAGCACAGCAGCAGCACCGACTGGATCTCGTCGCGAGATCCAGTCGGCTGCTGGGGGTGGTCTGGCATCGAATGCAGGGTACCGGTCAGTAGGGTTGCGGGGTGAATCGCTGGGCGGCCAAAGGACTGGTCAACACCGCGCGCCAGGCCACCCTGTCCCGGTCGATCCGCCTGCTCGGTGAGTTCCGCTTCGAGCAGACCGACCCGGCCCGTTTCTACGGCGCCCTCGCCAAGGACACCGTGGATCTGGTGGACAGCCTCTGGCGCGACATCAACGGCACCACCCCGCGCGGCGCGACCGTCCTCGACGTCGGCGGCGGCCCCGGCTATTTCGCCACCGCGTTCTCCGGTGCCGGTATGACGTACATCGGCGTCGAGCCCGACGCCAACGAGATGCATGCCGGCCCGGCCGGTCAGCCCGACGGCGGCGGCACCTTCGTGCGGGCCTCCGGCATGGCGCTGCCCTTCGCCGACGACAGCGTCGACGTCTGTCTGTCGTCGAACGTTGCCGAGCACGTTCGCGACCCCTGGCTGATGGGCCGGGAGATGCTCCGGGTCACCCGGCCGGGCGGGCTCGCGATCCTTTCGTACACGGTGTGGCTGGGCCCCTTCGGCGGCCACGAGACGGGGTTGACGCATTACCTCGGCGGCCGGCGGGCGGCCCAGATGTACGCCCGCAAACACGGCCACCGACCGAAGAACGACTACGGATCGTCATTGTTCGCGGTGTCCGCCGCAGCTGGGCTCGAATGGGCCCGCAGCACTGGGGCGCTGGTCGCGGCATTCCCGCGCTACCACCCGCGATGGGCGTGGCAAATGGCGTCTGTACCGGTGTTACAGGAGTTCTTGACGAGCAACCTGGTATTGGTGCTTAAGCCGACGTGAGACGTCGAATTGGAACATGTTCTCGTTTGGCTGAAAACTGGGTAATGTGACCTCCATGACACAAAGCACGGCATTCAAAACCGAGTGGGACCAGCTCTTTATCGGCGGCAAGTGGACTGCGCCCGCGACGTCCGACGTCATCGAGGTGCATTCGCCAGCCACTGGCGAGCTGGTCGGCAAGGTGCCGCTGGCCGCCAAGGCCGACGTCGATGCCGCGTGTGCCGCCGCCCGCAAGGCGTTCGACGAGGGCCCGTGGCCGAAGATGTCCCCCGCCGAGCGGGCAGCCGTACTGGCCGAGGCCTCGCGGATCATGACCGAGCGGGCCGACGAACTGAAGTTCCTGCTGTCCGCCGAAACGGGCCAGCCGCCGACCATCATCGACATGATGCAGTACGGCGCGGCCATGTCGTCGTTCAACTACTTCGCCGGCGCCGCGGACAAGTTCCAATGGAGCGACATCCGCGACGGCATCTACGGCCAGACCCTGGTGACCCGCGAGCCCATCGGCGTGGTCGCGGCCGTCGCCGCGTGGAACGTGCCGTTCTTCCTGGCCGCCAACAAGCTCGGTCCCGCACTGCTGGCCGGCTGCACCATCGTGCTCAAGCCCGCTGCCGAGACCCCGCTGTCGGTGTTCGCCATGGCGGAGGCATTCGCCGAGGCCGGGCTGCCCGAGGGGGTGTTATCAGTGGTCCCCGGTGGCCCCGATACCGGCCGTGCGCTGATCGCCAACCCGGAAATCGACAAGTACACCTTCACCGGCAGCTCCGCGGTCGGCAAGGAGATCGGCAAGGTGGCCGCCGATCGGCTCAAGCCCTGCACACTGGAACTCGGCGGCAAGTCCGCGGCGATCATCCTCGAGGACGCCGACCTGAACTCCAGTCTGCCGATGCTGCTGTTCTCCGGGCTGATGAACACCGGCCAGGCGTGTGTCGGCCAGACCCGCATCCTGGTACCCCGGTCGCGGTACGACGAGGTGGTGGAGAAGGTGGCCGCGGGCGTCGCGGCCATGCAGGTCGGCCTGCCCGACAACCCGGCCGCCATGATCGGCCCGCTGATCAGCGAGAAGCAGCGCGAGCGCGTCGAGGGCTACATCAAGAAGGGGGTCGAGGAGGGCGCCCGGATCGCCACCGGCGGCGGCCGTCCCGAGGGCCTGGATTCCGGCTGGTTCGTGCAGCCGACGGTGTTCGCCGATGTGGACAACTCGATGACCATCGCCCAGGAGGAGATCTTCGGCCCGGTGCTGGCGATCATCCCGTTCGACACCGAGGAGGATGCCATCCGGATCGCCAACGATTCGGTCTACGGCCTGGCCGGCAGCGTCTACACCACCGACATCCCGCGGGCCATGAAGATCGCCGCGCAGATCCGCACCGGCACCTACGCGGTCAACATGTACGCGTTCGATCCGGGCGCGCCGTTCGGCGGTTACAAGAACTCGGGCATCGGCCGGGAGAACGGCCCGGAGGGCATCGAGGCCTACTGCCAGCAGAAGAGCGTGTTGCTGCCGTTCGGCTACACCCCGGAGTAACGCCTCGATCGTCCGATGGCCATCCGCGCTGCGCCCCTCGCCCCTCGGGGGACCAGCCGGGTGGCCATCGGCTTTCCGTCAGGGGTTTTCTTTTGCGGGCACCCCTCGTCTAACGCTGATAGCGTCGCGCCTGTCCGAAGGTCGTTCGCGAATACATGTGGGAGGTAACCCATGGCCGTTTCCGTTGATCTCGAAAAGTCGCTCGACAAGGCATTCGAAGACAAGTCCCTCAAGGACATCCTCGACGCCTCGCCCGCCGCGCTGGCCGGCCTCACCGACAAGCACGCCGAGGTCTTCGCCGAGTCGTTCCACATCAAGACCATCCGAGAGCTGGGCTCCAACAAGTTCTTCAAGCTGGCCGCGGCGCTCGTTGCACTGGAGAACGCCGGCTGATTTTCCCTGCGCGAGCAGCCGCAAACTCCCCCTTTTCCGAGGCGAAAAGGGGGAGTTTGCGGCTGTTGAGCAAGGTCGCCCAGCATCGCAGAAATATGTGATAGACCATATTATTGATGAGCAACGCCGGCGTAGCCCGGCACCGAAGGCCGTCCGTAGTGACCAGGAATACATTCTTTGGTCCGATGTGTTCGACGTTCTATGCTCGTTCACATATCAAGGAGGTCGTTATGTGGGTGGTCGAGCTCAACGTCAAAGGCCATCGCTTCACGCACCAGGTGCTGGGCACGGAGGTCCTGGCCAATGAGCGGCTGCGGGCAGCCGCTCGCGGAGTACAGCACCGGATGACTCAGCTCCGGGACCGGGTCGCGCATTGACCGCAGCGGAGCCGGCCACCCGCTCGGTCAACAAGCGCGGCGCCACCCGGGAGCGGATGGTGCGCAGTGCTGCTGCGGTGCTGCGCGAGCGGGGCGCCGCCGGCGTGACCATCGACGAGGTGCTCGCCCGCAGCGGCGCGCCACGCGGTTCGGTGTACCACCACTTCCCCGAGGGCCGCAGCCAGCTGCTCATCGAGGCGCTCCGGTTCGCCGGCGATTCGATGACCACGCACATCGACGGGTCCGCTGCCTACGGTGGTATCGCGTTGGTGCGCGGATTCGTCTCCTTCTGGGACCACGTGCTGGCTGACAGCGACTTCACCGCGGGTTGTCCGGTGGTCGCCGCCGCCGTCGGATCAGCTGACGAAGCACCGACGCTGGCGCCGATCGCGGCTGAGATCTTCGACCGGTGGCGCGTCGCGCTCGGCCGGGCCTTCGCAGCCGAGGGATTTGACCCGGCAGACGCCTCGGCGCTGGCGGTCACCAGTCTGGCCGCTTTGGAAGGGGCGGTCGTCATGTGCCGCTCGGCCCGCGACATCGGGCCGTTGCACGACGTCGCCGCCCACCTCGAATTCCTCATCAAGGCAAAGGCATTCGTCAAGAACAACGGCATGCCAACAGCCGGAGGCTAACCGCCCGCCTTGGCCCAGCGGGCACAGACGAAGTCACCATTGACCGCGGTCTCGCGCAACGACCACTCAGAACGCACCGGCAGTACCGGCGCGCCCGCACCCAGCGAGCACGGCGCGTAGGACACCACCAATTCGTCGACCAAACCGGCCGTGACAAACTGCGCCGCGGCGTCCCCGCCGCCGAGCACCCACACGTCACGGTCGCCCGCCGCCGCGACCAACGCCGGATGCAGTTGCGCCACATCACCACTGAAGGTGCGCACCGGATGCCCGTCGACCACAACGCCGGGCCGGGACGTCAGCAGCCACGACGGTTGCAAGTACGGCCAGTCGCCCGGTTGATTGTCGACGAGCCACTGGTAGGTCGTCGACCCCATCACCAGCGCACCCACTGATTTCTCGAACGCCCGGTAACCGAACGCGCCGTCGACGTCGATGTCCCGCGTGAGCAGCCAGTCCAGGCTGCCGGCCGCATCGACGATGAAGCCGTCGAGACTCGATGCGGTGAAGTAAACGGTTGCCATCGCGACTGCCTTTCCCGGACCCGCCCTCGGGGCGAGTATGCCCGGACCCACCGACAATCCGGCTTCGCCATGATTACTGTTGCCGGATGGACGATTTCGACGCCCTCCGGGCCGACGACGGCGAACTGGCCGAACTACGGTCGGACCTGCGCCAGTTCCTGGCGGCGGACGCGGACGAGTTCGGCTGGCGGCCTGCCGTCGACTGCTGGCTGTCCAAGTGGGACGCCGAGTTCAGCGTTCGGCTGGCCCGGGCCGGTTTCGTCGGGCTGACCATCCCGACCGAGTACGGCGGCCACGGCCGCAGCCACCTGCACCGCTACCTGGTCACCGAGGAGCTCCTGGCCCACGGTGCCCCGGTGGCCGCGCACTGGATCGCCGACCGACAGGTGGCCCCGGCGCTACTGACCTACGGCAGCGAGGCACAGCGCCGTCAGTTGCTGCCCCGAATCGCTTCCGGCACTTTGTCTTCCGCGATCGGGATGAGCGAACACGGCGCCGGTTCAGACCTCGCCGCCGCCACCACCCGAGCCACCCGGACCGACGGGGGTTGGCTACTGAACGGAACCAAGGTGTGGACCAGTGGCGCGCACCTGGCCGATCAGATCGTGGTGCTGGCCCGCACCAGCCCGCTGGATCCCGAGCACCGCCACGCGGGGTTCAGCCAATTCATCGTGCCCACCGACGCCCCGGGCATCACCATCGAACCGATCGTCCAGATGAACGGCGAGCACCACTTCAACGAGGTGCTCTTCGACGACGTCGCCCTGACCGACGCCGACGTGCTCGGCACCGTCGGCGCCGGATGGCATCAGGTCACCTCCGAGTTGGGTTTCGAGCGCAGCGGACCGGAACGCTTCCTATCCACGGCCACACTGCTTTTCGCCACCATCCAGACCCTGCGGGACGAGCCCGGCGCGCGCACGGTCATCGGCGACCTGATGGCGCGGATGATCTCACTGCGCCAACTTTCGATATCAGTTGCCCGTGCGCTGAGCGCCGGCCAGGACGCCGCCGCCCGCGCTGCACTGGTCAAGGACCTGGGCACCCGGTTCGAGCAGGAGTCGGTCGAGATCGCCGCGGAGCTGCTCGACCGCTATGACGCCCCGGACCGGCCGCGGCTGCAGACCATGCTGGACACCGCGCGGGTACACGCACCGCTGTTCACCCTGCGCGGCGGGACCAATGAGGTCCTGCGCGGCATCGTCGCCAAGAGCGCCGCCAAGATCCGGACCAAACAGGCTGCACCACTGGATAATTCGGACGGGCTCGACGAATTACGGGAGCTGACCGACCAGATCGGCCGCACCGCGGAGCACGCCCACACCCTGCCGCTGGCGTTCGACGACGCCCTGTGGCGTACCGCCGAGAACGCCGGACTGACCCGGTTGTGCCGCACCGAGGACGCCGGCCCCGCCGCAGCAGCCGTCGTACTGGGCGCCCTGGCCCGGCACGCCGCCGCGGTACCGGTGGCCGAAACCGACTTATTGGCAACATGGTTGGCGAACGAAGCCGGGCTCAAGGTGCCGGCGTCCGGACCATTGACCGTGGCGACTGCGCACAGTGCGGACGGGCGCGCCGCGGCCCAGGACGTACCGTGGCCGCACTGCGGGCCGGTGCTGCTGGCCGAACACGGTCCGGACGCCCTGCACGTCGCGGTACTGGACCAGCCCATAATCACCGCCGAGCGGCACAACCTGGCCGGGGAACCGCGCGCGGTAATCGAATTCGATCTTGCCGCAATCGATGTCGTGTCGCTTCCACTGACCATTGCCGACGAGTTGACCATCCGTGGCGCCTGGTGCCGCTGCATCCAGATCATCGGCGCATTCGACGCTGCGGCGGAGCTGACCGTCACGCACACCGGGTCGCGGGTCCAGTTCGGCCGTCCGCTCAGTACGTTCCAGGCCGTCCAACACGCCCTGGCCGCCATGCTCGGCGAGATCGAACGATCCCGCGCCGCAACCATTTTGGCAATCCGCGCGGCAGATCAATACGGCTTCGGCGACGCCCGCACGGCCTACGCGGTGAGCGTGGCCAAGGTCGCCGTCGGCCGGGCCGTCGCGCCGGTCACCACCATCGCCCACCAATTGCACGGCGCCATCGGCACCACCGCCGAGCACCCTTTGTGGCGGGCGACCATGCGGGCGCGCAGCTGGGCCGACGAGTTCGGCAGCGCCGGTTGGCATGCCCGCAGACTGGCCGGCCGGGCGACGGCCGCGGAGCCCTGGGATGTGATCGTCGGCCGCATCTGACCTTGACTGTGACGTAGGTCCGTTTCTGCAGCAAACGTGTTGTTCATCGATTTGTGACGCACACAACTGCAGAACCGGCGGTCCCAGGAAAACATTTCAGCTATGGCCACCCTCAACCAAGCGCTTGCTACTGCGGCTGTTGCCCTCACCATCCCTGCCGCAGCTGGACTGACGGCGGCCGCCCCCGCAGCCGCGTCCGCCACGCACCAGGTGAGCCTGTTTGCACGCATGCACAGCTGCGACTTCCAGCCGGTGGAGTACGCGGGTTTCCACAGCATGCCGGCGCGGATCGCCGCCGAGATCACCTCCGACGGACACACGGCCGTCGCGCATGTCGACATGACCATCGGCACGGCCAACGCGCAGTACGTGGTCCGGCTGATCCCGGCCCCCCACTCCACGCTGGGCTGCCTGGCCGGTGACCCCAGCATCACCACGGGTTCACTGAGCACCGACATGGGCGGATCGGGCAGCACCACGCTGCAGGCCCCCATCGGCCCCGGCACCACCGGTATGTGGATCGCCGTCGACCTGCCAGTGCCCCATACGCAGGCCCCGCGCGAGTTCTACAGCAGCGATTTCATCGCCTCGGTCTGACCCCGCTGGCCCGCCCGGGCCCGCGCCGGGTAGAAAAAACACATGTCCTACCGGGAAATCGAGACGCCGCGCCGACCCAACAGCAGGCAGGCGGCGGTGCTGGCCGCCGCCCTGCTGCTCGCCGGATGCTCGGGCAGCAAACTCCCCGCGCAACAGGCCTCGACGCCGGATACCTCAGCCCAGGCGGCCCCATCCACTCAGGCCGCGCCGGCCACGGCGCCGGCCGGCCCACCGCCGTCCCCGACCAGTTCCGGCCAGCTTGACGGCGGGACCTGCCTGCAGCTGACCGGAGCGGTGGTGAACCTGATGTCCGGCTCTTCACCGGATGACGCCCGCAAAGCCTCGGACACCATCAGCGGCTTCCATCCCCCGGCGGACGTGCAAGCGGCCGTCGCGCACTTCGTCAGCACCAACGGCCTGCACACCAGCGATCCCGATCGCACTCAGTACAGCCGGGCCCTCAACGACTGGGTCGAGAAGCAGTGCCCCGTGCAGCGACCGCCGGAGAAACCCAAGTAAGTCGCCTCGGGTCAGCCGAGGGCGCATCGGCTGACCCGATCATGAGCAGCTTCAGCTGCCGGTCCACACCGGGGCGCGCTTCTCCGCGAAGGCCACGGCGCCTTCCCTGGCGTCCTTGGACATGAAAACAGGCCCCAGGATTGCGCCCTGCTTCTGCCACTTCTCCTCGTCGGACCAGTCGCGGGACTCCACGATGATCCGCTTGGTCGCGGCCACCGCGAGCGGGCCATTGGCGGTGATCCTTTCGGCCAGAGCGAGCGCGGCGTCCAGGGCGGCGCCCGGCTCGGTCAGCACGTTGACCAGTCCCAGCGCGTGCGCACGCTCCGCGGTCAGGTTCTCACCGGTGAGGGCGAGTTCCATCGCGATGGCGTACGGGATGCGCTGCGGCAGCCGCAGCAGTCCACCGGCGCCGGCGACGAGGCCGCGCTTGACCTCCGGGATGCCGAACGCCGAGGCATTGGACGCCACGATCAGGTCGGCGGACAACGCCAGCTCGGTGCCGCCGGCCAGGGCATAACCTTCGACGGCGGCGATCAGCGGCTTGGCCGGCGGGCGCTGGGTGAATCCCAGGCCACGGCCTTCGACGACGATGTGCTCGCCCTTGGTGAAGGCCTTGAGGTCCATGCCGGCGCAGAACGACCCACCGGCGCCGGTCAGCACGCCGACAGAAAGGCCCGGGTCCTCGTCGAGGCGGTCCATGGCGGCGGCCAGCCCATGGCTGACGGCTGAGTTGACAGCGTTCTTGGCTTGAGGCCGATTGATGGTGATGATCAGTATGCGGTCGCGCTGTTCGGTGAGAACGGCGTCCTCGGCGGTGGCTTCGTCGGTCACGTCGGTGATGCTAGCCACACGGGATTGGCGCACGACGGCCAACCAGGTAATAATCGAAAATTAGAACGTGTTCTAGTTTTCCCCGGCTTCAGAGGAGCAACCGTGGTCAAGCTGCCAGAAATCACGAAATTCGACCCTGAGCTCACTGAGAAGGTCATGGGGATTCTGCGCCCCTTGCTGAAGGCCTATCACCGCTGCGAGGTGCGCGGCCTGGAGAACATTCCGCTCGGCGGCGCGCTTGTGGTGAGCAACCATTCCGGCGGCATGCTGCCCATGGACGTGCCGATCTTCGCCTCGCACTTCTACGAGAAGTACGGCTACGACCGTCCGGTCTACACGCTCAGCCACGCCATGCTGATGGTCGGCCCGACCGCGGACTTCTTCAAAAAGACCGGCTACATCCTGGCCAGCCACGAGAACGCCGACGAGGCGCTGCGCTCCGGCGGCCTCGTCGTCGTATTCCCGGGTGGCGACTACGACGTCTATCGGCCGTCGACCGACGCCAACAAGATCGACTTCGACGGCCGCACGGGTTACGTGAAGGCCGCAATCAACGCCGGCGTGCCCATCGTGCCAATGGTCGGCATCGGTGGCCAGGAAACCCAACTGTTCCTCACCCGCGGCGAGCGGATCGCCAAGGCGCTCGGCCCCATTGCACGCGCCGCGCGGACGAAGGTCGTGCCGCTGTCGATCGGCCTCCCGTTCGGGTTGTCGGCCGTCCTCCCCTTCAACCTGCCGCTGCCCTCGAAGATCGTCATGCAGGTGCTGCCGCCCGTCGACATCGCGGCCGAGTTCGGCGAGGAACCCGACATCAACGCCGTCGACGCCAGGGTCCGCAGCGTGATGCAGGACGCCCTCGACCAGCTCGCCGAAGAGCGCCGCTTCCCGGTGCTCGGCTGATCCGCCGTGGGTATCACCGACAATCTGTCCGCCACGGCCGGCCTGGTCTCCACCATGGTCCGGGCGGGCGTGATCGCCCCGCTGCGACCCGACAAGTACCTCCGGATCGCCGCTGCGATGTCCCGCGAAAACATGGGTATCACTTCGGGTTTCGCCAGTTCCGCGCAGCGCTGTCCGGACCGGCCCGGCCTGATCGATGAGTTGGGCACCCTCACTTGGGGCGAAATCGACCGTCGTGCTGACGCTTTGGCGGCAGCGCTGCAGACCCTGCCGTCGGCCAAGGTCGTCGGCATCATGGCCCGCAACCACCGTGGTTTCGTCGAATCGCTCATCGCGGCGAACCGGATCGGCGCAGATGTGTTGCTGCTCAACACCTCTTTCGCCGGGCCCGCCCTGGCCGAGGTGGTCGGCCGCGAAAACGTCGATGTCGTGATCTTCGATGAAGAGTTCACGGCCACCGTCGACCGTGCGGTCGAGGGCAGCCTCGTCACCCGGATCGTCGCCTGGACCGACCGCGACGACCACGGCCACACCGTCGAAGGTCTCATCACCGAATACGTCGGTTTGACGCCGAAGCGCTCCGCAAAGAAGAGCCGCGTCATCCTGCTGACCTCCGGCACCACCGGAACACCCAAGGGCGCCAAGCATTCCGGCGGTGGCCCACAGACGCTCAAAGCCATCCTGGACCGCACCCCGTGGCGCGCCGAGGAAACCACCGTGATCGTCGCGCCGATGTTCCATGCCTGGGGCTTCTCCCAGTTGGCGTTCGCGGCGTCGATGGCGTGCACGATCGTCACCCGCCGCAAGTTCGACCCGAAAGCCACCCTGGCCCTGGTGGACAAGTACCAGGCCACCGGATTGTGTGTGGTC
Organism: Mycobacterium sp.; assembly: GCA_031292695.1. Lineage (GTDB taxonomy): Bacteria > Actinomycetota > Actinomycetes > Mycobacteriales > Mycobacteriaceae > Mycobacterium. Next base: position 5,740 of record JARLGS010000712.1, on the reverse strand, counting down.
CCAGTGATGTTCGACCGCATCATGGAACTGCCCGACTACATTCGCAACCGCTACAGCGGCCGCTCACTGCGGTTCGCCGCCGCCTCCGGTTCACGGATGCGCCCCGATGTGGTCATCGCGTTCATGGATCAGTTCGGCGATGTCATCTACAACAACTACAACGCCACTGAGGCCGGCATGATCGCCACGGCGACCCCGGCCGATCTGCGCGCCGCGCCCGATACCGCCGGCCGTCCCGCCGAAGGCACCGACCTCAAGATCCTCGATGCGGAGTTCCACGAGTTGCCGACCGGTGAGGTGGGCACCATCTACGTGCGCAACTCCACCCAGTTCGACGGCTACACCGACGGTGCCGTCGGGAAGGACAAAGCCTTCCACGACGGGTTTATGTCGTCGGGCGACGTCGGCTACCTCGACGCCGCGGGACGCCTGTTCGTGGTGGGCCGCGACGACGAGATGATCGTCTCGGGCGGCGAGAACGTCTACCCGATCGAAGTGGAGAAGACCCTGTCGACCCACCCCGAGGTGGCCGAGGCCACCGTGCTCGGGGTGAACGACGAGCAGTACGGCCAGCGCCTGGCTGCGTTCGTCGTGCTGACCGACGATGCCGCCGCCACCGAAGATGCCCTGAAGCAGCACGTGCGGGACAACCTCGCCAATTACAAAGTGCCACGGTCGATCACGGTGCTCGCCGAACTGCCCCGCAACAGCACCGGCAAGATCGACCGGCGCGAGCTCAAGACACAGGTCGATGGCGCGTAGCACCGGCACGAGTTCGAAGCTGCGGGCTGGCCTCCGATCGAAGCCCGTCACCCTGCTGCGCGCGGTCATCGAGGTGGTCAACGCCACGAACGCCGCAAGCCCATTGGTCCGCGCCGGGAACCCCGGGATCATCACGTTTGCGTACGGCTGGCCGTCCAGCGAGGCGGCCGGCGTCGTGCTCGGCTCCTCGGTCCTGTCCGCGGTCCGACGCGGCCGGCGTGGCGACTTCTCCGGTACCGCTGGCCGAATCGCGTTGGGTATCACGGTGATTACCTGGGGCATTCTCGCGGTCATCTTCAACCGGGGCCGACGCTCCCGGCCCGCATTCGAACAACCGCTGCGCGACCTGATGGGCGCCGACTACCCGACCGAGCCCAACACACCCCGGCTGCCCGGCATGCTGCGCACCATGTCATCCCGGCGAAAGTTCAACGAGCAGACCGTGAAGTACGGCCCGCACGGCGCCAACATCGCCGACATCTGGCGCCGACCCGACCTGCCGTTGGACGGCAAGGCGCCGGTGCTGCTGCAGGTGCCCGGCGGCGGCTGGATGCTGGGCGATCGGCGGCCGCAGGCGTACCCATTGATGAGCATGCTGGCCGAACGCGGCTGGATCTGCGTGTCCATCGGCTACCGAGTCAGCCCGAAACACACGTGGCCGGCCCACATCATCGACGTCAAGCAGGCGGTGGCCTGGATCAAGGAGCACATCGCAGACTACGGCGGCGACCCCGACTTCGTGGCGATCAGCGGTGGCTCTGCAGGCGGACACCTGTCCTCGCTGGCCGCTCTGACGCCCGGAGATCCCCAGTGGCAACCGGGTTTCGAGGATGCGGACACCTCAGTGGTGGCCGCGGTCCCGGTGTACGGCCGGTACGACTGGTTCAGCTTCGAAGGTCCCGGGCGCAAGGAAATGATGTACGCCCTGCAGCAGCTGATCGTGAAGAAGAACTTCCGCACCGACCCCGAGGTGTTCCTGGACGCATCGGCCATCACCCGGATCGGGCCCGACGCGCCACCGTTTTTCGTGCTGCACGGCACCGACGACACGCTGATCCCCGTCCAGGAGGGGCGCGAATTTGCGGCCGCGCTGCGCGAGAAGTCCCCGGCGCCGGTGGCGTATGCGGAAATTCCACACGCACAGCACGCATTTGACATCTTCGGCTCGGCGCGCGGGCATTACACCGCCGAGGCGATCACGCGGTTCCTGGAGTGGGTGCGGGCCGGCAAGGCTGCGGCCGTCACACCCGATACCGCGATCGCTGCCACGGGCAGCTCGGTGTCGGATCCGGAAGACGTCGCCTAGCTTTGCGTACGGCGTGTCGGCCCAGTTGCGGCACTTGCGATTCAGAGTTGTCACAGCCGCGACGAAAGCTGTTCAGGGGAATCTGAACGGACGGGACCAGCCGCCGCTTACTGAGCCATGGCGGTCTCGACGACCGTCAGCTCATCGGAAAGCCCTGCGACCCTGCGGATCTTCTTGAAGTCCTCGATCATCGCCTCGGTTACCTCATGCGGATCCTCGACGGTCGCACAGTCGGAGATCACTGAGATGTTCAGCTGGTCGACGTAGCTCCAGACGGTGATGTTCAGTCCGCTGCCCGCCGTGAGCGGCCCGACCGAATAGATCTCGGTGACCGTCGCGCCACCCACCTTGCCGCGTTCCCGCGGTCCGGGCACATTTGAGATGTTCAGGTTGAGCACCTTGTTCTGGCCGTCCTTAGCGGACAACCAGCGAAACAGTGATTCGACCGGCGCCGGCGGCAGGTACGCCGCCCAGCGCGCGACCAGCTCCGGGCCGACCAGCTGGTGGCTTTCCTTGGCCAGGGTCGCAGCCTCCGCGGACTGCCGGACGCGTTGCTCGGTGTCTTCGACATCGACGGGCAGCGACACCAGTACGCCGCTGAATCGGTTGCCGGAGATACGATCCGGCGAGAAGTCGAAGCTCATCGGCACCGAGGCCAGCAGCGGGTGATCAGCCTTGCCGTCGTACTTCAGCAGCAGCTTCCGCAACGCGCCGGACGACATCGCCAGCACCAGATCGTTGATCGTCACGCCCAGCTTCTTGCTGGTCTCCTTGACATCGGCAAGCGCCAAAGTCGCTGTGGCGAAAAGCCGTCCAGGGGTGAGCACATGATTCATGAAGCTCGGCGGCGGGGTGAAGGGCCGGGTCAGTTCCGGCGACAGCTTGCGATTGCTCCGGCGCACCCGCCCCATGCCGTCGGCGGTGTACTTGACCACGCCTGGAATCCGCCGGATTTGGCGCAGATGGTCAGCGAAGGCCGACCGAACCAACTCACCGCGGGACGGCGCCGGATCGGTGGCGTACGAATCCCGGTCGCGCTGCGGACCTTCGGTGATGTCCATGCCGCGAGCCAGCAGATTCGCCGAGGCGACGCCGTCGGCCAGCGCGTGATGGACCTTGCCGACCACGGCTACGCGCCCATTCGCCAAGCCTTCGACCAAGTACATCTCCCACAACGGCCGGCTGCGATCCAAAGGGGTGCTGGCGATTTCGCCGATCGCCTCGTCCAGTTCGCGGCGGCCACCCGGCGCGGCGACCCGCCACGGCCGGATGTGGTACTCGAGGTCGACTTCGGCGTTCTCCCGCCACATGGGGTGGTGGAACTTCAACGGGATGTCGACGAGCTCATACCGGAACGGGTCGAGCATGTACAACCGCCCGTGGATCACCTGCCGGAATTCATCGATCCCGAAGGTGCGGTCACCTAGTCCCTCGAGGTCGATGACGGCAATCTTGAGGGTGTGCATGTGCACGTTGGGCGTTTCGGTGTACAGCAGGAACGCATCCCACCCACTCAGTCGCTTCACTCGACCTCTCCCGCCTGACCCAAGCGAGGGTCAGACAACCTCTTCGACACACTGCTGGCCCTGATTCCGGTGCACCTCACCCAGGAACAACCCTATGGCAGTCGCCATCGATCCCGTGCGCGCGCCGTCAGTCATGTCGAAACCGTGTCCGGCACCGGGCAATTCGATGTAGCTGACCGTCGCCTCGGAGACCGCGCGCAGCCGGTGCACGAAGTCGCGGGCCTGAGCCACCGGAATGACGGTGTCACCGCTGCCGTGAATCACCAGGAACGGCGGCGCATCTGGGTGCACGCGGGCGATCGGCGACGCGTCGCGGTAGATCTCGGGGTGCTTGTCGATGCGGTGCTTGACCACCACGCGCTCCAGGAAATCGACGAACTCCTCCCGCTCCGGGGTCGAGCGGTCCTCCCAGTCGTAGCGGCCGTAGATGCCGACCACGGCGTCGACCGAGGTGTCCGCCCCGTCCGGCAGGTCGGTCTGCAGTGCGGGGTCATTGGGCGTCAGGCCGGCCAGCGCGGCCAGGTGCCCGCCGGCCGAACCACCGGAGATCGCCACGAAATCGCGGTCACCACCGAACTTGTCGACGTTGGCCCTGGCCCACGCGATAGCCGCCTTCACGTCGGTGAGGTGCTGCGGCCAGCGGTGATTCGGCGCCACCCGATAGTCGATGGACAGACACACCCAGCCCTGCTCGGCCAGGTGGCTCATCAACGCGTAGCCCTGCAGCAGCCGGCTGCCGTGCACCCATGCGCCGCCGGGCAGATAGATCAGCACCGGTGCCGGTTCGCTGGGCAGCTCCTCGGCGCGCCACACGTCCAGCAGTTGCGCCGGGCTGTCCCCGTAGCGCACCGAGGTGCGGTGCACCCGGCGCCGGTGTTCCCGCGCGCGCCAGAACGGCGGAGTGCGTTCAGGCGCAGGCCATTCGATCTCGAGTTCGGCGGGCGGCACCACGCCCTCCAGCGCCGCGCGCACCACTTCATTGGTGCAGTCCCGCTCCTGCTTGCGGATCTCGGCGATGCCCGGGGTGAACAACGAACGCGCCGTCGACGCCCAGAAACTTGGCACGTGCCGCATGCCCCACAGGGTCATCGCGGTGGCCCCGCCGAGCGGCTCGAGGCTCTTGCCGATCACCGGCAGCGAAGCGGCGGCGGTGGTCATCGCCAGCAGATGATCCGATGGCCGAGCTTGCACGAACCAGCGAAGCCGGGTGGCCAGCGTCGGGCTTGGGCGGGTGTCCGGTCGAGCCGTCATTGCGCGAGCGTACACCGGGCTGACCGGCCGAATTCGGGACCTCGGGATGTTTGCGATTACGGCTGCGCCACCATCGCGTTGTGAACTACATCACAGCTGATCAGCGATGGTTCGCAGCAGTCCCGTCGTGTTTACAGTCGGTCGAATGGGGAACTCAGCGCTGGCGATCACCGACGAACACAACGCCCTCGCGGACGCGGCGACCGGACTGCTCCAGCGCCTGGGCAGCAGGGCCGCCGCCCGCGCCACGTTGGACGACGGCTCCTCGCATCCGGCCGGTTTCTGGACAGCCGCAGCCGAACTCGGTTGGCAGGGCCTGGCCATCCCGGAGGCCTACGGCGGGTCGGGTTTCGGGCTGCCGGAGCTGGCGGTGGTGCTGGAGGTGCAGGGCCGCGAACTGTGCCCCGGCCCGTTCCTGCCGAGCGTCGTCGCCGCCACCGTGATCGACCGGTGCGCTGCTGAACCGCTGCGCGCTCGACTGCTGCCAGGGCTGGCCGACGGCAGCACGGTGGCTGCGCTGGGCCGGTCCGGCGAAGTGACGTTGGACGCCGCGACGGTGTCTGGATCCAGCCCGGCGGTATTGGGCGCGCCCGACGCCGCGCTGCTGGTCATCGTGGCCGGCGACGACGTTGTGGTCGTCGACGCGGACGCCGACGGCGTCACCGTCACCCCGCTGGACTCGTTGGACACCACCCGCAGCATCGGCGCGGTGACTCTGCAGCAGGTCACCGTCGCACCCGAGTGCGTGCTGCGCGGCGCGGCAGCCAAGGCGCACACCGCTTTTCGCATTCTGGCCGCAGCTGAAGCGGTCGGGACCAGCTGGGCGGCGCTGGACATGGCCGTCGAATACGCCAAAGTTCGCGAGCAGTTCGTCCGCACCATCGGCACGTTCCAG
>JARLGS010000711.1 GCA_031292695.1 Mycobacterium sp. | reverse complement strand
GGACAGGTCCGGCAGGTCGGGCACGACCGCCTTGATCTTGTTGATCAGGGTGTTCGGGTCGCCCGAGCGGATCAGTTCGTCACCGGTGTCGGTCCCGTTGATCTTGATCGTCGGGGTGCCCTGGATGCCCGTGTTGCGGGCCATGTTGTTGACCATCTCCGAGTAGACGTTGTTCGCGACGCACTTGCCGACCGGATCGTTGGACCCGACGGCCACACCCGACTGGCGCGCGTATTCGAGCAGCTTGGCGTTGTCCGGGAAGCTCGATGCCGTCTCCTCGGGCTGGTTTGCGTACAGCGCCGAGTGGAAGCGCCGGAAGGCATCCTTGTTCTCGTCGGCGACGCAGTAGGCGATGGCGCCGGCTCGGGTCGAGTACGAGTTCTTGTCGCCCCGGCCGAGGATCGAGACGATGTAGTAGTCCACGGCGATGTCACCGTTGTCGATCAGCTTGCTGATCGTCGGCGCGTACGTTTTCTCGAACAGGCCGCACACCGGGCACAGCGGGTCTTCGTAGATCGTGAGCCGCACCTTCGGGTCGGTGCTGTTCGGCTTGGTCACCACGTTGTTCGCGGCCACCGAGATCGCCTGCACCTTGTTCGGGTCGGCCTTCGGCTTGCCGTTCATGACGATGTACAGCACCAGGGCGACCGCGAAAATAATGACAAGCGCGGTGAGCCCGCCCTTGACGATCCAGTCCCGCTTGCGGTCTGCGGCCTTCAGGTCGTAGCTGGCGTTCTTCGAAGATTTCGACGGCACGGCGTCAAGGGTACCGACGGCCGCGCGGTAATCGGCCGGACCCGTACTTCATCGGCTCAGATGGGCCCGAAACGCCGAGACGAAGTCGACTGCCGCGAGTGCACTGCCGCCACCTAGCGGGAAGAAGTTCGCGAAACCGTGGACGAGCGACCCGTATCTGCGATGGTCGACCGGAACCCCGGCTGCAGCCAGCGCCGCGGCGTAGGCCTCCCCCTCGTCGCACAGCGGGTCGAAGCCGCCGGTCAGAACCAGCGCCGGCGGCAGCCCGGACAGGTCGGCGGCCAATAGTGGCGACACCCGCGGGTCGGACCGGTCCAGTGCCGATCCGGCCAGATAGTTCTCCCTGAACCAATCCATGTCGATCTTGCTCAGGAAGTACCCCTCGGCGAACAGCACCTTGGACCGGGTGTCACCGACGAAGTTGGTCACGGGATAGATCAGGAACTGCAGGACCGGCAGCGCGGCACCGTTGTCCCGGGCGAGCTGACACACAACGGCCGTCAGGTTGCCGCCGGCACTGTCGCCGCCGACCGCGACCTGCGCCGGGTCCGCGCCGAGCCGGGCGGCGTTGTCCAGGCACCAGAGGTAGGTCGCGTAGCAGTCTTCGACGCCGGCCGGGGCCGGGTGCTCGGGAGCCAGGCGGTAGTCGACGGACACCACGTGCACCCCCGCGTCGCGGCAGATCAACCGGCACAACCCGTCGTGCGACTCGATGTCACCGATGACGAAGCCGCCGCCGTGGAAGAAGACCAGCAGCGGCGCGACCCCAGTGGTGTCAGGGCGGTAGTGCCGGGCGCGCAGCGGCCCGGCCGGACCCGGAATGGTGATGTCCTCTGTCGCGACAGCGATGCCCGGATCGAGATACGGCGCCAGGGCGCTCAGTTGCCGCCGGGCGATTGCGATGTCGCTGCTGGCGACCAGGCCGCCCGCCCCGGCCGAACGCTGCGCCGTGAGCATGAGTTGCAGGGTGGCGTCCAGGGTGTTGCCGTCGACGGTGACGCGGCGCCCGCCGAGCAGCACGCGTTTGACTCGATCCGGAATGCGCGGCAGTACCCGCAATGCAACGCCGCTCAGCCGGTTCAGCATCGCCAGCCGCCGCGGGCTGGGCCGCCCCGCCACTGGATGTTCCGGTGGCGCAACCGAAACCGACGTCCGCACAGCATCGCCTGGCATGCTCATGGTCATGGCTGATCCTTCAGGTGCTCCGAGTCCAACACTGACGCTCAACGACGGTACGTCCATTCCGGTGGTCGGGCTCGGGGTGTGGCAGACACCGGCCGAGGACACCGAACGCGCCGTCACTGCAGCATTGCACGCCGGATATCGGCACATCGATACCGCTGCGGCGTATGGCAACGAGGCGCAGGTCGGTCACGGTCTCAAAGAGTCCGGTGTGCCGCGCGAGGACGTCTACCTGGTCACCAAGCTGTGGAACTCCGAACAGGGCTACAACAAGACACTGGCTGCCTTCGACGCCAGCATGGCGCGGTTAGGACTCGAAGGCGACGGCGCCTACCTGGACCTTTACCTCATCCATTGGCCAATGCCCGCACAGAACTTGTTCGTGGACACCTTCAAAGCCTTCGCCCACCTGCGTGACCAGGGCCGGATTCGCTCCATCGGGGTGAGCAACTTCGAACCGGAGCACCTCAAGCTGCTGATCGACTCCACCGGAATCGTGCCGGCAGTGAACCAGATCGAGCTGCACCCCCGGCTCCCGCAGGCCGAATTGCGCGAGACGCACGCCCGTTACGGCATCGCCACCGAGGCCTGGAGCCCGCTGGGCCAGG
>JARLGS010000710.1 GCA_031292695.1 Mycobacterium sp. | reverse complement strand
TCAGATGCACGTCAACACCGGCTACCTGCGCGAGGCCGTACCGCTGGTGCGTCGTCACGTCGATGCGTTCACCGGCTTCGACGCGGTGGTGTCCCCTTCCGGATCCTGCGTGGGGTCGGTGCGGCATCAGCACGCCATGGTGGCCCGACGCGGCGGCGATACCGCTCTCGCCGAGCGCGCGGAATCGGTTGCGGCACATACCTTCGAGCTCTCGGAGTTCCTGATCGACGTGCTCGGCGTCGACGACGTCGGCGCCTACTATCCACATCGCGTCACCTACCATCCAACCTGTCATTCCTTGCGGATGGTGGGCGTCGGCGACAAACCGGTACGACTGCTGCGCAAGGTCCGCGGCTTGACGCTGGTCGAGTTGCCGGATGCCGAAACCTGCTGCGGCTTCGGCGGAACTTTCGCGCTGAAGAACGCTGACGTGTCCACCGCGATGCTGGCCGACAAGATGTCGAATATCCGGGCAACCCGGGCTGAAGTGTGTACGGCGGGCGACGCCTCGTGCTTGATGCACATCGGCGGTGGGCTGAGCCGGATGCGCAGCGGTGTCCGTACCGTGCATCTGGCGGAGATCCTGGCGGCTACCTCATGACCGCAGTCTTTCTCGGCCAGCCGGGGGTGGGCAATCTACGCGGCGACCGGAGCTTCCCGGCCGCCGCCCGTGTCGCGGTCGCCGATGCTCAGCTGCGTCGAAACATCGGGCACGCGACGACGACCATCCGCGCCAAACGCCTTGCCGCCATCGCCGAATGCGATGACTGGGAGCAGCTTCGAGTTGCCGGCAGCGCGCTGAAACAGGACGTGCTCGCGCGGCTACCGGAACTCCTGGAGCAGCTCGAGCAGAATGTGCAGGCCCGTGGTGGTCAGGTGCACTGGGCCCGCGACGCACCGGAGGCCAATCGCATTGTGGCCGAGCTGATTCGCGCCACCGGTAGCGACGACGTAGTGAAGGTCAAGTCGATGGCCACCCAGGAGATCGGGCTCAACGAGTACCTGGAGGCGCAGGGCATCACGCCCATCGAGACCGATCTGGCGGAACTGATCGTTCAACTGGGGCATGACAAACCGAGCCACATCCTGGTCCCGGCGATCCACCGGAACCGCGCCGACATCCGGTCGATTTTCGAGCGCGAGATGCCCGGCGCCGGCGAGCTCACCGATGACCCGCGGGTGCTGGCGATGGCCGCCCGCGCGCATCTGCGGCGAAAGTTCTTGTCCGCCAAGGTCGCCGTCAGTGGCGCGAACTTCGGCGTGGCAGAGACCGGCACGCTGGCGGTGGTCGAATCCGAGGGCAATGGGCGGATGTGTCTCACGCTGCCCGAAACCCTGATCACCGTGATGGGTATCGAAAAGGTGATACCGCGGTTCACCGATCTCGAGGTGTTCATGCAGCTGCTGCCGCGGTCGTCGACCGCGGAGCGGATGAACCCCTACACCTCGATGTGGACCGGCGTGCATCCCGGCGACGGCCCTCAGCAATTCCACCTGGTGTTGCTGGATAACGGACGCACCCGCGTGCTGGCCGATGAAGTGGGACGCGCTGCGCTGCACTGCATCCGGTGCAGCGCTTGCCTCAACGTCTGCCCGGTGTACGAGCGCACCGGTGGACATGCCTACGGCTCGGTGTACCCGGGGCCGATCGGAGCGATCCTGAGCCCGCAGCTGACCGGCACCAGCGGCCACGACGATCCGAACGCCAGCCTGCCCTACGCATCGTCGTTGTGCGGCGCCTGCTTCGAAGCCTGCCCGGTGCGCATCGACATCCCGTCGATCCTGGTGCATCTGCGTGGAGCACAAGTGGACTCGGAACGTGGCGGGATACCGAGCGGACAGGACCTCGCCATGAAGGCCGCGGGGTGGGCGATGTCTTCGGCGGCGCGGTTCGCGGCAGCGGAAAAGGCTCTCGGTGTGGCCCGGCTGATCGCGGGCAAGGACCACCGGATCGGCGCACTGCCGTGGCCCGCGTCGAAATGGACTGGTAGCCGGGATATTCCAGAACCGCCCGCGGAATCGTTTCGGCAATGGTGGGCCCGTAACCGAGCGGGGTCGGACCGATGAGTGACGGCGCACGAGCGGAAGTGTTGGCTCGCGTGCGGGCCGCGCTCGGTACGGGCGCGCAGGAAGCGGTGATCGTGCCCCGCGAATATGACCGGCGGTCGCTGACCGGCTCCCCCGACGTTGATCGGTTCGACGAGGCTGTGACTGACTACCGGGCGCGAGTGTTTCGCATCGGACCTGGCGACGTGGCCGCCACCGTGGCGACGCTGGTGGGTTCGGGGACTGTGGCGATCCCGGCGGACCTGCCGAACGACTGGGTCACCGGCATTCGCACCGTCGTCGACGATCCACCGGTGGACGTGGACGTACTCGACGGCGTCGACGCGGTGCTGACCGGATGCGCCCTCGGCATTGCGGCGACCGGAACCATCGTGCTGGATGCCGGTGCGGCACAAGGACGTCGTGCACTGACCCTGGTGCCGGACCACCATATCTGCGTCATCCGCACCGACCAGATCGTCGACACGGTGCCCCAGGGTTTTGCGGCTCTCGACCCGATGCGTCCGCTGACGTTCATCTCCGGGCCGAGCGCCACCAGCGACATCGAACTGGAGCGAGTCGAAGGCGTGCACGGGCCGCGCACACTCGATGTGTTGATCGTCCGCGACGCGCGATGCCCGTGACTCACCGACCCAGTGCAGTTTCGATCGCCCTCCGTTAGTAACCCCGCCACCTGCTCGCTGGCACGGGCTAGTTCGCTGCGGGCAGTTCGGACTCGATCGCGCCGGCGAGCAGGTGGCGGGCGCGATCGAGGGTGATCGAGCCGCTGTGCCAGCGTTCGGACAGTCCTTCGACCAGGGCGGTGAGGCGTTCGGCGGCCGCGGCGACATCGACGCCCGGAGCGATGTTGCCGGTGTCCTGGGCGGCGCGGATGAGCGCTTCGACGTCGATGTTCCAGGCGTGGGTGGACTCGGCCAGCGGTGCGCGCAGGTCGGTATGGAACACGGCGCTCGCGCGCAGTTCACCCCAAGCGATGGAGTTCTCGCGGATTTCGTCGGTGTCTTGGAGTTCGGCCAGCAGCACCGCGTCGACTTGGCCGCGCGGGTCGCCGGTAATCGTGGTCCAGGCGTGGTCTGTATAGGTCTGGGCGCGGTGGTTAACGTGTTCGAGAGCGGCGTTCAGCACTCCGGCGCGGTCTTTGAAGTGGTAATAGATCAAGGCGGTGGACACGCCTGCTTCGGCGGCGAGCTTGTCGATGCGCAGTCCGCGCACACCGTCCTGGGCGATGACGCGGACGGCGGCTTCAAGGATCTCGGTGGCGCGATCTGACACGGTTCCTCACTTTATTGCGATGGTGTGGCCGGTCCAGACCGGCCACAGGTCCGGTGAGCTGCAGGTCTCGCCGGGCCTACGGGTGGGATCAGTCGGCGGGTTCCTGCTGAGTGGTGCAGTGGATGCCGCCCCCGCCCGCAGCGATGGAGTCGATGGGGATCTGAACGATCTGACGGCCTGGGAACAACCGGGCGAGGGTGGCCTTGGCGGCCGGGTCGGTGTCGGGGTCGCCGAAGTCGGGGGCGATGACCGCGCCGTTGCAGACGTAGAAGTTGATGTACCCGGCGGCAAAATCCTTCGCGGCGTTCTGGTAGCGCAATTGCGAAGGCGCATCGATGGATTCGACCTCGAGGGGGCGACCGTGGGCGGCGGTGGCATTGTGCAGGATCTCGAGATGGCGGCGGGTCAGGTCATACTCGCTGGAGTTCTCGTCGTGGTCCAGGGTGGCGACGGCGACGCCGGGGCGGGCGAAGCGGGCGTAGAAGTCGGTGTGCCCGGCGGTGATGTCCTGGCCGGCCACTCCGGGCAGCCAGATCACTTTCTTGATCCCGAGTACGCGGTCGAGTTCGGCTTCGACGTCGGATTTCTTCCAGCCCGGGTTGCGGTTGGCGTTGAGGATGCAGGATTCAGTGGCGATTGCGGTGCCCTCGCCGTCGACTTCGATGCCGCCGCCCTCCATGACCAGAGCGGTGTGCACGGTCTCCACGCCCGCGCGGCCGTCGACGAAAGTGGCGACCTTGACGTCGCGGCGATGTTCCTGCTTACCGCCCCAGCCGTTGAAGTTGAAGTCGACCCCGGCCTTGACACCATTGCCCTTGACGAACACCGGGCCGGTATCACGGATCCACAGGTCGTCGACATCGGCGACGATCAACTCGACATTCGCGCCTCCGAGCATGGCGCGCGCCAGGTCGAGTTCGTCCTGCCGCACCAGCATCGACACCGGTTCGAAGCGGGCGATGGTGGTCGCGATCGTCGCCAGATCCCGCCGCACCTGTGGCAACAGCTGCGCACCCCAGATCGCCTCGCTGGCGCCGAAGGCCATCCAAGTGCGCTTGTGCGGTTGTCCTTCTTCGGGCATCACCCAGGTGCGGCCGTCGCCGGTGCTGGTGGGACTGCCGGACGGCCCTGAGGTGCGGTCGTCGCAGGCCGCGGCCACCAGCCCACCCATCGCCACCAGGCTCGACTGGATGAATCGGCGTCGTTGCATGATGAAACTCCTTGCGTGGTCAAGACATTGCGCGGCCTCCCTCTCGGCGCGCTCACATCTGGAATGTGGGTAATGAAAACTGGCTGATCACATCGGGTCGTCCGCACACGACGACCCTGGGGCACCGACCACTTTAGGGCCTGACTGATTATTTGGTCAAAGTCCGGGGAGAACGAAGTTGGTGTGCCGCCTCGCCGGCAGGCGTCAGGCGCCGCGGTGGCACGCGGTTGCTTCGAGGTCGGGACGCGCCTACGCACACCTCGGTGCCGTTCGGCCAGAATGAATCGCTATGACTGCCATCACGCCCTTCCGTATTGCCGTGCCCGACGAGGTCATCGCCGATCTGCGCCGCCGGCTGGCCGATACCCGGTGGCCCGAAGCGGAATGCGTCGATGACTGGAGTCAGGGCATTCCGCTGAGCTACGCGCGTGCTCTGGCTGATTATTGGGCCGGCGGCTACGACTGGCGGGCTCGCGAGGCCACGCTCAATCGGTTCGACCAGTACGTCACCGAGATCGACGGGCTGGATATCCATTTCATTCATCAGCGGTCGCCGCATCCGGATGCGTTGCCGCTGCTGATCACGCACGGCTGGCCCGGTTCGATCGCCGAATTCCAGAAGGTGATCGAGCCGTTGACCGATCCGACGGCGCACGGCGGCCGGGCCGAAGATGCCTTCCACGTCGTGTGCCCGTCGCTGCCGGGCTATGGGTTCTCCGAAAAACCGGCTGCCACCGGCTGGGGTGTCGAGCGGATCGCCCGGGCCTGGGACACACTCATGGCGCGGCTGGGCTACACCCGATACGGCGCCCAAGGTGGCGACTGGGGTGCGGCGGTCACCACCCAGATCGGCCGCAATGTCGGGCGCTGCATCGCGATTCACACCAACATGCCGTTGGGTCGGCCCCCGGCCGGCGCCACTGAGTTCACCGACGAAGAGCAAGCGGCACTGAAGGCACTGGCGCACTACCAGAAGCAGGATTCCGGCTACGCCAGGCAGCAGTCCACCCGGCCACAGACGCTCGGCTACGGCCTGGTCGATTCGCCGGTGGCGCAGCTGGCCTGGATCGTGGAGAAGTTCTGGTCGTGGACCGATTGCGGCGGCGACTTAGAGACCGCGCTCAGTCGTGACGAGGTGCTGGACGATGTGATGATCTACTGGGTCACCGCCACCGGCGCGTCGTCCGCCCGGCTGTACTGGGAAAGCTTTGGCGTCTTCGGAGCCGGCGGCCGAGTCGAGCTGCCGACCGGCGTGGCATCGTTCCCGAAGGAGATCCTGCGGGCACCGCGATCGTGGTGCGAGGCCGGCTACAACATCACCCGGTGGACCACGATGCCGCGCGGTGGTCATTTCGCCGCGTTCGAACAGCCCGAACTGTTCGTCGACGATGTCCGGGCGTTCTTCTCGACCGTGCGGTGAATGGCGGTCACGCTCAGTTGTCCCCAGTGTGAGGTCTATGCACAGGATCGGCCCGAAATCGGTGCGCAGGGCTCACAGCCGTCGGTGTTGGTGGTCACTGTGGGGCAATGGAACCATTCATCGGCAGCCTGGCCGTGCGCCGTGGAGTGCTGACCAGAAGAACTCTGGCCCGCGATCACCGGGCGATATTCCGGGACGTCTATCTGCCGCGCGACGTCGAGCTGACCGCACGACTCAAGGCACAGGCGGCATGGATGGAAACCGGTGCGCCGCTGTGCGGATTGTCGGCAGCCGCGATGCTTGGTACCAAGTGGCTGGACCCCAGCCTCCCAGCGGAGATATCGCGTGCCAATCGTCGGTCTCCGGCCGGAATCATCGTTCGATCGTGGGTGCTCGATCCCGGCGAGCTCTGCACCATCGACGGCTTCACGCTGACGACACCGGCCCGGACCGCATTCGATGTTGGCAGGATGCGGCATGCGCAGCAAGCGATTCCGATCATGGATGCGCTGCTGAAGGCGACCGGCATCAAGCCCGGCGATGTAGTGGGGGTGGCTGGTGCGCATCGGGGTATGCCCGGCGTGGCGAGGCTGCGGTCCACCCTCGAGTTGGTCGACGGCGGGGCCGAGTCACCACAGGAGAGCAGGCTGCGATTACAACTGGTTCGCGGTGGCCTGCCGACGCCCGAGACTCAGATCGAGTTTCGTGACCTTCATATCCGAGTGGATCTGGGTTGGCGGCAATGGCAGGTGGCGGTCGAGTACGACGGTATCCAGCACTGGACGGATCGGCAGCAGCGGTCGTGGGACATCGACCGGATCGCGCTGCTGGAGGCTGCCGGGTGGGTGGTGATCCGTGTGAGCGCTGAGATGTTGTCACGACCCCAGGTCATCATCGACCGAGTGCGGGCGAAATTGCGTGCGGCGGGTTGCCAAGTCTGACCAATGTGAGCCCTGTGCACAGATTTTCGCGCAAATGTGTGCATAGGGCTCACAGTCGGGGCAAGCGCGCGCACAGGGCTCACAGTCCCGAGGTGCGGTGAGCGTCGCTTAGCCCTCGCGGTCGCGAATGCGGCGGTAACCCCCGTAAACCACCAGCGCGACAATGAAGTTGACGAAGTAGGCCACGTCGGCGCCATGCCACGCGACGGCGATCGGCCCCTGCAGCAGGGTGGTGTTCATGAAGGGCACCGCGGCACCGTAGGCGACCACGAAGGCGGCCAGCGCGGCGATCGCATCCGCACGCGACGTGGTCTCCTCGGCAGGGTTCACGGTCTGACGACCACGGCTGCGCCGGCGCCAGTCGACGATCACGATCGCCGCGAATGCCGGAATCCAATAGCTGACCAGAAGCAGCACATTGGTGAATCGCGTTGCGGTGTCGCCGGTATGCAGCCACAAGATCAAGCCGAACGCCAGGGCGGTGACCATCAGTGAGGACAACGGCCGACGTACCCGTACACCGAGGGTTTGCAGGGCCAGGGAGCCGCTGTAATCGTTCATCACTCCCGAGCCGACGGAGGCCAGGGCGATGACGGCCAGCGCGACGGCGCCCAGCACTCCGCCGCCCATCACAGTCCGCACGCCTTCGGCGGTTTGATCGGTGATCGCCCGGCCCGCGGCGATGCCGATCGTTTCGATGAACACGTAGGCCAGAGCCAGACCGGCGAAGCTGAATCCGAACACCTTGCGCGGCGCGGATTCGGCCGGCAGGTATCGGCTGAAATCGGCGGCGTAGCTGGCCCAGGACACGGCCAGGCTCAAAGCGAGCGTCACTGCCAAGACGAACGCTCCGGCGAGATCGGCACCGTGTGCGCTCGGCGGCGTGACGACCTCTTGTCCCCCAACAAGTTTGACGGCGAACACCACGAATGTCGCGAAGAGGATCACCGTGAGTACGGCCTGCAACCGGTGGATCAACTCGTAGCCGACGAATCCGACCGCGCCCTGCACACCG
>JARLGS010000709.1 GCA_031292695.1 Mycobacterium sp. | reverse complement strand
TGGACGTTCGGCGCGAACTTTAGGACTTGAGGGGCTTGAGATCAACTAAAAATGTCGCGTTTTTGCACGCACCCGTCGCGTGGCCCGGATCAGTCACCTGTTTAACCGACCCGGATGACAGTCTGATGTTCCCCGAGAAGGGCGATCTGGGAGATTTTGTGCCGATCCCAAGGTGGAGCACTGGCTGGGAACGGAGCTTGCCCGCGAAGCTTTTGGCGGCCTCAAGGGCCCCATCGCTGCGGTGCGGCGTCCCGACAGACCAGACTCCCGCAAGAGCCGGCAGTCTGTCAGACCGCCGCCAGCTCGGCGGGCGAGACGATGCTGGTCTTGGCCCCGCGCGAGCGCCCGGAACTCAGGTAGGCGGCAATCGACTCCTGGGTCACTTCGCCAAGGAATACCCGCTCGGCGTCCATCACCGGCAACCACGAACGGTTGAACTCGTACATCCGCGACAACAGGATGCGCAGGTGCTCATCATAGGCCGCCGTGGCATTGAACTCGCGCAGGAACTGCGCGCAGGTCCCGCTCTGACGGTGCAGGTCGCGGCGGCGCACATAACCCAGCGCCTTGTTCCCGGCATCAGTGACCACCACGTAGCGCCGGTCATGCTCGTCCATCAGCTCCAGGGCCTCGGCCACCGGGGTCTGCGGACTCACCGAGGGCGCGTTGTCCGCGGCGTCTTCGGCCTTCACCAGCAGCAGGCGCTTGAGGGTGCTGTCCTGGCCGACGAAGCTGCTGACGAAGTCGTCGGCCGGGTGGGCCAGCAGGGTGTCCGGGTGGTCGATCTGCAACAGCTTGCCGGCGCGGAAGATGGCGATCTTGTCACCCAGCTTGATGGCTTCGTCGATATCGTGGCTGACCATGATCACGGTCTTGTTCAGCGCCCGCTGCATCTCGAAGAACTCGTTGTGGATCATCTCGGGGTTGATCGGGTCGACCGCGCCGAACGGCTCGTCCATCAGCAGCAACGGCGCATCGGCCGCCAAGGCGCGGATCACGCCGATCCGCTGTTGCTGGCCACCGGACAACTCACGCGGGTAGCGGTGCAGGTACTGCTTGGGCTCCAGCTTGATCATGCACATCAACTCGCGGGCGCGGTCGTGGCATTTCTGCTG
>JARLGS010000708.1 GCA_031292695.1 Mycobacterium sp. | reverse complement strand
CCCGCGCGGTCGACCACCTGCGGCTGGCGTTCCTGTATGTGATTGCGTCGCGGTGCTGGACGGCCGGACGGATCGAGGCGGCTGTCGGCTACAGCGACGCTGGCCAGATCGTTCTCGGCAGGAGCCGCGAGGCGCTGCCGGGCGGCGCCGAAGCCGGGCTTGGACTTGTATACCTAGCCATCGGGCAGCCCGAGCGGTTGGCCGAGTTGTGCCGCGCCCAGCTCGCACGCCGCCGCGACACCCACGTCCACATCCGGGCATTTCTGGTTGCCGCCCTTTCAGTGGTCGGTTCCGGTGGGGAGGCGATGGTTTTCGCGGATGGCCTCATCGAGGCTGCGGAGGCAACAGGGAACCCGTTATTGCTCGCGTCGGCGCTCTGGGCCTACGTTTTGGCTTTCCGTGACGCGGATCCCGTCGGGGCGCTTAACGCCCTGGGCCGGGGTCTGGTGATCGCTCAAGACAGCGGCAGCCGCTCCCGCGCGTCAGTCCTGGCGACCAGTCTGGCCCTAATCGAGGCCGAGCACGGCGACACCGTGGCCGCATTCGATCACCTCACTCTGGCGATACGCAACTGGCACAATGCGGGCAACACCACGACGATCCGCGTCCCGCTGGCCATCCTCGCCGTTCTTTTCGACCGGCTCGGGCGCTACGAACCGGCGGCCACCATCGCCGGCTTCGCCCTCAATCCCATGGCCGCGGCGGGGGTCCCCGAAATCACCACCGCGATCACCCACCTGCACGATGTCCTCGGTGAGGCGACCTACGAATCGCTCGCCCGTGCAGGCGAAAAGATGACCACCGCCGCCATGGCAACCTTCGCATACGACCAGATCGACCAGGCCCGAGCAGAACTGAACGCCGTCTCGAAATAGACCACAAATGAGACACCACCCCTGCCGGGTGTTGGCGCCGTAATTCGCCAGGCCGGAGTGTCTCGAAAGTCCGTCTCAGAAATGGGTGACTCATTAATGGCGTTGCGCCTATTTATGAGGCACAGCGATTTGGCCACAGAGAGCACCGGCACCCGGATCGGGTATACCCGCGTCTCCACGGTCTCACAGACTCTCGATCAGCAGAACAGTGCACTGACCGCCGCAGGGGTGAGCAAGGTGTTCTCCGACACGATGTCTGGTGCTAGGGACGACCGTCCGGGCCTTGCCGCTCTGATGGAGTACGTCCGGGAAGGCGACACCGTCGTGGTGTGGAAGTTGGACCGACTGGGCCGCAATATGCTCCATATCTTGCAAACGGTCAAAGAGTTGACCAACCATGGCGTCACCCTGGTATCCGTGACCGATGGGATCGACTCCTCCACACCCGCCGGGCGCATGATGATCGGTGTTCTTGGGTCTCTCGCCGAGTACGAGCGGGAGCTAATCAAGGAACGGACAGCGTTGAAGCGTCGGGCCTCACGTGCGAACGGCACCAAGTTTGGACGTCCTAAGAGTGTCAACGATTCTCAGCACATCGCGACAGCGAGGCGAATTAAGGCCGATGGCCATACCGCCAAAGACATCACCCGATTCCTGGGCGTCAGCCGGGCCACCCTGTACCGGTACCTGGCCGTATAATCCTTTGGCCATAGCCCAAGAGCGCCCACGTAAGTACGCCACGGACATGGTCCACTACTGGTAGCCGACGTTCAGCCCTCGTGCCAGTCGGTGACGTAGCGGGTGGGCTCTCGAAGATGATGCGGTAGAAGCTGG
>JARLGS010000707.1 GCA_031292695.1 Mycobacterium sp. | reverse complement strand
CGACGTCACGCCCGGCGGTGGGATGTTGATTTGCAGGCCAGCGAACGTGGTCGCCACCGTCGCGAAGCTGGCGCTGTTGCCCGCCGGGTCCTGGATCGTCGCGCCGTTCGCGCTGAACCCGGTCACCGCCAGCGCCGGCGTGCTTTGGCCGGACTGCACCGTGTAATCGAACACCAGTGCGGTGCTGGTTGACTTCGCCGCGTCATAGGTGGCGGTGCCGCCGTCGTTCAGCGCCAGGCCTGGCGTGCCGCCGGAGACCGTCACGGCCCCGCTCATGGTGACAGTCAGCGTCAGCACCGTCCCGCTGGTCTCGTCTCCCGTATTGGGCGACGCGGTGACCGACACGACGCTCGGTGGTGCTATGTTGATTTCCAGGCCAGCGAAGGTGGTCGCCACCGCCGCGAAGCTGGCGCTGTTTCCGTTCGCGTCCTGGATCGTCGCGCCGTTGGCGTTGAACCCGGTCACCGCCAGCTCCGCCGTGCTCTGGCCGGACTGCACCGTGAAGTCGAACACCAGTGCGCCGCCGTCCGACCTGGCCGCGTCGTACGTGGCGGTGCCGCCGTCGTTCAGCATCAGGCCTGGCGTGCCGCCGGAGACCGTCACCGGTTTGCTCATGGTGACGATCAGCGTCAGCACCGTGCCGGTGGTCTCATCGCCTGTGCTCGGCGACACGGTGACCGACGTCACGCCCGGCGGTGGGATGTTGATTTGCAGGCCAGCGAACGTGGTCGCCACCGCCGCGAAGCTGGCGCTGTTTCCTGACGCGTCCTGGATCGTCGCGCCGTTGGCGTTGAACCCGGTCACCGCCAGCGCCGCCGTGCTCTGGCCGGACTGCACCATGTAGTCGAACACCAGCGCGCTGCCGCTCGACTTCGCCGCGTCGTATGCGGCGGTGCCACCGTCGCTCAGCGCCAGGCTCGGGGTGCCACCGGAGACCGTGACAGCCCCGCTCATGGCGACCGTCAACGTCAACGAAGTGCCCGTTGGCTCGTCGCCTGAACTCGGCGACGCGGTGACCGACGTGACGCTCGGCGGTGATATGTTGATTTCCAGACCGGCGAACGTTGTCGCCACCGCCGTGAAGCTGGCGCTGTTGCCCGTCGCGTCCTGGATCGTCGCGCCGTTGGCGGTGAGCCCGGTCACCGCCAGCGCCGAGGCGCTTTGGCCAGACTGCACCGTATAGTCGAACACCAGCGCGGTGCCGGTCGACTTCGCCGCGTCGTAGGTAGCGGTGCCGCCGTCATTCAGCGTCAGGCTCGGAGTGCCGCCCGAGACCGTCACCGCTTTGGTCATGGCGACGGTCAGCGTCAGCAGCGTCCCGGTGAACTCGTCGCCGGTGCTCGGCGCAGCGGTGACGGACAGCACGCTCGGCGTTGGGATGTTGATTTGCAGGCCGGAGAACGTGGTCGCTATCGCGGTGAAGTTGGCGTTTTGGCCGGTCGCGTCCTGGATCGTCGCGCCGTTGGCGTTGAACCCGGTTACCGCCAGCGCCGGCGTGCTCTGGCTGCTGTTTTCCACCGTGTAGTCGAACACCAGCGTGGTGGCGCTCGACTTCGACCGGTCATAGATGGTGGTGCCGCCATCATTCAGCAGCAGACTGGGCGGGCCGCCGGAGACCGTCACGGCATGGCTCATGGTGACGGTCAGCGTCAGCATCGTGCCGGTGGGCTCGTCGCCGGTGCTCGGCGACGCGGTAACCGACGTGACGCTCGGCGGTGGGACGTTGATTTCCAGGCCGGCGAACGTGGTCGGCAGCTCGGCGAAGTTGGCGCCGTTGCCTGACGCGTCCTGAATCGTCGCGCCATTGGTGTTCAGCCCGGTCACCGCCAGTGCCATCGTGGTCTCGCCGGATTGCACCGTGTAGTCGAACACCAGCGCTGTGCCGCTCGACTTCGCCGCGTCGTACGTGGCGGTGCCACCGTCATTCAGTGTCAGGCCTGGGGTGCCACCGGAGACCGTCACGGCCGCGCTCATGGCGACCGTCAAAGTCAGCGAAGTGCCAGTGAGCTCGTCGCCCGCACTCGGCGACGCGGTGACCGAGGTCACGGTCGGCGATGCCTGAACCGTGCCGCTCATGGTGACCAGCGTGCCGAAGCCGCCGTCCTGGGTCACCTGAAAGGTCGCCCCGGCGTAATTGCCGGCGAGTTGTTGCGCGTAGGCGCCACCGCCAGCGACGACGGTCAGCACGTTGGTGGCGCTGTTCACCGAGGCGCCGCCGCCCGGGGCGAAGGTCAGATACGATATATCGATGGCCCCGCCAGCGCTGAGCACCGTGCGGTTGGCCACGCCGCCCGAGGCCACGACCTCCGTGCCGCCGCTGCTGACCACCGTGCCGCTCGCCACGCCGCCGCGCGAGATCACCTGGAAGCCGCCGGCGAGCACATTGGTGCCGCTGGCGATGCCCTGGGTAGTGACCACCTGGGTGCCACCGTAGGCGCCGCCGCCGGCGGTGGTACCGAACGACGAGCCACCTTGACGCAGGATTTCCTGGCCGCCGGCGGTCAGTCCACCGCCGATGAAGCTGTTGCTGGTGACCCCGGAGACCACGGAAAGGACACCGCCGCCGCTCACCACCGTGCCCCGGCCAATGCCGAAGGTCACGTTTTCGCCGCCGCCGCTGGCCACCACGGTGCCGATCGACAGGCCGCCAGTGGTAACATCTTCTCTACCGCCGCTCACGACCATGACGCCGATCGTCGTACCGCCGGCGGACACCGCCTCGAAACCGTCGTTAAAGCCGCTCTGCGTGCTGCCGGAGACGATCGCGCTCACCACGGTCCCACCGGAATAGACAAACTCGCCCTGCGT
Organism: Mycobacterium sp.; assembly: GCA_031292695.1. Taxonomy (GTDB): domain Bacteria; phylum Actinomycetota; class Actinomycetes; order Mycobacteriales; family Mycobacteriaceae; genus Mycobacterium. Next base: position 581 of record JARLGS010000707.1, on the reverse strand, counting down.
CTGGGCGATGACGCCACCCGAAACGGTGCCGCTCGCCGCGAAAATCAGCGGGTGCGGGCCGGTCGGCGAGAACTTGGTATAGTTCGACAAAATGATCACGCCGCCGTGCGACAGCACCACGCCGCCGGCGAGGGCATTGGTTCCGCTGGCGGCACCCCCAGGCAGGATGACGAGTATGCCTCCGGCGCTCACCGTGGCGCCGGTGACCTGGCCTCCCGCGGAGATCACTGCATAGCCGCCGCTGCTGATGTTGGTGCCGCTGGCCTGGGAACCGGACGATACGAATTCGAAGCCGCCCGCGCGCACCTGGGTGGCGACGGCCACGCCCTGCCTGAACACGTTTTCAGTGCCGCCGCTGTTGACCACGGTTCCGGTCGCCACGCCGGTGTCATGCACGTATTGGGTTCCGCCAGTATTGATTACGGTGCCGCTGGCGACGGCGCCGGATGGCACGTCAACATCGGCACCGCCGTTGACGATGGTGCCGATCGCCTTGCCGCCGGCCAGATCCTGCGTACCCTGCGCTCCGGACAGCACGGTGTTGCTTGCCACGCCGCCGCTGAACACGACCTGGTAGCCGT
>JARLGS010000706.1 GCA_031292695.1 Mycobacterium sp. | reverse complement strand
GTTTCGGCGAAGCGCCCACCCAGCGTGTAACCGGCGTTGTTGACCAGCACATCGATGTCGGTATGGCGGCGTTGCAGCTCGGTGGCGATGTGACTGACGCCGTCGGGGTCGGCGAGGTCGGCGACGATTGGGCGCGCCGATACCTGCCATTGCTCCTCGATGTTTTCAGCCAGGGCCTCGAGGCGTTCACGGCGTCGCGCGACGGGCACCACGTCATACCCTTTGGCCGCAAGCAGTTCGGTCAGGCTGCGACCGATTCCGCTGGAAGCGCCGGTGATCAGTGCAGTGCGTCCCCGGCCGTCGCTGCTCCGGTCGGCGGCCCCGATGGGTCTGTGTCTCATCGGGGGAGCGGTTCGGCGTCAGCCAGGGTGCGTAGGTCACGGGCGAAGTGCGGCCGTACGTCGGGGTGCAGCACGCCGGGTGCGGCGTGGCAGACGGGGATGATCGATTGGATGAGTGGGACGACCGAGCACCAGGTGATGATGGGGGTGTCGCCGGGGACGGTGGTGTCCATGTCCATCTGCATGGCAATACGGCCTGGCTTGCCGTCGACCTCGACGATGTAGTTGGAGCGTCCGGCGAAATTGCCGAAGGGGACGTTGCCGGTGCCCAGGTAGCGCTCGTCGGTGCCGAGGTACCAGTGCTCTTCGTTGGTGAAGAAGTGGTGGTCACCGATGTAGCCACGGTGGACATGGCTGATCGCGCGGGCGGTCCCTTCCTCGATGCGTATCCACCCGAGGTCCATGGTGGTTTCGGCGGCCGTGCCGGTGAAGTCGTGTTCGATGCGGATCTCGTCGGGGTCGGCGCCGAACAGCTTCTTGCCGACGTAGCCGATAACGTCGCGGTAGTAGGGGCCGGCGAGCAATGTCCCGATGTCATCGGGGCCGAATGTCTTTGGGTCGCGGCCGAATCCGACGCCGGTCACGATTTCGGGTCCCATGCCGGCCAATGCTCCGGAGACGTCCACGGCCTCGACGAACCGCAGGTGCTCGACATCGAGCATGAGGCCGGTCAATGTCATCACCAACCGTTCGACCATGAAGCTGGGATGCACCCCCGTGCCGTGCACGGTGGTGCCCCCGGCTTGGCAGGCAGCATCGATCCGTTCGGCGAGATCACCTCCGCGCATAGCCGGGTAGTGGTAATTCCAGGTGGTGACGACGTTCTTGCCCGAGCGCAGGATGTCAATCGCGTCCTGATCGTTCGCGGCTGCATCCAACGGTCGTGGGGTGAATACCACGCAATCGGCGTCGATGGCCAGCACGTCCTCACGACGGGTGGACGCCGCCACGCCGATCGGGTCCACACCAGCCAGGGTGCCGACGTCGACGCCGTGCTTGTTCTGGCTGTAGACCTTTACGCCGACGACGTCGAACTCGGGCCGTGCAAGAAGTTCGCGCAGCACCGCCCCACCGATGTGCCCGGGTCCCCACACGATTACGCGATACCTGTCTGTAGCCATGGCGCAAATGTAGACGGCATACCACGGTCCGCATCGTGATTCTGACAAAGGTCGCGTAGATATACCGAGTAATGCCTACGCATAAGTTAGATCGACTCTGCGGCCGACGCCGATTGGGTGCCGATTGGGTCAGGTTCATTTAGCGTAGTTGTAAGGCGGGTTTGTTGTGCATTTCCTCGTGATTGGGCGGTTGAGGTGATAAGTTGCACATTCGTGTACTCGTGTGATGCGGCGGCGGGCCGCGACGGCGCCTGTCTGATGCGAGTGGTCCGGTGACCGCCATATCGCGGCGAACCCGGTGCCGTTCAGGGGCGCCGCGGTGGGTGACGAGAAGCGAGATGAGGCAGACCTGGTGTTAG
>JARLGS010000705.1 GCA_031292695.1 Mycobacterium sp. | reverse complement strand
GCTGAAGGACTGGAGCACATCGGCCATCAACGGTCCGCTGGTGTAGACGAGTAGCGCCTTCTTCAAGACGTCGAGCTGAATCGTGAACTGTCGCGCCTGGGTTTCCCGGACCTGCGTGAGCCGGTCGAAGGCCGCGTTGCGCAACGAGGCCTGTCCCGATTGGAACCCGATGAATCCGACCACCGCGGCCGAGATGATGCTGGCCGCCAACAACATTGCGATGAGCTTCGACTGGATGCTGAACCGCCCGCGGACTCGTCGCAGCTGCCGGCGGTCAGGCGCCGTTGTGTCGCTGGTGTCGGGCGAGCTATCGGTAGCCGCGGTCACGACCTCATCGCGGTCCCCGGGTGGAGGGTTGACCATCGGACCTCCTGTCGTCGGCAGCAAGTACACCACGGTCAATCTGTCTGCACCGGAAACCCGTGAAACGGTCGCCGGCGCCGCCGGTGGGCGGTCAGCGCACCAGTCGTGCGGCGACCTGCGCGTAGATCTCGCCGAGTTTGTCCGGGTCCCGGTGGGTCCGGGAGGGGAACCATCGGCAGACGTCGACGCACAGTGACGAGATGGCCATGACGACGTCGTCGAGATTGTCGACATGGAATTCGCCCGTCGTCATGCCCGCTTCGATGATGTTGGCGATGACGGCGGTGACCTGGCGGCGCAGTGGGGCGATGGTGCGGTAGTGGGCCGGGGTCAGACCGTGCAGTTCGTACTGCACCACCCTGGCCTGCTTGCTGTTTTCCGCGTGCCAGGTGGCGAAGGCCGCCACGACCGTGTGAAAACGCTCACTGCACGATGCCGAGACGTCGTCGGTGGCGCGCAAGGTTTCCAGGATGCTGCTGTGGCCCTCCAGCGCGATGGCGTAGAGCAGCTCTTCTTTGGAGCGGTAGTGCGGATACATCGCGGTCGCGCTCATGTTCAGGCGCTTGGCGATCTGCCTGGTTGAGCTGCCGCCGTAGCCGGACTCGGCAAAAGCCGCGATGGCCGCGCGCCGGATGCGTTCGGCCGCGGCCGAGTCGCTGGTCCGGTCGGTCTTCATGTCAACGGGATCGTACACGCGGGTTGACAGCACCCGGGCCGATAGGCGATATTAGCAATCGCTTAGGAAATGAGCGATTGCTAATATTTGGCCATGCCGGAAGGTGGTACCCACGGTGACTGACTTCATGTCTCGACGCGACCTGGACTTCTTGCTGTACGAGTGGCTCGACGTCGTCGAGCTCACCAAGCACGAGCACTTCTCCGAACACTCCCGCGACACGTTCGACGCGGTCTTGGACCTCAGCGCCGACATCGCCACGAAACGCTTTGCGCCGCACAACAAGAAGGCCGACCACAACCCGCCGTTCGTCGACGAGCAGGGCAACGTCGTGCTCATTGACGAGATCAAGCAGGCGCTCGATGACTTCAACGGGGCCGGACTGATGGCCAGCTCGTTCGATGAGCGCGTCGGGGGCATGCAGCTGCCCAACGTGGTGGCGCAGTCTTCGGCGGCGTTCTTCCGGGCAGCCAACCCCAGCACCTTCTCGTACGCATTTCTCACCGTCGGAAATGCCAACCTGCTGACCGAATACGGCACCGACGAGCAGATCGACACCTGGGTGCGCCCAATGCTCGAAGGCCGGTACTTAGGCACCATGTGTCTGACGGAGCCGGCTGCCGGCTC
>JARLGS010000704.1 GCA_031292695.1 Mycobacterium sp. | reverse complement strand
TCGGCTACCCAGCCCAGGCGCAGCAAGCCGACGATGGCCACCACCACCCCAATCGCGGCGGCGAGGATTCCCACCAACGCGATGTAGTCGGGCGATCCCGCCAGTGCCAGCGTTCCCACGCCGACAGCGAACAGCGGCGCGATGGTCGAATCAGCGCCGACCGACATCTGCCGATTGGACCCCAACAAGGCGAACATCACAGAGCCAGCGACGAACGCGTAAAAGCCGGTGATCGGCGGCATATCGGCGAGTCGTGCGGTGGCCAGTTGCTCGGGCACTGCGATCGCCAGCAAGGTGAGTGCTGCGAATAGATCGTTGATCATCCAGGACGGCCGGTAACCACGCGTTGACGGTAATAGCACCACGCACCCCCAACCGACCAATTCTCCGGAACAAACGGACGCCAGCCTCGTCATCCTGCAAGCGGCCGCAAGCCGTCGGTGACGACGATGAGGTCAGGTGATAGTGAGCAGGTCTTTGACATCCTTGACACCGGGCACCGCCCACGCCGCCCGGCGGGCTGCTGCCGCTTCCGATAGCGATTGCACGGTGCCGCTCAAGGTGACGTCTCCATCGCTGGTTTGGATGTCGATGTGGTTCAGTTCCCGATCGAGGGTGCGCGTCAGTTCCGTCCTGATGCGGTCGCGCACATCAGAAACTGTTGGTGCACAATTCAATTGGATCTCGTTGCACACTCCGTTGACCCCACGCAGGTGCATGATGGCCTTCTCGGCGGCCGTGCGTTGAAAGTCCCAGTCCACCTTGCCGGTCAGCGTCACAAATCCGTTGTGGACAGTCGCTTCGATCGTGGCGGGCAGCTCGCTGTGTGATCGCAGGACCGCAATGGCACTCGATGCGATGTCGGTGTCATCGAGCACATGCGTGCCGGATAACTCGACACGCAATTCGTTAGCGAGGGCTTGGACGCCGAGGACACGCCACACAGCGTGCTCTGCCTCCATTTTCTGCCAGTAGCTCGGCACTGTTCCGCCCAGCGTGATTACCCCGTTGTGGACGGCGAAATTGATGTGCGAGGAGTTGATTGCGGGGTCGGCCTTCAGCTGCTCGATAACATCCTCGATCAGGGCGGTGTCATCTTTTCTCATAGGTCTTGCTCCTTCTTGCTCAGACGGTTAATTGCGCCCGCGCATCTGGCACTCCGGGCCGCGATGCAATCGCGGCCGATTTCTGGCCAAAGATCGCGCAGCTCGATGCCGTTAGCGGGGCTGCGCGCACACGCGGGCCTCATTCCGGATATCGGGCCCTTTGCCTTCATCTCCAACGCTTGCTCGGTGGTGCCCTGAGGTCGTGACGGCAGGGTGGGTGAGAAAGACAAGTTGCATCTCGCCGATCTGTACCAGGTCACCACTGTTCAGCGCCGCCGTCGGATCGATCGGCTGACCGTTGACAGAGATGCCATTCAGGCTGCCGACGTCCACCAACGAGAATGTGCCACTGTCCCAACGGATTTCGGCGTGCCGCCGACTAACGGCGATGTCGTCGAGGAAGACGTCGCAGTCACGAAGCCTACCGATGGACGTGACCGGCGAATCCAGCAGGAATCGCGATCCGCGGTGCGGACCCCGCATGAGGACCAGCACGGCCCAATCGCTTAGCCCCGCGCCCTCACCGTCGGCGCCCCCGTCGGTGGCCCTTGGCGAATACAGGTGACCGAACCCGTCTGTGTTGATATCCGCTTCGAGTGCCTGCACGCCGTACCCGTTCACGTACTTATTCATTTGAATACACCTCGGGGGGAGTGGTTCTTGCTGCCGAGCCGATACGCGCTCACTGGTGTCGCATGGGGGTGGCCGTTGCGACGCCCAACACGGTGCGGCGCGTCTGGTCTCATGCGTCGACCCGAATCTGACCGCCGCCGCATGATGACCATTACTGCCGGCATGACACCTCCAGTGGACTCTGACACCCAGCTCACACTGTGCTTCGGCACTTGCGCCAGGGACGAAAGTCCCTGCGAGACGGGTATTGAGATGGCGGCAGGAGAGTGGGGCGGCTTGTTGCGGCGCCAAGGGGGATCGAAACGGCTAGATCACGGGACGCTGCTGTTCTTCATGCGTATCTGACCGCCGCATCGACAGCACAACACGGGCCTCGTTTGTCGACATCAGGCGGCCCAAGGCGCACGCTTGAAGCGGGAAGGTGATCGACATGTACGACAAGGATCTGACCAATAAGTGGCACGTCGAGATCGAGTTCTTCGAAGACGACGTCCACACTCACGCCTCCGCGCACGCCCGGCTCCGTGACGACACCGTCACGACCACCGGGGATGCCTACCGGAATCCCAAAGACCCGAGTGCGCCACTAGTCGGCGAGGAGATCGCTGCGGCGCGTGCGCTGATAGCGCTCGGCACCGATCTGTTCATGGCAGCCTCGGCCAATATCGAGCAGTCGACGCGGCACCCGGTGCACCTCTACCGCTGATAGACAGAGGCGCACCGGCGCACGGCTACTTGGCTTCCGCCGACTCCATTTGGCGGAACAGGTCGACATAGTAGGGCGTGCATTCCTTCATCGCCTGCTCGGTGGTGAACAGCGGCTCGTACCCCAGGTCGAGCTTGGCCTTGGCGATAGAGAAGTAGTTGTTCAGGTAGAGCCGTTCCACGGACAGCGGCTCGATCAGCGGCTCGGGCAGGCCGAACTTGAAGTGCAGCCACTGCCACACCATCATCGCGCGGTGCACCAGCTTGCCGGAGACCCGGAAGTCGGGCAGCGTGCGCCCACATGCGGCGACCACCGGACGGGCGAACTCGAACATGTTGAGCGGCTCGCCGTCGTTGATGAAGTACGCCTGCCCGGGTGCGGTGCCGCCCGGCACCAGGTGCTCGCCGGCGAGGATGAAACCGTGAATCAGGTTGTGCACGTACGAGTTATCCAGCTTGATGTTCTTGTTGCCCACCAGCACCTTGACGTGGCCGGCAAGGATGTTCTCGAACACCTTGCGGAACATGGTCTGATCGCCCCGGCCCCAGATGCCGCTGGGCCGGATGGAACAGGTGAGCATCCCGTCGACGTCGTTCTGCGACAACACGAACTTCTCGGCCGCGACCTTGGTCTCGGTGTACAGGTCGTTGAACCGGGCGGTGTATGGCATGGTCTCATCGCCGTTCTGGATGTCCTGCCCGCCCATCACCACGCTGTTCGACGCGGTGTAGACGAACCGCTTGACGCCCGCGGCCCGGCCCAGCTTCACCAGGTTCTCGGTGCCGCCGACGTTCACGCCGAAGCTGCGGTTGCGGTATTCCTCGGTGACCGACGCACCGCCCATCAGGTCGATGATCGCCGCGGTGTGGATGATCGTGTCGATGTCGGCGACGGCCTTGGCCACATCTTCGGGGTTGGTGATGTCGCCGACCTGTGTCTGCAGGTTCGGATTGTCCGGCAGCGGGGACGGCACCCGGTCGAACGACCGGACCTGCTGGCCGCGGGCCAGTAGTTCGGTCACCAGATTGGCGCCGACGAAGCCGGAACCCCCGGTCACCAGGACGCGGCCGAGGTCTGTGGTCAGTGAAGCATCACGCATGGTCGTCGAGCTTAACTGAAACGTGTTTCAGTTTCGAGGGCAACTAGAAAATTGACGAACCGCTTCAGCTTTCCGGGTCGGTGCTCGCGGCGAGCGCGTCCTCGACCTTCTTGCGGGCTCCGGCCAGGTGCTCTTCGCACCGTTTTGCCAGTTGTTCGCCCCTTTCCCAGAGTTGGAGAGACGTGTCGAGGTCCAGCCCGCCCGCTTCCAGACGGCGCACGACCTCGATCAGTTCGTCCCGCGCACCTTCATAGCCGAGCTGACTAATGTTCTTCATCTACACCCTCGCTCACGGTTGTGACGGCACCGTCGGCCACCCGGATTCGCAGTCTGGTCCCAGCCGGAGCATCGTGCGCCGACCGCAGTATCGCGCCATTGCCCGACAGGTTCTGCACCACGGCGTATCCGCGGGCCAGTGTCGCGGCCGGGCCCAACGCGGTCAGCCGGGCCGACAAATGGCCCACGTGATGTGTCTCGACCGCGATCAGCCGCCTGATGTCACGGCGTACCGCGGCGAGTGCCCGGGTGATCTCTTCGCCGTACGCGTCGAGTGCCTGCAACGGCTGGGCCAGCACGGGCCGGCTCCGCAGCTGAGCCACGACGCGCTCCTCGCGGTGCACCCAGTTGCGCAGGGCCTGCGCGCTGCGCCGGCGCAGGTCGGTGACCAGCGCCTGCTCGGCCGCGGCGTCGGGGACGATGCGCTTGGCGGCATCGGTGGGAGTGGCAGCCCGCAGGTCGGCGACCAGGTCGCACAGCGGGTTGTCCGGCTCGTGTCCCACCGCGCTGACCACCGGGGTGGTGCAGGCGGCGATCTCCCGGCACAGCGTCTCGTCGGAGAACGGCAACAGATCCTCGACACTGCCGCCGCCACGGGCGATCACGATGACGTCGACAGCTGGCTCGGCGTCCAGCGCCCGCAACGCCTCAACGATCTGTGGCACCGCATTGGTGCCCTGGACCGCGGTGTTTCTGACGTCGAAGTGCACTGCGGGCCAACGGCTTTCGGCAACCGATACGACGTCGTGCTCGGCCGCCGAAGCCCGGCCGGTGATCAAGCCAATGGTGTTGGGCAGGAATGGGATTGGTCGTTTCAACCGCGGATCGAACAGGCCCTCGGCGTCCAGCAGCCGGCGCAGCCGGTCGATCCGGGCCAGCAGCTCGCCGATCCCGACCGCGCGAATCTGACTGATCCGCAAGGAGAATGAGCCGTTGCGGGTATAGAACTGCGGCTTGCCGAGCATGATCACCTGGGTGCCCTCGGACAGGGGGATCGGGGCGTCGTCGACAAGGGCGCGCGGGCAGCTGACCGAAAGCGACATGTCCGCGGCCGGGTCCCGCAGGACCATCCATGCGGTCGACTGCCGCAGCTTCAGCTCGGTGAGCTGACCCTCGATCCAGATGGTGCCGAGCCGGTCGATGTACTTGGCCACCCGGGTGGACACTGCGCGGACCGGCCACGGGTTCTCGGCCGAGTTGGGAAGTACTGCGGACCCCGCGGCTGGTTCCGATCCAGCGCTCACCGCATCACTTCGCGGTCGCGCGGGTGATCCTGTTGGCCAGCAGTGTCTGGAACGGTGCGCGTGACTTGGTGGCGTTCTCGTGGCTCAGCAGGGCCTCGAGGTCGTTCACCTTCAGCTGGGGCAGGCGGGCCCGCAACTGCGCCAGGGTCAGCGACTCGTAATCCAGCTCGTCGACGATCGCGGCTGTCGCCGCGCTGCTCCCGTTGGTGGCCGATCCATTGGTGGTCGACTGCTGGGCGTCGGTGGTGTCGGTGCTGAACAGGGCGAACCGGCCTTCGGTCCGGCGGTTGCCGTCCGGTCGCAGTTCGCTCGCGGTGCCCGCGTCCACCGCGGCGCCGGCCAGGTCTTCATCGAAGGTGGCCCACTCGGGCTGCTCGTCCTTCGGCGGGAACCAGTGCTCGAGGGTCTCGTCGCCCTTGTTCACCAGCTCGGCCAGATCTTGCTGCATCTTCATGACGAGCTGGGCGAGCTGACTGGCCAGGGTCATCGGGTAGGTCAGGATGGTTTGGGGGAGCCGGACGGTCTCCTCGAGCGCGGTCGCAGCCGCGCCGACCAGCAGCCGGACTCCGTAGGGCGCAGTAGACATGCTTGCCAGAGTACGGCTGGCTGCGGCCCGGCGGTGGTCAGTACCCTTGAGCCATGCCACCGACGATCAACATGGGCATTCCCGGCGCCACCAGTTCGGTGGCCGGGGCTGCGATGAGCAAGACCGGTAAGCGGGTGTTGCTCGCCGAGCCCCGGGGTTACTGCGCTGGAGTGGACCGCGCCGTGGAGACCGTCGAGCGCGCGCTGGAGAAGCACGGGGCCCCGGTGTATGTGCGGCACGAGATCGTGCACAACCGGCACGTGGTAGAGACGCTGGCCAAGGCCGGTGCCATCTTCGTGCACGAGACCGATGAGGTGCCCGAGGGCGCCATCGTGGTGTTCTCCGCCCACGGTGTGGCCCCGACGGTGCACGAGACAGCCGCCGCCCGCGACCTCAAGGTCATCGACGCGACGTGCCCGCTGGTCACCAAGGTGCACAACGAGGCCAAGCGGTTCGCCCGCGACGACTACGACATCCTGCTGATCGGCCACGAGGGCCACGAAGAGGTCGTCGGGACCGCCGGCGAGGCGCCCGATCACGTGCAACTGGTCGACGGCCCCGACGCCGTGGACAACGTGACGGTCCGCGACGTGAACAAAGTGATCTGGCTGTCGCAGACCACGCTGTCCGTCGACGAGACCATGGAAACCGTCCGCCGGCTGAGGGAGAAGTTCCCGACGCTGCAGGACCCGCCGAGCGACGACATCTGCTACGCCACCCAGAACCGTCAGGTGGCCGTCAAGGCGATGGCGCCGGAGTGCGAGCTGGTGATCGTGGTCGGCTCCCGCAATTCATCCAACTCGGTGCGGTTGGTCGAGGTGGCCCTGAACGCCGGGTCGCAGGCGTCGCATCTGGTCGACTACGCCGAGGACATCGACCCGGCCTGGCTGGAGGGCGTGACGACGGTCGGCGTCACCTCAGGTGCGTCGGTGCCCGAGGTGCTGGTGCGGGGCGTGCTCGAGCGGCTGGCCGAGTTCGGTTACGACACCGTGCAGCCGGTCACCACTGCCAACGAGACGCTGGTCTTTTCCTTGCCGCGGGAGATCCGTCCGGCCCGGCGGTGAGTCGAGCGCGGCTGAGTCAGCCGTCGTACTCCCAAGAATCGGCGTCCCTGCGGTGTTGGCGGGGGCGCCGTTCTGGGCGTGGCTCCGGCGCTGCGGCGTCGTCTTCTGCACCCCGGTAACGCACCCGGGAAACCGGGTGCCGGGCGCCGGTCGGTGCGCCGGTCGCGCTGCTTCGCGGTGAGCCGCTCGCCGGTCCCGCATTCCGCGACGGCCGGGCCGGGGCCGGGGTCTGGTGCCGATCGACGGGCTCGTACGGCTCGTACGGCTCGTCGGCGTACTGGCTGCGGCGCGGCGGATCGTTCCGGTGAGGCTCGGAGGCGACGGGGCGCTGGGGCGTTTGGGGCGTTTGGGGCTGGTCGTACCGCGCACGCGGTTCCCGGTATTCGTGCCGATCGGGCGGCGGGGTGCGGCGCGGTTCGGCGGCCCGGGGCCGGCGCCGGGGCTCGTCGGGGACGCCATAAGGGTCGGTGGCGGCCGGTCGGGGACGAGCGGGCCGCTGAGGCCATCGGATCTGGCCGGGGACCGGGTCGATGAACTCGGTGTCGCCACGGGAACGGCCTGACCGGGCGGGGCGAGGGCTGTGGGCGGCATCGGCGTCGGCGCGACGCTGCGCATCTACAGCCGCGCGGCGCAACGAGTCTGTGGACGAGCGCCGCGACGCGTCCGCGGCATCGGCGTGGGTGGGGCGCCGGCTCGCGCGAGTGCGCGTGCTGCGCGGCGTCTTGCCGGTGGTCAGCTTGGTCAGTTTGGCCGACAGGGTCGCGGCCAGCCCGCCGGCTGCAACCTCTTCGTCGTCCTCGGCGGTCTGGCGCCGCGCGCGACGGGGCTTGGCGTCGGCCACCAGGTCGTCGGCCTCGTCATCATCGGTGGCGGTCTGGAAGCGGGGCAGGACAAACCAGCGGAGCAGCCCGAGCGCCAACACCGCCAACGCGGTGAAGAACATCATCGGGAAACGCTCGATCAACGGATACCCGCAATTGATCAGCAGATCTTTGATGCCGCCGATCTTGTCGCTGTGGAACAGGAAGTAGGCAAACGGCACGGTGACAAACAGGATCAGCGGTGGCTGGATGACCGCGGTGAATATCCCCGACCGGCGCACTGCGAGTACGGCCAGCACGCAGCCGGCGACGTAGCAGAATGCAAAGAAGGCGCTGAGTTCTTTGTCACCGGTGCCCGCGTCGTACGCGAAGCCGATCGCGGTCGTTGTGACTGCCAGCACAACTGCCCCCCACCAGGGGATTCCGGCGATATTGGGCAGCACCGAGCGGTGATCGAGGGCGGCTTCCGGCCCGTGACGCTCAGCTGACACTCCTAGACCGTACCGGCAATCAGGGCCGCTGTGCCTGCAGGTGGGCGTTGCATCGGTGTGGCGTCTCTTAAACTATCGAACTCGTGGGTCTGAACCTGGGAATTGTCGGTCTGCCGAACGTCGGGAAGTCGACGCTGTTCAACGCGTTGACACGCAATGACGTGCTCGCGGCTAATTATCCGTTCGCGACGATCGAACCCAATGAGGGTGTGGTGCCGCTGCCCGACCCGCGGCTGGACAAGCTCGCCGAGATCTTCGGTTCGGAGAAGACCGTGCCGGCGCCGGTGACCTTCGTGGACATCGCCGGCATTGTGAAGGGTGCCTCCGAGGGCGCGGGCCTGGGCAACAAGTTCCTGGCCAACATCCGCGAGGCGGACGCCATCTGTCAGGTGGTGCGGGCCTTCGCCGACGACGACGTGGTGCACGTGGACGGCCGCGTGGACCCGAAGTCCGACATCGAGGTGATCGAGACCGAGCTGATCCTGGCCGACATGCAGACGCTGGAGAAGGCGGTACCGCGGCTGGAAAAGGAAGCCCGCAACAACAAGGACCGCAAGCCGGTGCTCGAGGCGGCGGTCGCCGCGCAGGCCGTGTTCGACGGCGGCAAGACGTTGTTTTCGACGGGCCAGGACTGGTCGGTTCTGCGCGAGCTGAACCTGATGACCGTCAAGCCGTTCCTCTACGTGTTCAACGCCGATGAGTCGGTCCTGACCGACGAGGCCCGCAAGGCCGAGCTGAGCGCGTTGGTGGCCCCGGCCGAGGCAGTGTTCCTGGACGCCAAGATCGAGGCCGAACTGTTGGAGCTGGACGACGAGTCGGCCGCCGAGCTACTCGAGTCGATCGGCCAGACCGAGCGCGGCCTGGATGCGTTGGCGCGCGCCGGTTTCCGGACGCTGAAACTGCAGACCTACCTGACCGCCGGGCCCAAGGAAGCACGGGCGTGGACCATCCACCAGGGCGACACCGCACCCAAGGCGGCCGGCGTGATCCACACCGACTTCGAGAAGGGCTTCATCAAGGCCGAGATCGTCGCCTTTGATGACCTGGTCGCGGCGGGGTCCATGGCCGCCGCCAAGTCCGCCGGCAAGGTCCGGATGGAAGGCAAGGACTACGTCATGGCCGACGGCGACGTGGTGGAGTTCCGCTTCAACGTGTAAAAGTCCAGGTCAACAGGCATTTATTGGCTGTCCGTCCGCAGTTCGTCCGCAGCAGAGTTAACCGCCGCCTGGAAGAGGTTCGCGGCAGCCTTCCGCGTCCGGTCGTTGGCGTTAGGCCAGAGATGCGCGTACGTGTTCAACGTGACGGTGGCCGACGAGTGCCCGAGCGCTCGCTGAACCGTCACCACATCGCAGTTCTCATTGATGAGGCCAGAGGCGTAAAAGTGCCTGAGGTCGTGAAGCACATGGTCGACACCCGCCGAAGTGCGGGCCTTGCGCCAGAGGTAGCCGACTGAGTTCTGATGGAGCGGGTGTTCGCCTTGGCCTGGGAAGACCCAACGGTCTGGGTTGTTGTCGGGCAGGTGCAGCCGAATGTGCTCGCTCAGCATGTGCAGCAATTCGTCTGGCACGTATACGGTTCGTACCGATTCGTACTTGGGCGGCCTGATCTCGACAGCACCTCCGTCGGCCCGCTGGACTTGGCGCTCAATGCGAATCTCCTTGGACAGGAACTTGATGTCCCCGACGCGCAGAGCGGCAGCCTCGCCTAATCGGGTGCCTGCAAACGCGCAGAGGGCGACGAAGGCGGCGAAGTGGTTGTCCGCTTCGCTAAGGAGCTTGCCGACCTCGGCGGGTGTCGGGATCGCCATTGCCTCAGAGGCTTTCGGTCGTCGCGGCAGAGTCACCTTGGCTGAGATGTCGTGGGCAATGAACCGGTCACCGACCGCCGCCCGGATGACTGCGCGGACGTTGTTGAAGCGTGTCTTGATGGTGGACGGCTCTAGCGGCTTGTCCCGCATCCACTTGACCCATGCCTCGATGTGAGATGGCTTCAAATCTGCGAACGGCACATTACCGAACGTCGCCGAGTTCACGGCCAGGTTCATGGCTTTCAGCGTGCTGGTTTCCCACGTCTGCAACTTCGACCATTCCTGGTAGTAGCTATGAAACGTGACCTTGCCCAGTCGGGGGTCGATGTAGTTGCCGGTTTCCTGTGCGGCGACGATGCCGTTGAGCCATTGGTTCCCTTCTGATTTCGTGCGGAACCCTTTTGCATGCTCGCGGCCATCTGAATCGACATACCTTGCACGCCATTGCATTCCCTTGCCGTAGTTGGCACTAGGTACTGACTGAACCTTCCCGTCGGCGTCGCGGACGTCCTTGGTCCAGCGGTTCTCGACGCCGCTACGACGATTACGCTTCTGGGGCATTGGGCACCTCACTGGCGACGTCGTCATTCATTCGGAGGATGATCTTCTCGACCTCCGCCAGCAGTGACGCGTGGTGTTGGGCGACGCTGTAGAGCGTTTCCCGACTGTCTTCGACGCGCTTCCGGGCCTGCTCGAGTTCTACGCGGTGCGACACAAGATTGGTTGCATCGTCCTCCGGCTGCGACAACCCAAATACCGCCATGACTGGCATGTCAAACACCTCGGCGAGAGCCGTCGCCTCTGCCACACGCAAAGGGCGTGCTCCTCGCTCGATCTTGGCCACGGTCGTCTGGTGCATCTCGAACCCGTGATGCCGCAGTCGCTCGGCTACGTCGTCCTGAGACCAGTTCCGATCTTGCCGCCAGCCTCGGACCATTTCGCCGAATCGTTTCTCCCACGATTCATGGTGTTGACGGGCTAGTGCCAATTCCTTGACTGTGCGGAATCGGGCTGGTGAGACATACCCAGAATTGCCCGTCGATGACCGGGCCGCCGATCTTTGGGAGCCGCTGGTGTCAGTCGCCGACCTGGCCGGCGGTGCGTGGCCGCAGCTTGCTAGGGACGCCGCTGTGGCACTTGTCAGCTCTGCGGCTGAGGACGACACCGTCCGCTCGCCTGCCCTGCAACTCCTGGCGGATATCCAGACTGTTTTCGACACCAGGTTCATGAAGTCTGACGACTTGTGCAGCAAGCTGCGTGCGCTCAGCGAGTCGCCTTGGGGGCAACTCGAATTAAGCCCGTCTGCGCTCGGTGCACGTTTGCGCGAATACTCGATCAAGACTCGTCACACAGAAGACAAGACTGGGCGCGGTTACTACCTGGTTGACTTCACCGACGCATTTGCGCGGTACCTGCCGGATAAGGCGTCCGAGGACGTCCCACCCGTCCGATCAAGCCCTGATCGAGTTCCGGCGACTGGCACCAACATCGGTGGATTCACCAATGCTGTGGAGCAGAGCCCGCCGGTTGTTCTCACTAGTTCTGGGTCGGTGCCGGACGTGGCGGACACCTCTGGACGCCCTTTGGAAGGGCGGAGTGCTCGGCCAAGTCCCGCCGCGATGCCGCAACATCGACATGTGGGGGAGGTCGTGTCCTCCAAGCCTCCGCAGCGCCGACGCAATCGAACCAGGGGGCGTCAACTCATGGCCTCGTAGTTGAACTCGGACAGGGTTCAGTCCGACTGTGGGGCGGCGGATGAAGCTCCACCGTCGGACTGAACCGAGTACGTCGCGGGCACATTTTCTGAAAACGTGTCCTCGCTTGCAATGGCCTCACAAGCGGTCGGCGGACGGGTCGCCGAAGAGATTCGACCCACCCCGGCGATCCCATTAGCAATACTCTGCGTGTGCACGACGAACCCCAACTTCCCGAAATTCCCGAATCCTTTTTCTTCGGCGATGGGATCGACTGGGCTTCGGACGTGGCTGAGACACGCCTCTATGTTGAGCTGCCGTTTTGGTTGATGACACCGCCCGGTCCAGTCGTCGTGAACTATCAAGGAACAGATTTCACCGTGGACATATGTAGTCCGTGGATGGAGGTGTTCGCCTGGGAGGTAACCGATTCGCACGTTACTGCGATCCACCAAGGTCCGATCAACGAAGGCGGCTGGCGGCCGAGTCCTCAAATGGCCGAAGAACTGGCACAAGACGGCGCGTCATTCCTAATGCGTCGGTGCAAGACCGTGCTTCGCATCGTTACCCAGGCGCATACCGATCCATTCAGAGAGCTGCCGGACAACAGCATTCCACGCCGCTATGCCGAGCAGGAGGCATACCGGGCGTCATTGTGCGAAGCGCACATTCCGGTCATCAATGAGTTGATCCAGTGCTACAGGCTCGATACCTACGACTACTTTCCTCACGAGGTGGACGCGTGGGACGTTCCCATCTGGTATGTCAGCCAGGATGGCAGCCACCACGCAGCTGCCCTACTGCGCTACAAGGAGTGGGACGACAAACCCGTCTTGATCGAACGTGACGGCACTCAGCGACAATTCGCATTTACCAATCCCGAAGTCATAAGTGACACATCGACGTCAGACGCGACGCCAGGCGAGTTCGATCTCCTCGACGCTCGGTCACTCATGGAGCGCGGTGATTACACTGGCGCGGTCCGGCGGACTGTTACCGCAGTAGAAGCGGTGCTTCGGTGGGCACTCAAAAACGAGCTGGGTAAGCAGTACGACGAGGCCGAAGCCGAACGAAGAACCGCTAATACAGACAACGACTTCCCCGGTCGACTTGCCCAGTGGCGCAAACTGGCCCGACCAGACATCTCGGACGCCCTCTTTGATGAATTTGCAAGGACGCGAAGGCTGCGGCACGACATCGTTCATTGCGCCCTCCGATTGACTTTCGAGGATCGCGGGAAGGCTCAACGTGCCGTTGACACGAGTCGCTGGCTTTACAACAAGATTGAAGGCAAACCCAGCAGGGAGCACTTGCGCGAGTTCGGCGGCGGCGGGTTGGCGCGTGCAGTCGGCCGAGCGGCAATGGCACCGCGCTTCCCAAGTTGTGTCACCGATGGACGCATCACGCTGACTTCGCCGGAGCCCGACTGGCCGGAACCAGACCAGGATGAGAAGCCGCCCCGGTAGTGGCGAATGGATCGTGTATCTCAGAACTAACGTTCTGCGTTTTTCAAATATCGCACCACTGCGGGCGTCCTTCGCAACCCGCCCTCGCCTTAGGATTTCGGTCGGCACGATACAACTGGGGATCAGCCGCGCCGCCCAGCGCGTTCGGCGAAAGCGTCGAGCGCGGCGAGCACTTCAGGAGAACGCCACACTCGGTTGCGGGGTCCGCTGGTTGTTTCGATGAGGATTCCCGCCTCGGTGAGCGGGTTGAGGTAGCGGTGAGCGTTGCTGGACTCGATGCCCAATTCCTGCGCCAGTAGGGCGGCGTTCACGACGGGACGGCGGGTCAACAAATCAGCGACCTTCCACACCGCCGAGTCAGAGCGCGCGGTGATCAGGTCCTTCCAGTTCTCCCGAATATCGCGAAGGTCGGCGACTAGTTGACGCCCGTTTGCGATGGCCAGGACCGTGGCCTGAGAGAAGCGCTCGACGATCGGCGCGGCGTCACCGTCGCGATAGCTTGTCAACGCAGCGAAGTATGCATCCGTGTCGGAAAGCAGCCCGGCCGAGACCGGCACCGTTACCTGGCGCGTTAGACCTTTGTTGCGCAGCATGGCTTGTACCAGTGCGCGGCCGGTACGCCCGTTCCCATCGGTAAAGGGGTGAATGGTTTCAAACTGTGCATGGGCCACCGCGATCTGCGGCAGCGCGGGAACGTCGGCGCGCTGCGCGAAGGCGATCAGG
>JARLGS010000703.1 GCA_031292695.1 Mycobacterium sp. | reverse complement strand
TTTCGCGGGCTGGTTTCACTCGATTCCCCGCGTTGTTTGTTCTGGTTTTTTTTGGATTTTATCACAATCCAAAAGGGCGGGGGGTGTTGGTTGGCGCCGCCCACCAGCCAGTCGTCGACCTTGTCCCGCAAGTCGGCATCGTCGCGCAACGACTCGCCGATCCGCACCACGGAATCGGCGATCCTGGTCCGCAAGGCCGACGACGGGTCGTCCACCGATTCCAGGATGATGCGCTTGGCGGTGGCCCACGCCGTCTCGGCGGCACGCGCCACCTCGTCGCGCGCCATGATCTGCTCCTTGATCCGCTCGGCACGGGCAATGGTGTCGGAGTCGTTCTGCAGATCGTCGGCGAACTCGAACAGGAACCCGGTCGCGGACCGGCGCAATTCGTGGTCGGGGTTGCGTCGCACCTTGTCGGTGAAATCCATCAGCTCGCGGTGGATGCGGTCGCCCACCAGGTGGTCCACCCAACGCGGCGACCAGGTCGGAGAATCGCGCTCGATGACCCGCTCGATGATCTCGCCCGCATTGAGCGACCACTGGAACGCCCGATCGGCCAGCAGCTGCAGCAGCGCCTCCTGCCGACGCTCGGCGAGCAGGCTGGCCAGCACCCGGCCGATCGGTGGGCCCCACTGCGGCTCGGCGATGCGCTTGACGATCATGCGGTCCAGCACGTGCTGCACATCTTCGTCGCGCAACATCTCGACCAGTACCCGCAGCAGGGTCGACACCTCGCCGGCCACCCGCGCCGCATGCACCGGGTCCGACAGCCACTTGCCCAATCGGCTGGCGACGTCCGCGTCGCGCAATTTCGTCTCGATCACCTGCGGCGACATGAAGTTCTCCCGCACGAAGGTGCCGAGCCCCTCGCCCAGCTGATCCTTCTTACGCGGGATGATCGCGGTGTGCGGAATCGGCAGGCCCAGCGGATGCCGGAAGAGTGCCGTCACCGCAAACCAGTCCGCGAGCGCGCCGACCATCCCGGCCTCGGCCGCGGCGCGCACATAGCCCACCCAGTTGCCCGCCCCGCCGCGCGCTTGCAGCCAAGTACACACTCCGAATACCACTGTCGCGCCGAGGAGGAAGCCCAGCGCGACCACCTTCATCCGGCGCAGATTGCGCCGACGTTCGTCGTCGGCGGTCAGGTCGGCACCCACGATCGTCTCCGCGAGACTGACGCGCGATTCGAACGGTGCTTCGGGCCTCGAATTATGGGGTCCAGGTCCCGGACTGGGTCGGTGTGCCACGTCTCCATCATCCTGTATGACTGACGTGCGCGCCCCGTACTATTAAGCAGACCTAGCGGAATGGACGTACGGCGACAGTGGCACAGCACAACGCACCTTCGACAGCGAAAGCTGACGGACGTAAACGGCGCTGGCACCAACATAGGGTCGATCGGCGTAACGAGCTGGTCGACGGCACCCTGGAAGCCGTCCGGCGGCGCGGCAGCAACGTCAGCATGGACGAGATCGCGGCCGAGATCGGCGTGTCCAAGACAGTGCTGTACCGGTATTTCGTCGACAAGAACGATCTGACCACTGCGGTGATGATGCGCTTCGCGCAGACCACGCTGATCCCCAACATGGCGTCCGCCCTGTCGTCGAATCTCGATGGATTCGAACTCACCCGCGAGATCATCCGGGTGTACGTCGACACAGTCGCCGCCGAGCCCGAGATCTACCCGTTCGTGTTCGCCAACAGCTCGGCCAGCAAGAGCAAGGCCATCGCCGACTCGGAACAGATCATCGCGCGGATGCTCGCGGTCGTGCTGCGCCGGCGGATGGCGCACGCCGGCCTGGACACCGGCGGCGTCGACGCGTTCGCGTTCCACACCGTCGGCGGTGTGCAGCTGGCCACCCACTCCTGGATGTCGAATCCCCGGATGGCGGCCGAGCAACTCATCGACTACCTGACCATGCTGTCGTGGAGTGCCCTGCGCGGCATCGTCGAAGTGGGCGGGTCGCTGGAAGAATTCAATGCGCAACCACATCCGTCCCCGGCTATCCCGCCGCATCTGATTCACCGACCGGCGTGACCTCCGATCTCCCGTCGCTGTGGACCCACAAGCCGCATCAGCACCTGGAGTTCAGACCCGGACACCGGGTCGCCGACATCGATCCGGACACCACGCCCGGTTTCCGTGGCAGCAAGCAGGACGCCCCCGATCTGCAGGCCGAACGGAACGCCCGGTTCGCCGAGCTGCAGGAGATGCTGTACGCAGGCAGCCGGTCCGGGGACTCCCGCTCAGTGCTGCTGGTCCTGCAGGGTATGGACACCGCCGGCAAGGGCGGGATCGTCAAACATGTTGTGGGCGCCGGAAATCCGCAGGGGATTCGGTACGCCAGCTTCGGCAAGCCGACCGCCGAAGAACTGTCGCACCACTACCTGTGGCGGATCCGCAACGCCTTGCCGATTGCCGGGCACATCGGGGTATTCGACCGCTCGCACTACGAGGACGTGCTGATCGTGCGGGTGCACGACCTGGTGCCGCAGTCGGTGTGGGAGGGCCGGTACGACGAGATCAACGCATTCGAGCGCGAGTTGGTCGACGCCGGAACCAGAATCATCAAGGTGGTGATGTTCGTCTCGCTCGACGAGCAGAAGAAGCGGCTCGCAGAACGGCTCGACCGGCCCGACAAGTACTGGAAGTACAACCCCGCCGACATCGACGAGCGGCTGCTGTGGCCGAAGTACCAGGACGCCTACCAGGTCATGCTCGACCGGACGTCGACCGACTATGCGCCATGGCACGTCGTGCCGTGCAACCGCAAGTGGTACTCACGACTGGCGATCACCGAGCTGCTGATCGAAGCTCTCGAAGGACTCGACTTGTCTTGGCCTCCGGCTGATTTCGACGTCGAGGCGGAGAAGAAGCGGCTGGCGTCCGCCTAGCGCCGAAACGACGCTTGATGACGAAAATTTAGCGAAATTCCGTCATTAAGCGTCAGCTCGGCGCTACTTGACCAGGGTGAACTGGCCGATGTTGGTGATGCCACGACGGAAGAAGTCGGCGCAACCGGTCAGGTACTTCATGTACCGGTCGTAGATTTCCTCGCCCTGCATGGCGATGGCCTCGTCCTTGTTGGCTGCCAGGTTGGCCGCCCACATGTCCAGCGTGCGCGCGTAGTGCGGCCGCAGCAGGTGGGTGCGCTCCAGCGTGAAGCCCGAGCCGGCGGCGAGTTGCTCGATGTCCTCCACCGCGGGCAGCTGGCCACCGGGGAAGATCACGTCGCCGATGAACTTCATGAACTTCAGGTCGCTGATGGTCAGCTTGATGCCGTTTTCCCGGAAGAACTGCTGGGTGTGCGCCAGGATCGTGTGCAGCAGCATCCGGCCGCCGTTCTCCGGCAGGATGCTGTAGGCCCGCTCGAAGAAGATCGGGTAGCGCTCCTGCTTGAACGCCTCGAACGCGCCGATCGAAACGATGCGGTCGACCGGCTCGTCGAACTCTTCCCAGCCCTGCATCCGGATCTCGATGCTGCGGTTGGTGTCGATCTTGGCCAGCCGCCCACGGGCGTACTCCGACTGCTCCTTGCTCAGGGTGATACCGATGACGTTCACGTCGAACTGGGTGATGGCCCGCTCCAGCGCGCCGCCCCAGCCACAGCCGATGTCGAGCAGGGTCATCCCCGGCTTGAGGTCGAGCTTGCCCAACGCCAGGTCGAACTTGGCGTTCTGTGACTCCTCGAGAGTCATGTCCTCGCGCTCGTAGTAGCCGCAGGTGTAACCCATGGTCGGCCCGAGCCACAGGGCGAAAAACTCATTCGAGACGTCGTAGATCGACTGCGACTCCTCGTAATGGGGGGTCAGGTCGATGTCGGCTTGTGGCATTTCGGTATCTATCCTTTGCGTTTACGTCCGCTGGCGTGGGCGGCGCTAACGCCAGGTTCGGCCAGCTCTAATACACATACATGCGCAAGCCCAAACGGGCTCAGCGAAAACAACCCGCACGCAAGGTTAACGAAAATTACGTTCAGGCTCCAACCCAGCGCCGGCCAGGGAGCTGTCAATAGGTGTAAAAGCCCCTGCCGGATTTCTTGCCGAGCTGTCCAGCCTCAACCATGCGCAGCAGCAGCGGCGGTGCGGCGTAGAGCGGCTCTTTGTATTCGTCGTACATCGAGTCGGCGATCAGCTTCATGGTATCCAGGCCCACCAGGTCGGCCAACTTCAGGGGACCCATCGGGTGCGACAGCCCCGCCACGACCGCGGTGTCGATGTCCTCGACGGTGGCAAAGCCCGATTCGGCCATCCGGATGGCGGCCAGCAGGTAGGGCACCAGCAGGAAGTTGACGACGAAACCGGACCGGTCCGACGCCCGCACGACCTTCTTGCCAAGCGTCTCGCCGGCGAACGCCTCGACGCGGGCGGCCGCCTCGGGGTTGGTGGTCACCGACGAAATGAGCTCGACCAGCGGCAACACCGGAACCGGGTTGAAGAAGTGCAGACCCAGCACCCGCTGCGGATTCTTGGTCGCGGCGGCGATGCGCATGATCGGAATGGACGAGGTGTTGGAGGCCAGCACCACGTCGGGGTCGGTGATGATCCCGTCGAGCTGAGCAAAAACCTTCGCCTTGACGTTGATGTCCTCGACGATGGCCTCGATGACCAGCTGACGGTCGGCCATGTCGGCCAGGTCGTTGGTGAAGCTCAGCCGGGCCAGTGCCGCGTCGCGGTCAGCCTCGGTCAGCTTGCCCTTCTTGACCGCATTGTCCAGCGACTTGGTGATCCGCTCCCGCCCGGCGGTGGTCAGTTCCTCGGTCGGCTCAAATGCCAGTACCTGTGCGCCCGATTTGATGCAGACCTCGGCGATCCCGCCGCCCATCTGCCCGGCCCCGATGACCCCGACTCGTTCGATTGCGTTGCTCACCCTTGTCCTCTCGGATCGTCTCGTCGCATCTGAAGATATGCGACAGGCCCCGCCCAAGAATTCTGAGCGGGGCCTGTCGTGTCAAGCCAAAGGACTTAGTGACTCAAGCCCTCGGTTCCACTTCGCAAGCTCAGTGGCTCCGGCCTGTCGGTTCCACTTCGCAAGCTCAGTGGCTCCGGCCTGTCGGTTCCACTTCGCAAGCTCAGTGGAACTGTCCCTCTTCGGTCGAGCCCTTCAGAGCGGCGGTCGAGGTGTTCGGGTCCACGGTGGTGGCGATCCGGTCGAAGTAACCGGCGCCAACCTCGCGCTGGTGCTTGGTAGCGGTGTAGCCACGAGCCTCAGACGCGAACTCGCGCTCCTGCAGGTCGACGTAGGCGGTCATACCCTCGCGGGCGTAACCGTAGGCCAGGTCGAACATCGAGTAGTTCAGGGCGTGGAAGCCGGCCAGCGTGATGAACTGGAACTTGAAGCCCATGGCACCGAGTTCCTTCTGGAACTTCGCGATGGTGGCGTCGTCCAGGTGCTGCTTCCAGTTGAAGGACGGGCTGCAGTTGTAGGACAGCAGCTGATCCGGGAAGTCAGCCTTGACGGCCTCGGCGAACTTACGGGCGACCTCGAGGTCCGGCACACCGGTCTCCATCCAGATCAGGTCGGCGTACGGGGCGTAGGCCTTGGCACGCGCGATGCAGGGCTCGATGCCCTTCTGGATGTTGTAGAAGCCCTCGGAGGTGCGCTCACCGGTGACGAACGGCTTGTCGCGGTCGTCCACGTCCGAGGTGATCAGGGTGGCGGCCTCGGCGTCGGTACGCGCGATGACGACGGTCGGGGTGTTCGCGACGTCGGCGGCAAGGCGGGCCGAGGTCAGGGTGCGGATGTGCTGCTGGGTCGGGATCAGCACCTTGCCACCGAGGTGGCCACACTTCTTCTCCGAGGCCAGCTGGTCCTCCCAGTGGGTACCTGCGGCACCCGCGGCGATCATCGCCTTCTGCAGCTCGTAGACGTTCAGCGCGCCACCGAAGCCGGCCTCGCCGTCGGCGACGATCGGCACCAGCCAGTTGTCGACGCTCTTGTCACCCTCGACGCGGGCGATCTCGTCGGCGCGCAGCAGCGCGTTGTTGATGCGACGGACGACGGCCGGCACCGAGTTGGCCGGGTACAGGCTCTGGTCCGGGTAGGTGTGACCCGACAGGTTCGCGTCACCAGCGACCTGCCAACCCGACAGGTAGATGGCCTTCAGGCCGGCGCGGACCTGCTGCACGGCCATGTTGCCGGTCAGCGCACCCAGCGCGTTGATGTAGGAGTCGTCGCCCTTGGTCACGCCTTCCCACAGGATCTCGGCACCACGGCGGGCGAGGGTGTTCTCCTCGACGACGCTGCCCTGCAGCTCCTCAACCTGAGCCGCGGTGTAGTCGCGGGTGATGCCCTTCCAGCGGGGGTTGGTGTCCCAGTCCTGCTGAATCTCAGCGGCGGTACGTGGCTTTCCGACGTTGGACATTGTGCTCCTTCGTGAGGCCGCGTCGCCGTGGGCGCCAAGAAACAAGTGCGATTGTTAACGCTCCGGCGACTTCGCTTGTGTGCTGTCAACGACGATGACACAGCACATACCCGCAGGTCCAGCCGTTTCAGATGCCAACTTTCGCCAAGGCCCGTAGCGAAGTTGCGAAGATTGCGAATTTGCTGGGGAGCTTGACCGGTTCAGTAGCTACTGGTTGGTAACCGAAATGCGCTGGTCAGTACGCTCGTACTGTTAAACCGGCGCACTCAGAGCGCGAACAGGCAGGCGACCGCTTTGACGTCGTCACCGACCACATATGTGAGCGTTGTAACACTGCGGTCACACAGCTCCGGCCCGAACTTGTCGGTCGATCCGGCCGGGTGCTCGTGGGTGATGATCTCCAACCGCTCACCCAGCGCCACCGCGGCGTCGTGCTCGATGGTGACCCGGAGCGCCGCTTTCAGCAGCTCGGGACGCTGGCTCTGCAGGTAGTCCTCGACCACCGACCAATAGACGGAGTTGTTCATGTGGTCGAACAGGTCGATGTCGCTGACCCGGACCGGGTAGTCCACGATCCGGACCGCGTCTTCGCGGGCCCCAGCCTTGAGGTAGCCCTTCCACCGCAGCCGGTCGGTGCTCGCCGTCCGCTTCAAACCGGCGACGAAATCGTCCGAGATGCGGGCCGGCCCCTGCGTCTCGAGGTTGATGTTGATCCAGAACGCCTCGGATTCCATCAGGCCGCCCTTGCGGCCGTCGATCCGTACGCGCATCTCACACCACCGGTTCGACGTGCCCGAACACCAGCGACGCAGCCGCAAGATGTCGCCGCGCTCGATCGGACGGATCAGATCCACCATGGTGCGTCGGACGACCCACGCGGGGTGGAGATCTTCGTAGCCCATCTGGCGCAGCTGGTCCTGGCCGATGTCTTGGATGTGCCGGCAGGCGCCGTCGAACCGCAGTCGGCCGTTCCGGTCGACATCGGCCATCCGCAGCGGCCAGCCGGTGTCGAAGACGTCGGGATGACCTTCCGGGACCGGCATCAGGGCCTTGGCCAGGCCAGTTGTGGTCTTTTCGGCGACGTTCTCGGCAATCTCGGCAGCGCTCATGGCGTCCTTTCCAGGCGGGCAACTTCGACTGGAATTCCCAACTCACCCGCGCGCCCGATACTGCCACAGAGAACGTATGCCAATTATGCGAAGATGCTATTCACATCGTTGTTATGCTGGTCTTCATGGCCAAGACATACGTTGGCTCCCGGGTG
Organism: Mycobacterium sp.; assembly: GCA_031292695.1. Lineage (GTDB taxonomy): Bacteria > Actinomycetota > Actinomycetes > Mycobacteriales > Mycobacteriaceae > Mycobacterium. Next base: position 15,350 of record JARLGS010000703.1, on the reverse strand, counting down.
CGTCAGCTCCGCGGTGAACGCGGCTTCAGCCAGGCCGCGCTGGCTCAGATGCTCGACATCTCCCCGAGCTATCTGAACCAGATCGAGCACGACGTCCGGCCGCTGAGCGTCGCGGTGCTGCTGCGGATCACCGAGGTGTTCGGGGTCGACGCGACGTTCTTCGCTTCCCAGGACGACACCCGGCTGGTGGCCGAGCTGCGCGAGGCGATGATGGACCGCGACCTTGGCGTCGAGGTCGACATCCCGGAGATCGCCGATCTGGTCAGCACGCACCCGACGATGGCCCGCGCGATGGTCGACCTGCACCGGCGCTACCGGCTGTCCACTGCTCAGCTGGCCGCCGCGACCGAGGACCGGTTCTCCGACGGCAGTGGCAGTGGGGCCATCACGATGCCGCACGAAGAGGTCCGCGACTACTTCTACGCCAGGCAGAACTATCTGCATGAACTCGATACCGCCGCCGAGGAGTTCATCGTCCGCATGCACATGCGCCGCTCCGAGCTGGCCCGGGAATTAGCCGAGCGGCTGAGTCGGGTGCACGGCGTGCGGATCGTCCAGCGGCTCGAGCTCGGCGACAATGTGCTGCACCGGTACGACCCCGAGACCAAGACGCTGGAGATCGGCGGCCACCTGTCGTCGGGACAGTACGTGTTCAAGCTGGCCGCCGAGCTGGCCTACCTGGAATTCGGCGACCTCATCGAAACTCTGGTCGCCGAGGGCAATTTCACCAGCGAGGAGTCGATGAAGCTGGCACGAATGGGGCTGGCCAACTACTTTGCTGCCGCGACCGTGCTGCCCTACGGCCAATTCCACACTGTGGCAGAGGAATTCCGTTACGACGTGGAGCGGCTGTCGGCGTACCACTCGGTGAGTTACGAAACCATCGCACACCGGTTGTCGACGTTGCAGCGACCTTCGATGCGCGGTGTGCCGCTGTCGTTCGTCCGGGTCGACCGAGCCGGCAACATGTCAAAACGTCAGTCTGCCACCGGCTTTCATTTCTCGTCGTCGGGCGGCACCTGCCCGTTGTGGAACGTCTACGAGACGTTCGCCAACCCCGGCAAGGTACAGGTGCAGATTGCCCAGATGCCCGACGGACGCAACTACATGTGGGTGGCGCGGACCGTGGAGCGCCGCGCCGCGCGCTACGGCCAGCCCGGTAAGACGTTCGCGATCGGTCTGGGTTGCGAACTGCGCCATGCCAATCGGTTGGTCTACTCCGAGGGCCTGGACCTATCTGGCGGGGCCGCAACGCCGATCGGCTCGGGTTGCCGGGTGTGCGAGCGGGACAACTGCCCGCAGCGGGCGTTCCCGGCGCTGGGCCGCGCGCTGGACCTCGACGAGCACCGCAGCACAGTGACGCCGTACGTGGTCAAGCGCGTAAATCAGTGACGGGTGTGGTCCAGGTGCGGGCAGAGGCTTGATTCGCGGCTCCCTCAACGCTGAAGGTCGACGCGGCGGGCCTACCAACAATCTCAAAACGCTGCCACCCTTCCACGCGCTCACCGTCAACGGTGTGATCTGCGGCGTCGAGGACGCCCGCACTACCGCGTGCAAGGACGCCCAATGCCGCGGCTTCGTCCTGTCACCGAAAGGCGCGATCTGGCTGCCGCACGTATGAAGCGGTCGACCCTTGTCACCTAGAGACCGTCTGACCCCACTCTGTGACAAACTCGGATCCGTGAACACTGTCGACCCGGCCCGCATCGAACCCGGCGGCTTCCGTGAACTCGGCCCACTGAACTGGGCCATCGCCAAGCTCGGCGCCAGGGCCATCCGGGCGCCACGGTTCACCCTGTTCAACGTCCTCGGCCAGCACCATCTGCTGTTCCTGACGTTCCTCCCCTACTCCGGCATGCTGCTGGGCCGCAGCAAGCTGGGTCTGCAGGATGCCGAACTGGTGATTCTGCGCGTCGGGCATCTGCGCGGCTCCGAATACGAGCTGCAGCAGCACCGTCGGCTGGCCCGCAGCCGCGGCGTCGACACCGAGACGCAGGGCCGGATTTTCGAGGGCCCCGACGCCGAGGGCCTGACCGACCGGCAGCGCGTCCTCATCACTGCCACCGACGAGTTCGTCATCACCAGGTCCATGTCGGACCAGACCTGGCATGCCCTGGCATCCCACCTGGATCGCAAGCAGCTCATCGAGTTCTGCCTACTGGCAGCGCAATACGACGGCCTGGCCGCAACCATGGCGACGCTGCGTATCCCGCTGGATTTCCCGGACTGAATTCCTCGCCGAGACTACAGTTTTTGACACGACACGCGGCGGTCGACATCAACACCCACCACAGCGTCGGCACCTACGGTGGCTACAGGTACGTCACCCCGAGCACCGCCAGCGTCATCAGCACCGGCGCGACGGACAGACACCACAGGAATGCTGACTTCGCAAAAGCCTTGCGCTGCTGAAACTTTCGTGCGAAGAACACCGCAATACCGGCCACCACCAACATCACGCCGGACACCACCAGCACCCAGTAGTTGACGCTGGAGCTGCCCATCGCCATCGAGATGGCCGCCAGCCACAACATGTGGCCCACGACCAAACCGCCTATCGCGGCAACGACATTCGCGCGCAAGACCGGCTCAGAAGTTGATCATGTGGCCGGCCAGGCCGTGGATGGCTTCCTGCAGCGCCTCCGACAACGTCGGGTGGGTGTGCACGTTGCGGGCCAGCTCGTTGACGGTCAGGTCCCACTTCTGGGCCAGGGTCAGCTCGGGCAGCAGCTCGGACACATCCGGCCCGATCAGGTGCCCACCGAGCAGCTCGCCGTACTTGGCGTCGGCGATCAGCTTCACGAAACCGGTCGGGTCGGCCAGGCCGTGCGCCTTACCGTTCGCGGTGAACGGGAACTTGGCGACCTTGATGTCGTAACCCTCCGCGCGGGCCTGCTCCTCGGTCAGCCCGAAGCTGGCGACCTGCGGCTGGCAGAACGTGGCCCGCGGCATCATCCGGTAGTCGCCGAGCGCCAACGTCTCTGCGCCCCCGATCGTCTCGGCGGCCACCACGCCCATCGCCTCGGCGACATGCGCCAGCTGCAGCTTCGCGGTGACGTCGCCGATCGCGTAGATGTGCGGCACGTTGGTACGCATGTAATCGTCGATCGCGATGGCCCCACGATCGGTGAGCGCGACCCCGGCACTCTCCAGCCCGTAGCCCTCGACGTTGGGCCCAAAACCGATGGCCTGCAACACCTTATCGGTCTTGAGTTCCTGAGTGGCGCCATCCTTGCTGACTGCGACCGTGACCGACGAACCGTTGTCGGTGATGGACTCGACCTTGGTGCCGGTGAGGATCTTGACGCCCAGCTTCTTGTACTGCTTCTCGATCTCCTTGGATACCTCGGCGTCCTCGTTCGGCAGCGCACGCGGCAGGAACTCCACGATCGTCACGTCGACGCCGTAATTCTTCAGCACGTAGGCGAACTCCATGCCGATGGCGCCCGCACCGGCGATGATGATCGAGCCGGGCAGCTCCCGGGTCATGATCTGCGTCTCGTAGGTGACCACGTTCTCCGACAGCGACGTACCCGGCACCAGACGCACCGACGATCCGGTCGCGATGATCGCGTTGGCGAAAGTGATCTCCTCGGTACCGCCCGCGTTCAGCGCAACGCTCATCGAGTTGGGCCCGGTGAAGGTGCCGTAGCCCTCCACCTCGGTGATCTTGTTCTTCTTCATCAGGAAGTGCACGCCGGCCACGCGGCCCTCGGCGACCTTGCGGCTGCGGTCGAATGCCGCACCGTAGTCGAAGCTGGCCTCGCCACTGATGCCGAAGGTCTTGGCTTCCTTGCCGAAGATGTGCGCCAGCTCCGCGTTGCGCAGCAGCGCCTTGGACGGGATACATCCCACATTCAGACAGACGCCGCCCCAGTACTTCGGTTCGACGATGGCGGTGCTCAGCCCCAGCTGGGCTGCGCGAATGGCGGCGACATAACCGCCCGGGCCGGCTCCGAGAACGACGACGTCATAGTGAGTCACATGCACACCCTATACAACGGGTACGGCCGGGAGACCGATTCAACCGGGGCATCGCCGGGTACTACGACCGGGCCGCACCCGGAACCGGGCAGGCTTCTTCGACATGGTCGACGATCAAGGTTCCGTCCCACACCGGTCGGGCCCCCTGCGCGTACTGCGCACCGGTGACTGGCGGCTGCCCGGCGAGTTCGGCATTCTCCGCGGCGCTGAACACCCGTCCCCGGGACAGGAAACGTTTGCCTTCCGGTGCCTCCAGGCTGAACCCACTACCGCGCCCGGGCACGACATCGATGATCAACTGAGTGTGCTGCCAGGCCTCGAATTGCGGTCCGGAGATCCAGACCGGCACGCCGGTGCCGACATCGAGAACGGCCAGCAGGATGTCGCGGTCCCCCACGATGAATTCACCGTCGGGGTAACACATCGGCGACGAACCGTCACAGCAGCCGCCGGACTGGTGAAACATCAACGCGCCGTGCTGGTTCTGCAGCGCGCGTAGCAGGCCGGCGGCCTCGGCGGTGATCAGTGCCCGGGATGGCAGTGTCGGTGATGCCATGGGCACACCCTACGCGCACAGGTAAGAATGTCCGGATGGCTTCCGATTCCCCCGCCTCGTCCAACGATCCCTACCTCTGGCTTGAGGACGTCACCGGCGACCAGGCGCTGAACTGGGTGCGCGAGCACAACGAGCCGACGGTCGCCGAGTTCGGTGGTGCGCGCTTCGAGCGGATGCGCACCGATGCCCTCGAGGTGATGGACACCGACGCCCGCATCCCGTACGTACGCCGGCGCGGCGAGTACCTCTACAACTTCTGGCGCGACGCGCAGAACCCGCGCGGACTGTGGCGTCGCACCACCTTGGACAGCTACCGGGGCGACGCCCCCGAGTGGGACGTGCTGATCGATCTGGACAAGTTGGCCGCCGACGAGGACGAGAACTGGGTCTGGGCCGGCGCCGACGTCATCGAGCCGGGTCTGAACCTGGCCCTGATCGGGCTGTCCCGCGGCGGCGCGGACGCCAATGTGGTCCGCGAATTCGACATGGAGACAAGGCAATTCGTCGACGACGGGTTCAACCTGCCGGAAGCCAAGTCCAGCGTCGCCTGGCAGGACTCCGACACCGTGCTTGTGGGCACCGATTTCGGCCCCGCGTCCATGACCGATTCGGGTTATCCGCGGATCGTCAAACGCTGGCACCGCGCCCAGCCGCTGTCCGACGCCGTGACGATCTTCGAGGGCACGGCCTCCGACGTCAGCGTCGGCGCCGGCTTCGACAGCACACCGGGTTTCGAGCGGCTGATCGTGTCGCGATCCACCGATTTCTTCAACCGCGAACGCTATGAACTGCGCGGCGAAGAATTGATCCGCATCGACGTACCGTCTGACGCCGCGATCTCCATGCACCGGGAGTGGCTGCTGATCCGGCCCCGAACCGACTGGACGGTGGGCCCGGCCAGCTACCCGGCAGGCACGTTGCTGGCCGCCCGCTACGAGGACTACCTCGCCGGAAACCGTGATCTGAGTGTGGTTTTCGAGCCTGATGACCGGACCTGCATGCAGAACTTCGCCTGGACCCGGGACCGGTTACTCCTGCAGACACTGGTTGACGTCCACGACCACATCGAGCTCGTCACCCCCGGCACCTGGCAGCGCGAGGACATTCCCGGGGTGCCGGCCAACGGCACCACGGTCGTCGTCGACGTCGATGAGTACGGTGACGAAATCTTCCTGGACTCAAGTGGATTCGACAGCCCGTCCCGGCTGCTCTGGGGGCACGCCGGCGGTGCGGTCACCGAGATCAAACGTGCACCGGCATTCTTCGACGCCTCCGACGTCGAGGTGTCCCAACATTTCGCCACCTCCGACGACGGCACCCGAATCCCGTATTTTGTTGTGGGGCAACGGGGCGCGACGGGACCGCGCAAGACACTGCTGAGCGGATACGGCGGCTTCGAGTCGTCGATGCTGCCGGGCTACGCCGGAGTGCTCGGCCGGTTGTGGCTGACCCAGGGCGGCGTCTACGTGCAGGCCAACATCCGCGGCGGCGGCGAATACGGACCACGCTGGCACACCCAGGCGATCCGCGAGGGCCGCCACCTGGTTTACGAAGACTTCGCCGCGGTGGCAGCCGATCTGGTCCGGCGCGGCATCACCACGGTCGAACAGCTCGGGGCCGAGGGCGGCAGCAACGGCGGACTGCTGATGGGCGTCATGCTCACGCGCTATCCGGAACTGTTCGGGGCACTGGTGTGCAGCGTCCCGCTGCTGGACATGAAGCGCTACCACCTGCTGCTCGCCGGCGCCTCCTGGGTCGCCGAGTACGGCGACCCGGACAATCCGGACGACTGGGAGTTCATCTCGAAATATTCGCCCTACCAGAATATTTCGGCGGATCGGAAGTACCCGGCACTACTGATGACCACCTCGACCCGGGACGACCGGGTGCATCCCGGACACGCCCGCAAGATGACCGCGGCGCTGGCGGCCGTGGGGCACCGGGTCAGGTACTACGAGAACATCGAGGGCGGACACGGTGGTGCCGCGGACAACTCGCAGGCGGCGTTCAAAGCGGCCCTGGTGTACTCGTTCCTGGAGCGGACCATCGGGTGACCCGAGTCAGGCCGTCGGTTTGCGCACCACCCGGCGGCCGACGCTGGCGAGCAGCGTCACGGCTGCGCCCAGCACCACCAACCCGCCACCGGCGGCGAGGGTGATGTTCAGCCAATGGTGGGCGTCGCTGATGGCCTGATCGACCATGACGTCCGCCACCTGGCGCACGTTGCCGGTGGTCCGGTTCAGGCCGTTATTGATGTACCGCCGCCCGACCTCGATGCCGGCCCAGCCGGCGGCGCCGACCACCAGCGTCGAAATACCCAGCGCAGCAAGGGTTTTACCCCTGGATCGGGTGACCGCCAGGGTCAGCAGGGCGAACACGCCAGTCAACACGCAGATGCCGACCCGCACCCATGGGCCCCACGTCGCCACCTTGCGGAACTGACCGGGCCGCAATGATCCGGCCGAATCGGTAAGCGGCACCTCGATTTTCGACGGGACATGCACACCGAAGGCCGCCAGCGTCGCCTTGAACGACGCATCCGACAGCATCGGGGACAGGTCGATGGTCCACCGCCCGGCCGAGTCCGAATGCGCCATGGTGTCGGTGAACAACCAGTCGTGCGCATAACCGTTGGCCGCGCCGAATTGGCCCGGGAACGCCGAACTGCTGGTGTAGATGCCGGCGGCGTTCGACATGAGGTCTGCGCTCACGTCGTACCCGGCCTTGGTGGCCAGCTTGTTCAGCTGGATGCCGAGCTCGCTGGCAGTCGCCTTCTGCAGGTCCGGGTTCTTGGCCGCCGTCGCCGCCAGTGCGGTGTAACCGCCACGGTCGACGATGGTGTGCTGGGCCCAGCAGACCGGCACGGCCACCGCCACCGAGACGGTGGTGAGCAACCACAACAGCAGTGTCGCGACGAATCGCACGCGCCCTCCTACATCGGTGGGCGCCCCGTCAGTCCGACAGCGCCCGTCCCACGATCAGCGAATCGGCGTGGCCGACCACTCCATGGTCCTTGTTGTCGTAATCGAACTTACCGAGCACATGGCGCATCGCGTTGATCCGGGCGCGCTTCTTGTCGTTGCTCTTCACCACAGTCCACGGCGCCATTTCGGTGTCGGTCCAGGAGAACATCTCCTCCTTGGCCGCGGTGTAGGCGTCCCACTTGTCCAGCGATGCCAAGTCGGTGGGTGAGAGTTTCCACTGCCGCACCGGGTCGACCTGGCGGATGGTGAAGCGGGTGCGCTGCTCGGCCTGCGTCACCGAGAACCACAGTTTGGTCAGGCTGACCCCGTCGTTGACCAGCATCTGCTCGAAAAGCGGCGCCTGACGGACAAATTCGGCGTGCTGCTTGGGTGTGCAGTAGCCCATCACCCGCTCCACGCCGGCCCGGTTGTACCAGGAGCGGTCGAACAGCACGATCTCGCCGGCTGCCGGCAGGTGCTGGACGTACCGCTGGAAGTACCACTGGGTACGTTCCTTCTCGGTCGGCTTCTCCAGCGCGACGACCCGGGCGCCACGCGGGTTGAGGTGCTCCATGAACCGCTTGATGGTGCCGCCCTTGCCCGCGGCGTCGCGGCCCTCGAACACGATGACGTGCCGCAGGCCGTTGGCCTGGCTCCACTTCTGCAGCTTCAGCAGCTCGATCTGCAGCAGCCGCTTCTGCTCCTCGTACTCGCTCCGGCTCAACCGGTCGTCATACGGGTAGCCCTCACGCCAGGTGTCGACCACTTCACCACTGGGCAACAGCACCAGTTCCGGGTCATCGTCGTCGTCATCGCGGACGGTGTAGCTATCAAGGGCAGCCATGTCCAGGGTCACCTGGCGAAAATATCGGTCCGGCCGAACGTTTTGATGACGTCCCGGTGAACAGCAGGTGCCACTACTTGGCGGCGCGCTTCGACCGGATCAGCGACACCTTGGTCAGCACGGCGTTCATCCGAGCCAGGGCCTTCATCGAGTTGTGGTAGTAATTGCCGCCGGCGCCCGCGCTGGTCCGCGGCTCCACCACCGTCTCCAGACGGCAGAACTTGCGCACCCCGTCGGCACCGCCGAACCGCGCTCCGATGCCCGACGTCTTCCAGCCACCCATCGGCGCGGTGGTGCACATCAGGTTCACCAGCACGTCGTTGATGTTGACCGCACCACAATCAAGCTGCAACGCAACGTCTTTGGCACGCCTGATGTCCGCGGAGAACACCGTGGCACTCAGCCCGTACAGACTGTCGTTGGCCAGCCGCACTGCCTCACCGACCGTGGCGACCTTCATGATCGGCAGCGTCGGACCGAACGTCTCCTCGGTCATGCACGACATCGAATGGTCGACGTCCACCAGCACCGTCGGCGAATAGAAACTGCCCGGCCCGTCCGGACGCTTGCCACCGGTCAACGCGCGCGCACCGGCAGCCAGGGCCTCGTTGACGTGCCGTTCGGTGATCGCGACCTGGCTCTCATCGATCAACGCGCCGAAGTGATTACCGTCGCCGGCACCCATCTTGAGGTTCTGTACGGCCTTGACCACAGCCGCGACGAAGGCGTCATACGCCGGCTCCAGGACGTACACCCGCTCAACCGACACGCAGGTCTGGCCGGCGTTGAACATCGCACCCCAGACCGCGGCGTTGGCAGCCAGTTCCACGTCGGCGTCCTCGAGGACGATCATCGGATCCTTGCCGCCGAGCTCCAGGCTGACCGGGGTCAGGCGGCGGGCGGCGCGCTCCATGACCTTGCGGCCGGTGGCAGTCGACCCGGTGAACTGGATGAAGTCGGAGTTGTCGATGACCGCCTCGGACACCTCGCGGGCGCCCTGGGCCAGCGCGAGCACCTCGGGTGCGCCGGAGTCGATCCAGCCGCGCAGCAGCAACTCGGCGGTCAACGGCGTCCGCTCGGACGGCTTGAGCAGCACCGCGCAGCCGGCGGCCAGCGCGCCAATGGCATCCATGAGGGCGTTGGCCACCGGGTAGTTCCACGGCGCGATGACGCCGACGACCGGTCGCGGGCGGTAGTGCACGGTGATTTTCTTGATCGCCAGCATCGGCATCGGTGCCGGCCGCGGGTCCGGAGCCAGCGACTTCTCCATGGTCTTGACCACGTAGGAGATGATCAGGATCGCCAGCGGGACTTCCGCTTTCGCGTCGACCATCGATTTGCCGGTCTCGCGGATCAGCAGGGCCTCGATCTCGTCGCGGTGATCGTTCAGCCATACCGCGAACCGCGCCAGCACCTTCGCCCGGCCCCGCGCTCCCCGCGCCTCCCACTCATGCTGCGCGGCGCGCAGGCCGGCGGCGATCCGTGGTACGTCGGCCGGGTCGGTCCAGCTCACGGTGCCCGCGATGGCACCGGTGGCGGGGTCGTAAATGGTGCCCGAACCGGGCGTTTCGACGTCAGACGTTGCGGTCATACGGCCATGGTAACGGCCAAGTGTGACGCGGGTCGCACCCGGGTTGACACCTGTCAAATGCCCGGGTGCGGGGCACCTCCGTCAGGCGGCACGCCGGCGAGTCGACCTGCGATACACACTGCCGCGGAGCCCAACAGCAACGACCCGATGGCGTCGGTGAAGTAGTGATACGTCATCGCCTGGCCCAGCAGGCCCAGCGTGATGAAAACGCCGGCCAGCACCCGCGACCACAGCACCATTCCGGCTGCCAGCACGACCATGCCGAGCACCGTCACGACCAGAGCGGAATGCCCACTGGGGTACGACAGCGCGCCACCCTTGTGGCGGCCGAACAGCCCCTTGAGGACCCGCACCAGCGTCACCGTCAGCAGTGGGCAGAGCAGCACCGCCGCGGCCAACCGCCACCGTTTGCGCCACAACGTGTACCCCACGGCGATCGCGAGGATCGCCCCCATCACCCTGGGATCGGTGAAGAACAGCAGCCAGCCGGAGTAGGGCCGGGTGGCGTGGCCGGCCAGCTGGAACTCCTGATCAAGCGGGGTCGTGCCCTTGCCGACCACCAGGCCGAGCAGCACCAGGCCGACGGCGCCCAGCAACGGCCACCAGCGGACTGCTTCGGCACGCGTCGGTCGTGTCCGGTTCGTCATCGGTGCGCGGCGATGCCCCGCACATACGCGGCCTGCCCCAGGTGCTGCGCGCAGTCATCGATGATGCTGACCAGCCGCACGGTCGCGGTGACCGGCGGATCCCAGCGCTCGTCGATGACCCGGTCGAGCTCCTCCGGAGTCACGGTCGCGACGTACTCGAGCGTGACCTTGTGCACCGCTCGGTAGTAGCCGATCAAGAGTTCGACCGGCGGCCGCACCTTGCCGACGTCCTCGGCACTGTGGCCGTATCCGATGTCTTTGGCGACGTTGAAATCCTCGTCGCCGGGGCGCGGCAGGTCGAGAGCGAACCGGTCGATCCAGCCCTCGCTGGTCCACACCTGCTCGATGCCGGCGATCTCGCACAGTTGCAGATCCTGACAGCGCGCGCTGTGCCACAGCAGCCACGCGATGCTGTTGGCCTCGGGCGTCGGACGCCAGCACGACACGTCTTCGGTCAGCCCGTCGCTGATCTCGTCTACGTGCTCGATGAGCCGGGTGAACGAGTCGCGCAGCAGTTCCCGCGCCGCAGCGGTGTCAGACATATTGCCGACGCTACCGGACCTGACCGTCAGCCGGCCGCGCCGTGGAACACCGCCTCGACGTTGTTGCCGTCGGGGTCACGAACGAACGCACCGAAATAGCCCGGGTGGTATTCGGGCCACAGCCGGGGCGCGTGCAACGACTCGGCGCCGAGCTGGACCGCCTTGTCATGAAACGCAGTCACCGCATCGGCATCGACGGCTTGGAAGGCCACGTGCACCTCGCGGTTCGGTCCGGATGCCTCCCCCGCGCTCGCATCAGCAATCCAGAAGTCCGGTTTCCCGTCACGGCCGTAGCCGATAGCGACCTCGAAATCCATTTGCCGGCCGTATCCGAGGACCCCAAGCAGGGTGTCGTAGAACTCTTGGGACTTCGCCCAGTCACTGCAGTTGATACCCAGATGATCGATCATGACCCGATCGTGCCACCGGGCACCGACACAACACCGGAGCGGCGAGCCCGGCGTGGGCCCACCGCTCCGGCGATGTGTTCAGTTGTCGGCCAACGTGCGGTAGAGCGCCTTCTTGGCCTCGGCGACCGCGGCGGACACCGTCGCAACAGCCGACTTCAGATCGGCCTTCTGGGTGTCGTTGCCGGTGAACTTGATCGTGCGGGCCAGACCGGCCAGCTCGAACAGGTCCTTGCGCAGCTTGATCACGTCGCCGAACTTCGCGACCTGACCGAGGAACGCCTCCACCGTCTCGCTGTTGATCCCGCGCCAGGTCAACAGTTGCTCACCGAACTCGGTCAGGGTTGCCACCCCGTCCTCGACCGTGGCCACGCCACGGCCCGCCAGCAGCGTCAGGATGAACTCAACCTTCTCCACCGGCGGCGTGAATGTGCCGTCGGTGATGTCCGAAACCCGCTGGGACAGTTGCTCAGCGGTGGCCGGACCCTCCTGTAGTAGCGCGGCGGCCGCAATCGCGGCACGCTTGAGACGGCCCTTGAAAAAGTGGTGACCGGCCCCCGGACCGAAGCCACCGCCGAAGCCCGGACCACAGGCACCCGGACCACCCTGCCCGAAACCGCCGAAGCCAGGCCCGAAGCCGCCACCAAAACCCGGCCCGCCAAAACCACCAGAGAACATCGCAATTCCTTTCGTTGATTCGATGTATTTGATACCTATCACGATACATCGGTTTGCAACTGGATAGTGGGACTAATTTTCAACTCCAAGGCAACTCTCAGATCTTGCGACGGCGACCGTCGTAGGTTGGTCACATGACCGCAGCAGGCGCGACTTACGACCTCGTAATACGCAACGGACTCATCGTCGACGGCCTCGGTGCGGCGCCCTACATCGGCGACGTCGCAGTTCAGGGCGGTGTTATCGCGGCGATCGGGACAGTCGAGGACACCGGCGCCCGCGAGATCGATGCCACCGGACTGCTCGTCACACCCGGCTTCGTCGACCTGCACACCCACTACGACGGACAGGCGATCTGGTCGGAGCGGATGACCCCGTCTTCCGCTCACGGCGTAACCACCGCCGTCATGGGCAACTGCGGCGTCGGCTTTGCACCCTGCCGACCGGACGATCATGACGTGCTGGTCGACGTGATGGCCGGGGTCGAGGACATCCCCGGTGTCGTCATGGTCGACGGCCTGCCCTGGACCTGGGAGACCTTTCCCGAATTCCTCGACACCGTGGAATCGCGCCCGCGGGATATCGATGTCGCCGCGTTTCTGCCCCACTCCCCGCTCCGGGTGTATGTGATGGGCCGCCGCGGCGTCGACCGCGAACCGGCCACCCCCGAAGACCTCGCCCTGATGCGCAAACTGGCGGCGGAGGCCGTCCAGTGCGGCGCGCTGGGGTTCGCGTCATCGCGGCTGACCATCCACAAGACGTCGGGCGGACAACCGATCCCGAGCTACGACGCCGCACAAGAGGAGATCGAGGCGATCGCCCGCGGCGTGAAGGACGGCGGCGGCGGCCTGATCCAATTCGTGCCGGATCTGTTGGCCGGCGACTACGAGCCGGCCCTGAAGACGGTGTTCGACGTCGCGGCGGAGGTCGGCCTGCCAGTGACCTTCACCCTGGCGATCGGCAACGCCGGACCGGCCACCTTCGAGGACGCGCTGCGGATGGTCGAGAAGGAAAATGAAAATGCCGACGCCGACGGTCCCTTGATCACAGCGCAGATCTTCCCGCGACCCATCGGCCTGGTCCTGGGGCTCGAACTGTCCGGCAACCCGTTCGTGCTGTACCCGTCCTACCGTGAGATCGCCCATTTGCCCTTGCCCGAGCGTGTCGCCGAGATGCGCAAACCCGAAGTCCGGATGCGCATTCTGAATGACACCCCGGCCTCCGACGGGCATCCGCTGATGTTCGCGGTGCAGGCCTGGGACTACCTCTTCCCGCTCGGCGATCCTCCGAACTATGAGCCGGCACAGTCGGATTCGATAGCAGCGCAGGCCGCTGCCCACGGCGTCAGTCCGCTGGAAGAGGCCTACGACCGGGTGCTCGACGACGAGGGTCACGCCATGCTGCTGGTCACCCTGGCCAACTACCGCAACAGCTCGCTGGACACCGTCGCCGAGCTGATCCAGCTCTACGACGTCATCCTCGGACTCGGCGACGGTGGCGCGCACTACGGCATGATCTGCGACGCAAGCTTTCCCACCTACCTACTGACCCACTGGGTACGCGACCGGGCGGCCGGTCGGCTGGACCTGGCGCAGGCCGTGCGCGAGCTGACCTCTGTGCCGGCCCGGGTTGGCGGCATCGCCGACCGTGGACGAATTGCCGTGGGCTACAAGGCCGATCTCAACGTGATCGACCACGGCGCGCTGACACTGCACAAGCCGACCGTCGCACACGACCTGCCCGCCGGCGGGCGGCGCCTCGACCAGGCTGCTGACGGCTACGTCGCCACCATCGTGTCGGGAGAGGTCATCGCCGAGAACGGCGTGCCCACCGATGCGCGGCCGGGCCGGTTGGTACGCGGCCGGCAGCCGGCCCCGACGGGCTAGTTGCGATCACGGCGCCTGTGAGTGCTGTGCACGCAATTTGGCGAAAATCCGTGCACAGCACTCACATTCGTCAGTGCGCGAACGAAAAAAGCCCGGTCCCGCGAACGGGACCGGGCCTTCTCGTGAGGAGGACTTAGAAGTCCATACCGCCCATGCCACCGGTCGGGTCGCCCGCGGGTGCAGACGCCTTCTCCGGCTTGTCGGCGACGACGGCCTCAGTGGTGAGGAACAGCGCCGCGATGGACGCCGCGTTCTGCAGCGCCGAGCGGGTGACCTTGACCGGGTCGGCGACGCCGGCGGCCAGCAGGTCTTCGTACACGTTGGTCGCGGCGTTCAGACCGTGACCGGCGGGCAGGTTCGACACCTTCTCGGCGACGACGCCCGGCTCCAGACCACCGTTGAAGGCGATCTGCTTCAGCGGAGCCGACAGCGCGACACGCACGATGTTGGCACCGGTCGCCTCGTCACCCTCGAGCTTGAGCTCGTCCAGTGCCGGAGCCGACTGCAGCAGGGCCACGCCACCACCGGCGACGATGCCCTCTTCGACGGCGGCCTTCGCGTTGCGAACAGCGTCCTCGATGCGGTGCTTGCGCTCCTTGAGCTCGACCTCGGTGGCAGCGCCGGCCTTGATCACCGCAACACCGCCGGCCAGCTTGGCCAGGCGCTCCTGCAGCTTCTCGCGGTCGTAGTCCGAGTCGCTGTTCTCGATCTCGGCGCGAATCTGAGCCACGCGGCCCTGGATCGCGTCGGCGTCGCCGGCACCCTCGACGATGGTGGTCTCGTCCTTGGTCACGACGACCTTGCGGGCGGTGCCCAGCAGGGAAACGTCAGCGGTGTCCAGGGACAGGCCGACCTCTTCGCTGATGACCTGGCCACCGGTGAGGATCGCCATGTCCTGCAGCATCGCCTTGCGGCGGTCACCGAAGCCCGGAGCCTTGACGGCGACGGACTTGAAGGTGCCGCGGATCTTGTTGACCACCAGGGTCGACAGGGCCTCGCCCTCGACGTCCTCGGCGATGATCAGCAGCGGCTTGCCCGACTGGATGACCTTCTCCAGCAGCGGCAGCAGGTCCTTGACGGTCGAGATCTTCGAGCTGACCAGCAGGATGTAGGGATCCTCCAGGACGGCTTCCTGACGCTCGGCGTCGGTGACGAAGTAGCCCGAGATGTAGCCCTTGTCGAAGCGCATGCCCTCGGTGAGCTCCAGCTGCAGGCCGAAGGTGTTGGACTCCTCGACGGTGATGACACCCTC
>JARLGS010000084.1 GCA_031292695.1 Mycobacterium sp. | reverse complement strand
GAAGCACATCGACCACCCGTCCGAGGTGGTTCAGGTGGGCGACGAGGTCACCGTCGAGGTGCTCGACGTCGACATGGATCGCGAGCGGGTTTCGCTGTCGCTCAAGGCGACTCAGGAAGACCCGTGGCGCCACTTCGCCCGCACGCACGCCATCGGCCAGATCGTGCCGGGCAAGGTCACCAAGCTGGTGCCGTTCGGTGCGTTCGTCCGCGTCGAGGAGGGCATCGAGGGTCTGGTGCACATCTCGGAGCTGTCCGAGCGCCACGTCGAGGTCCCGGACCAGGTGGTCCAGGTCGGCGACGACGCGATGGTCAAGGTCATCGACATCGACCTGGAGCGTCGCCGCATCTCGCTGAGCCTCAAGCAGGCCAACGAGGACTACACCGAGGAGTTCGACCCGTCGAAGTACGGCATGGCCGACAGCTACGACGAGCAGGGCAACTACATCTTCCCGGAGGGCTTCGACGCCGACAGCAACGAATGGCTCGAGGGCTTCGAGAAGCAGCGTGACGAGTGGGAGGCCCGGTACGCCGAGGCCGAGCGTCGCCACAAGATGCACACCGCCCAGATGGAGAAGTTCGCCGCGGCTGACGCCGAGGCGGCTGCCCGTCCGGCGACCAGCGGTTCCTCGCGGTCCGAGGAGTCGACCGGTGGCACCCTGGCCAGCGACGCCCAGCTGGCCGCGCTGCGCGAGAAGCTCGCCGGCAACGCCTGAGTAGTTTCAAACAAATGCCCCGGCCCATTGGGTCGGGGCATTTGTTGTTTCTGCCCAATGTGAGCTTGTGTGCGAACTTTCGCCGGAAACTCGCACACAAGCTCACGTTGGACGGACGACGTTGGACGGACGATAGGGTGTCCCGGTGCTTCGTATCGGACTGAGCGGCGGCATCGGCGCCGGCAAATCGACTGTCTCATCGACCTTCGCGGCTTGTGGCGGCATCATCGTCGACGGTGACGTGATCTCCCGCGAAGTGGTGGCACCCGGCACCGAAGGGCTGGCTGCGCTGGTGGAGGCTTTCGGCGAGGACATCCTGCTGCCCGACGGAGCGCTCAACCGGCCGGCGCTGGCCGCGGTCGCCTTCAGCAACGACGAGAAGCTCCAGACGCTGAACAGCATTGTGCACCCGTTGGTGGGCAAGCGGCGTGCCGAGCTGATCGACGCGGCGCCGGTGGGTTCCGTTGTCGTGGAAGATATTCCGTTGCTGGTCGAGTCCCAGATGGCGCCATTGTTCCCCTTGGTGGTCATGGTGCATGCGGACGAGGACGTCCGGATCGCCCGGCTGATCGAATACCGTGGCTTCACCGCGGACGACGCGCGTGCTCGGATTGCCGCGCAGGCCACCATCGAACAGCGTCAGGCCGTGGCTGACGTGTGGCTGGACAATTCTGGCAGTGCCGATGAACTGGCCGCCGAGGCCCGCGAGCTGTGGGAGCAGCGGATTGTTCCGTTCGCCCGCAACGTGCAGAACCGAGTCCCTGCCACCGTTGCGCCGAAGCTGGTGCCGTACGACTCGACGTGGCCCGAGCAGGCCGGACGGATTCTGGCCCGGCTCAAAACCGCGTGCGGGCATCGCGCGGTCCGGATCGATCACGTCGGTTCGACCTCGGTGGTCGACCTGGACGCCAAAGACGTGATCGACATCCAGGTGACGGTGGAGACGCTGGCACTGGCCGATGGGGTCGCCGATCACCTGCAGACGGCCGGTTATCCGCGGGTCGAGTGCATCACCGAGGACGTCGCCAAGACAGATGCCCGGAGCACCGTCGCGGAATTCGACCACTCTGATGACAAGTCATTGTGGCAGAAGCGGTTTCATGCGTCGGCCGACCCAGGTCGGCCGACCAACGTGCATATCCGGGTGGTTGGCTGGCCCGGGCAGCAGTTCGCGTTGCTGTTTCCGGCGTGGATCGCCGCGAACCCGGACGAGCGGCTCGAGTATCTCGCCCTCAAACACGATGCGATGGCAGCCGGGCCGGCCACCAGTGGGGATTACGCCGACGCCAAAGAGCCGTGGCTGGCCGGCGCGTACCGGCGAGCCTGGGCCTGGGCCGACGAAACGGGTTGGCGCCCTTAAGTTGTCGTGTGCGCAGCCGGTGCAGCGGGTGCGGTCGGGCTGGCGGGCGCACCAGGTGCAGCAGGGGCTCCCGGTAGCTCGGCGTTGTATTGCTGGCTGGGATCGAAGTCGGTCACCGAACCACAGCTGAGCACCCCATAACCGGGGTCCTGGCGCTGCGGCGTGAGGCGCGGAGCGACGAACTGGTCGGCCTGCGCGACGATGTCGTCGTCGACCAGGATCTCGCAATGCAGGCTGGCCGAATACGGCCACTGGATCGACACCTGCATGCCGGCATTTGCCGGGGTATTGAGTACGGCCGAGGCTTCGAACATCTCGCCGGGAAGCAGGGACGGCGTCGCCGAATTGAGCTGGGTGTCGGTGAGCCGGTAGGTGACCAACGTGCCGCGCGAGACACCGTCGACCCGGGCCCGGTAGGTGATGTTGTGCGGTCCCGGGCCGAATTGCGGGTCGCCGCCGGCCGGTGCCGTGTTGCCGGTCGGAACGGGCGGCGCGGGTGGGGCCGGTGCCGGGTCGGCCGCCGCGACTGGGGCGAACAGTAAGGGGGTGCTCACGGCCACTGCGGTGGCACACACCAGCGATGCCGCGGCCATGCGTCCGCACCAGGTGGATGTCATAGTTGTTGAGATTACCGCCCGGTTGGCAGTGCTGCTGCGCTCAGTCGGGGTCACGCCAGGTCAACGGCATGCCGAGGCGGGACAGCCAATCGTCCAGCAGGTAGTCGTGCCGGGCCAGGCCTTCGATAGCGGAGGTCGCGGTACCGATGGCGCGTTCAGCGTCAGCGCTGGTCAGCAGGCCGTGACGCACTGCGTCAAGCATTTCGTCGACGTCTTCCAGGGCGACGTCCATTCCGGTTCGCACCACCAGGTCCAGGTAGTGGTCCTCAGCCGTCCAGACCTGTTCGCCGTCGGTGTATCGGCCGACGTCCAGATAGAAGTCCTGGTCGCGCTCATGCCCGGGATTGAAATGAAAGATGCTCGCGCGCAGGCCGATCGATGGCAGTAGCCAGGATTCCAGGTAGTGGAATTGCGGACGGCCGGGAGTAGGGCGGGCCATATACAGGCCCCACGGCTCGACCCGGTATACGTCAACGGCCCGCACGATGCCCTTCGGGTCGGTGTTCGTGCGGGCGGCCAGATCGAATATCTCGTGCTTGGGTGCGTGGATGGCATCAGCCTAATCTGGTCGAAGCGACATGTCGGTGCTCACCTCTACGCTGGTACTCATGGCTTTCGCGACCGAGCATCCAGTCCTCGCGCATTCGGAGTACCGGCCAGTTGACGACATGGTGCGCGCCGGTGGCCAGTTCGAGGTGGTCAGCCCGTATGACCCGGCCGGAGACCAGCCGGCGGCCATCGAGGAGCTGGAACGGCGCATCAAGTCGGGGGAGCGTGACATCGTACTGCTGGGCGCCACCGGTACCGGTAAATCCGCGACCACAGCCTGGCTGATCGAGCGGCTGCAGCGCCCCACGTTGGTGATGGCGCCCAACAAGACCCTGGCCGCGCAGTTGGCCAACGAGCTGCGGGAGATGTTGCCGCACAACGCCGTCGAGTACTTCGTCTCGTACTACGACTACTACCAGCCTGAGGCGTACATCGCCCAGACGGATACGTATATCGAGAAGGACAGCTCGATCAACGACGACGTCGAGCGGTTGCGGCATTCGGCGACGTCCAGCCTGCTGTCCCGCCGGGACGTCGTGGTGGTGGCCTCGGTGTCCTGCATCTACGGCCTGGGCACACCGCAGTCGTACCTGGACCGCTCGGTCGAGCTGACGGTCGGCGACGAGGTGCCGCGCGACGGGTTGCTGCGGCTGCTGGTAGATGTCCAGTACAACCGCAATGACGTGGCGTTCACCCGCGGCAGCTTCCGGGTGCGCGGCGACACCGTCGAGATCATTCCGTCTTATGAGGAACTCGCGGTGCGGATCGAGTTCTTCGGCGACGAGGTGGAGGCGCTGTACTACCTGCACCCGCTGACCGGCGACGTGGTGCGCAAGGTCGATTCGCTGCGCATCTTCCCGGCCACCCACTATGTGGCAGGTCCGGAACGGATGACCGCGGCCATCTCGACCATCGAACAGGAGCTCGAGGACCGGTTGTCCCAGCTCGAAGGTCAGGGCAAGCTGCTGGAGGCGCAGCGCCTACGGATGCGCACCAATTACGACGTCGAGATGATGAAGCAGGTCGGGTTCTGCTCGGGCATCGAGAATTATTCACGGCATATCGACGGCCGGGCGGCCGGCTCGGCGCCCGCCACGCTGATCGATTACTTCCCAGAGGATTTCTTGCTGGTCATCGACGAATCGCACGTCACCGTCCCGCAGATCGGGGCCATGTACGAAGGCGACATGTCCCGTAAGCGCAACCTGGTCGACTTCGGCTTCCGGCTGCCGTCGGCGGTCGACAACAGGCCGTTGACCTGGGAGGAGTTTGCCGACCGGATCGGTCAGACGGTGTACCTCTCGGCGACTCCGGGCTCCTACGAGATGGCGCAGTCCGGAGGCGAGTTCGTCGAACAGGTCATCCGGCCGACCGGATTGGTGGACCCCCAGATCGTGGTCAAGCCGACGAAGGGGCAGATCGACGACCTGATCGCTGAGATCCGCAAGCGCACCGAACGCGACGAGCGGGTCTTGGTGACCACGCTGACCAAGAAGATGTCCGAGGACCTCACGGACTACCTGCTGGAGAACGGCATCCGGGTGCGGTATCTGCACTCCGAGGTGGACACGCTGCGCCGGGTGGAGTTGTTGCGCCAGTTGCGCCTCGGTGAGTACGACGTGCTGGTCGGCATCAACCTGCTGCGGGAGGGCCTCGATCTGCCCGAAGTGTCGTTGGTGGCGATCCTGGACGCCGATAAAGAGGGCTTCCTGCGCTCGACTCGCAGCCTGATCCAGACCATTGGCCGCGCGGCGCGCAATGTGTCCGGTGAAGTGCACATGTACGCCGACAACATCACCGATTCGATGCGGGCGGCCATCGAGGAGACCGAACGGCGCCGGGCCAAGCAGGTCGCATACAACAAGGAAAACGGCATCGATCCGCAGCCGCTGCGCAAGAAGATCGCCGACATTCTCGATCAGGTGTACCGCGAGGCGGAAGACACCGAGACGGTGGAAATTGGGGGCTCGGGCCGCAACGCTTCGCGAGGCCGGCGGGCGCAGGGCGAGCCGGGGCGGGCGGTCAGCGCCGGCATCGTCGAAGGGCGCGACACCGCGAACATGCCGCGCGCCGAGCTCGCGGACCTCATCAAGGAGCTCACCGAGCAGATGATGACTGCGGCGCGGGATCTGCAGTTCGAGCTGGCGGCGCGGATCCGCGACGAGGTTGCCGACCTCAAGAAGGAACTGCGCGGAATGGATGCGGCCGGGCTGAAGTGAGTTCCGATGAGTGAAGCCGTGGCTCAGCGCGCCGGCGTCTGGCGGGAACTGCTGGGCCCGCGATATCTGGGTGCATCGACAGTGTTGGCCGGCGGCGTTGCGCTGTATGCGACCAACGAATTCCTCACCATCAGCCTGCTGCCCAGTGCGGTGCCCCAGATCGGCGGTGACCGGCTGTATGCCTGGGTCACCACGGTGTACCTGGTCGCCTCCGTGATGGCTGCGACGACGGTCGGCGCGCTGCTGGCCCAGTTTGGTCCGCGCCGCGCGTACCTGTTGGGGCTCAGCGTGTTTGCGATCGGCAGCGTGGCGTGTGCGCTGGCCCCGACCATGCCGGTGATGCTCGCCGGCCGTGTGGTTCAGGGCGCCGCGGGTGGCGTCTTGGCAGGACTCGGCTATGCGGTCATCAATTCGGTTCTGCCGCAAACGCTGTGGCCGAAGGCGTCGGCATTGGTGTCCGCGATGTGGGGCGTGGGGACGCTACTCGGCCCGGCGTCTGGTGGCTTGTTCGCGCAGTTCGGGTTGTGGCGCTGGGCTTTTGGCGCTTTGGCCATCCTGACTGCGGCGATGATGATCCTGGTTCCGCTCAGCTTGCCCGGCCGGTCCGCGGAACGGAACCGCGCGCCGACGCGTATTCCGCTGTGGTCGTTGGTGATTCTCGGCGTGGCAGCCCTGGCCATCAGTGTCGCCGGCATCCAGCGCATTGTCCCGCTGATGATGGCGCTGCTGGTCGGCGGAGTCGCGATGATCGGCCTGTTCTTCATCGTCGATCGCAGAATGTCCGCGAGCGTGCTGCCGCCCACGGCCTACGGTCCGGGCCCCTTCAAGTGGATCTACGTCACGCTGGGTGTGCTGATGGCGGCCACCATGGCCAACATGTACGTCCCGCTGTACGGGCAGCGATTGGCCGGCCTCGTTCCCCTGACGGCGGGTTTTCTGGCCGTCGCGCTGAGCGTGGGCTGGACGGTGAGCGAGATCGTCAGCGCCTCGGTCTCCACACGGGTTCGCGTGGTCCGCATCGTCGCGCCGGCGCCGCTGGTGATGGGGATCGGCCTGGCGGCCGCGGCGGTCAGCCAGACTGACAACCCGTCGCCGGCGGTTGTCGGCATCTGGGCAGTGTCCTTGCTGGTGACCGGTACCGGTGTCGGAATGGCCTGGCCGCATCTGTCCGTGTGGGCGATGGGCCGGGTGCAGGATCCGGCCGAAGGCGCGGTGGCCGCTGCCGCCATCAACACCGTGCAGTTGATCTGCGGAGCCTTCGGTGCCGGGCTGGCCGGCATCGTGGTCAACACCGTGGATCGGCCGGACGCCGTCGGTGCCAGCTGGCTGTTCGCGGTCTTCGCCGGGGTGGCGACGCTGGGTTGTGCGGCATCGGTCCGCGCCGGTCGGGGCATGGGGTAGTGGGGTCCTTGTGCGTCACGCAACCACGGGATCAGGCAGGCGCGGAGGCCGGTGCTACTCCGTCTCCGCGTCGAGTTGACGTACCGCGGTGACGCCGTCGATACCGGCGAGCACCGTTGGCGCCGTGAGGATCCCGCTGCCCGACAGCGTGAGCATCACACCGACCTCGCCGGCTGTCCCGCGAGATGGGTCCGGGATGTCGGTGACCAGATCGGTTAGTTGCCACTGCCGACGGTCGCAGGCCTGAAGGAGCTCGTGTATGACGCTGCGATCCCCGTCGTAGGTGATGTGCATGCGTAATGAGCCACCCAAGTGCGCCGCGAGCCGCCGGGCCAGCGGCATGAACCCCACCACGATCAAGAAATGCATCGCCGTCACGACGCAGGCGAGCAGGAAAAGCCCGGAGCCTGCGGCCATTCCGATGGCCGCAGACTCCCACACTGCCGCGGCGGTGGTCAGTCCGTGCACAGAGCCGCGCCGAAAGATTATGATGCCGGCGCCCAGAAAACCTATGCCGGTGACGATTTGGGCGGCGACGCGGGACGGATCGACGACGACCAAGCCCGCCGACAGTACGTCGTTGAAACCGTACTTGCTGACCAGCAGGATCAGAGCGGCCGCGGTGCCGACAATGGTCTGAGTGCGCAGCCCGGCGCTCTTGCCCCGGACTTCACGTTCGATCCCGATCAGCGCCGTGAGCCCGAACGCGACAAATAGTTCGATGACCTGACGGGAGCCTTGCCCCGCGCCGCCGAAGAACGGCGGGTCGGCCAGCCAGAGTTCCACGGTGAACAAATTAACGTGTGCATGATGACTTTTGGCAGGAGTCGAAGTCTGTCTCGTATAGGCCCGATACCTGACGAGGAGTGATGCCATGTCTGTACAGCCCGCCGCCTATCCCGATGTAGTCACCAGGGACGCGTGGGTTGAGGCGCGCACGAAGCTGCTGGCCCGGCCGCCAGGAGCCGTGGGAGGACTCGCCGGCCGGCTGGCCGCAAGGCGGCCCGGTGGTGGGCCGGCCGGTCGGGGAGGCCGACGGGTAGCGATCACGGCGAGTCAAACCGTGGGCGGGCAGCGTTCCGGGTGGCACTGTGGTGATCAGTGCGGGTGTGGCTGAGTGGCTAGGCACCGGCCTGCAAAGCCGTTTACACGGGTTCGAATCCCGTCACTCGCTCGTATCGCGGTCCGTTGGCCGGTCGGTCGCCCGACTCGGCCAGCGGACCGGCGCGACAGCCGGTGCTCAGGACTCAGGCATGATGCCTCGGGTGACCTACCGTTCGCCGACCCTGTCCGATGTCGTGGCCACTCTGTTGGTCGATCAGACCGACGATCACCACTACGTGGCTACCCAACTCGACAATCCCAGCCACCACATCGCCGGTGGACACATCGCCGGTCAGGCGCTGGTGGCGGCAAGCCGGACCGCGCCCGGCCGGAGCGCCCACAGCCTGCACGTGTACTACTTACGCGCCGGTGATGCTCGGCATCCGGTCGACATTCAGGTCGACGCGGCACGGGACGGCGGCACGCTCGCGACCCGCCGGATCACCGCCCGCCAGGATGGCGAAGTACTGCTCGAAGCGTTGGCGTCGTTCAGCGCCCCGGTCGAGGCACTCGACTACCAGGATCCGATTCCCGATGTGCCGGAACCGCTTTCGGTGCCGACCATGGCGGAACAGCTGGCCGCCTACGGCGACGAACACGGCGGTTTCTGGGTCCGGGAGCAACCGTTCGACCTCCGCTACCTCGACCCGCACCCACGGTTGGCCCGGGACCTGCCCGAGAAGTCGTCGCGCCTGCGGATGTGGTGGCGCCCAACCGATTCGGTACCCGACGACCCGGCGCTGCACGCCGCACTGCTGACCTACCTCACCGGCACGACGATGCTGGAGGCGGCGATGATCCCGCGTGGGGCACTCCCGGCCTACACTTTCTCGGCGCTGATAGACCACGCGCTGTGGTTTCACCGCCCCGTCGATCTGACCGACTGGGTGCTGTCTGATCAGTTGTCGCCGAGCGGAATCGGCGGCCGTGGACTGGCCAGCGCGACGATGTACAACCGCGCCGGGCAACTTGTGTGCGTGGCCACCCAGGAGCTGTATTTCGGTCGTGGCTGACGACGTGTAGCTCGGGGCGGTCTGCGTCACGCTGCCGGAATACACGGTGATTTCGTCACTATTGGCAAGCCCGTTGGTGTGGCGGCCGCTAACATCAGTGCCGGTAAAACACATATTGCACGTTGTCGCCGGCGAACTTGTGTGGTGAAACCGCATCGCTGGCGGCGCTTCAACGGCTACTGTCTGCGGTGACGCCGGACAGGACACCGGACGGATAGACCTGGATAACGGGAGGGCATTGATGAGCGGCTACCAGACCGTGGTTGTCGGTACGGATGGATCGGATTCATCGCTTCGTGCGGTGGAGCGCGCCGCCCAGATCGCCGCGGGCGCCAACGCCAAGCTGGTCGTGGCAACCGCGTACTTCCCGCACAGCGAAGATCAGCGTGCGGCGGACGTGCTGAAGGAGGAGGGCTACCAGGTGGCCGGCGATGCGCCTATCTACGCGATCCTGCGTGAGGCCCGCGACCGCGCCGAGGCTGCCGGCGCCACCAACGTGGAGGAGAAGGCGATCGTCGGAGCGCCCGTCGACGCACTGGTCGACCTCGCGGAGGACGTCAACGCTGACCTGCTGGTGGTGGGCAACGTCGGTCTGAGCACCATTGCCGGGCGGCTGCTCGGTTCGGTGCCGGCGAATGTGGCTCGGCGCGCCAAGGTGGACGTGCTGATCGTCCACACATCCTGAGAGTTGCGATTTCAACTGAGGCCTCCGGTGTGCAACCGGGGGCCTCGGTGTTTTACTGATCGCCATGGCATTTACATATATTGCTGAAAATGTCACGGTAGGTGGGTGTCGTCAACTGGTTCGCTGAGATTCGCGATCACCCATCCGATGCACAGTCATCCGTACCACCCGGAACTGGTCGACGGTGCCGGCATCGCCGCGGTGGCCGCCGCGGCAGAGGCGGTCGGTTTCGGTGGGTTCGGGTTCACCGACCACCCGGCGCCGACTGAGAATTGGTTACAGGCCGGCGGTCACGATTCGCTGGATCCCTTTGTAGCCATGGGGTTTGCGGCTGCGCACACCACATCGATGCGCTTGATCCCCAACGTGGTGGTACTTCCGTACCGGAATCCCTTCCTGGTCGCCAAAGCTGGTGCGACCCTCGACCTGCTGTCCGGCGGCAGGTTCACGCTGGCTGTCGGAGTCGGCTATCTCAGACGCGAATTCGCTGCTCTCGGAATTGATTTCGATGAGCGCGCGGCGCTCGTCGAGGAATCCCTGCAGGTGATCCGCGCGATCTGGGCCACCGACGGTGTCAGCTTCGAGGGTAGGCACTTCAGTGCCACCGGAGTCACCGCGCACCCGCGGCCGTTGTGCCCACCGCCGATCTGGATCGGTGGCAACACCGCGGCAGCCCGCCGCCGAGTGGTTGCGTACGGCGACGGCTGGTGTCCGTTCCCCGCCCCGGCGGTGCTGGCCCGGGCCGCGCGCACCGCAGCGCTGGAGTCACTGGCAGAGTTGGCGGCGGGGATCGAGGACCTTCGTAGCCGGCTGGATGCCGCCGGCCGGGACCCGCACGGCGTGGACATCACCTTCAGTTGTGCCGAGGGTGGGGTGCCGGGGACCGACGGGTTCCATGCCGACGCTTACCTCGGCGGCGTCGAGAAGCTGGCGGAACTAGGAGTCACCTGGGTGCAGGTGCAGGTGCCGGGCGACAGCCTGGCGCACACCAAGGACGGCATTCAACAGTTCGGTGAGCAGGTGATCGCCAAGCTCTAGGCCTACCAGCCGCGCGCCCGCCACTCCTCGAGATGCGGCCGCTCGGTGCCGAGCGTCGTGTCGTCGCCGTGGCCGGGGTAGATCACCGTCGAATCGGGGTAGACGTCGAACACCTTGCGGGTGACGTCGCCGAGTAGCCGCTCGAAGTCGCCTTCCTGCCACGTCTTCCCGACGCCACCGGGAAACACTGTAGGCTCTTACGCGTGAATATGTCGCCGAATGAGCGAGACGAACGCGTCGCGCTGTACGCGCGCATCTCGCAGGACACCAGCGGCAAAGCCGTCGGTGTCGCCGACCAGCTTGAGAACGCGCGCACGTTCGCCGCCGCGCGCGGCTACCGGGTTGTGGCAGAGCACTCGGACAACGACATCAGTGCCTTTCGGGGTGCCGAGCGCCCGGCCTACCAGAAGGTGCTGCGGCTCGCGCGTGACCGCAAGATCGACCGCGTCATCGTCTACCACCTGACCAGGATGACCCGGAACCGCCGCGAGCGAGCTGAGTTCATTGATGCATTCCACGCCTGCAAGGTCAACGTGTCCGAAGCGCAGGGCGGCGACTACGACCTGTCGACCGCGGCCGGGCGGACCTGGGTCGACATCCAGGGCGCTCTTGCGACTTGGGAGTCCGAGATCAAGTCGGAGCGGATCACGGCGTCCGCAGCCCGGCGTGCCCGCGCCGGCCAGCCCTCGGGCGAACTCGGATACGGGTGGATCAAGACCGGCAATGGTGCGTCGGCGGTGTACACCGAACACCCGCACGAAGCTGCGGTGGTCCGCGAGATTGTCGACCGGCTCCTGGCGGGGGAGTCACTACTCGGGATCACAGCATCACTCAACGAACGTGGCCAACCGGCACCTAAGACGCCTACGTGGGGAAAAACGTCGGTCAAGAAACTGGCGCTGCGGGCATCGAACATCGCGGTGCGGATACACCATCGCGGCCAACCTGATGAACAGCGGTTTGACGGGTGCTGGCCGCCGATCGTGGACCGCGTCAAGCACAACAAGGTCGCGGCGCTGCTAGCAGAACCAGCCCGACAGACGAACGGGGCAGCACGCCCAGGTGCCCGCCGCCACCTGCTGTCGTGGGGTATTGGTGAGTGTGGGCCGTGCGGGGGCAAGCTGCGCGCGGCGACCAAACGCGGCCAGCACGGGCGACCACTCGATCTCTACGTGTGTGACGGAAAGGGTTGTGTCGGCCGATCTGAATCGTCGGTTGATGAACTTGTCGAGGAAGTGGTCATCGCTCGCCTTGCGCAGCCCGACGCTCTCGACTGGCTTACGGGCGATGATGACGAAGCGAAGCGCTGGGGCGATCGGGTAACAGAAATTCGTGGCCAGCTCAAGAAGGCAGCGTTGTTGTTCGCGCGTGATGCAATCACCGATGATCAGTTGGCCACGATCACCGCTGAGCTACAGCCAGAACTCGATGAGGCCGAGCGGAGGCATGGGGACTCTGTTGTGTCGCTCGACATCGAGGCACTGCGGCCGCTTGCCGGCCCGAAAGCGCGGCAGCGGTGGGACGAGATGAACGTTGCGCAGAGACGGGCGATTCTGGAAGCCTTCGGAATCCGAGTGATTGTCAACCGCACCAGGCCGGGGCCGGGATTCGACCCCGCGAGTGTCGAAATACGCTGGCGTCACGAGTAGATCGCTTACATCGACTGCCCCGAGCGGTAGAACTTTTAGATACCGCGCGTGGGGGACGAGATCTACGACGTTCCTGTTCAAGAACGACGAATGCGAGATCGGGCGGTTGAACCTCGCAAAGGACGAGTTTCTGCGTGGTGCAAGCCGGTCAAGTCCCGCAAGTGAGTGTTGTGCCCCGAGAACGTGCAGATATGTACCGGCAGCTCGACCTTAAGGCCGAGATCGGGGCGGTCAACACTCATAAGATGGCGAACGGTCCGAGAGAAGGACTTCGAACCCGGTGACCTGCACTTATGTAGGTCAAAGCTGCGGCGGTACATGTAACTCAGTCACTTCGTGATTCACGTGTTGATCACACAAGTGGGACACAGCGACCCTCGTGCTATGTCCGCAAGCAGCTGTACGGTCGAG
This sequence comes from Mycobacterium sp., assembly GCA_031292695.1. Lineage (GTDB taxonomy): Bacteria > Actinomycetota > Actinomycetes > Mycobacteriales > Mycobacteriaceae > Mycobacterium. The sequence continues at coordinate 2,343 of JARLGS010000084.1, read as the reverse complement.
CACAGAACATAACGACGTGTGCGGGCTGATCAAGACGAATCCGCATCAGGAGGCAGGCCGATCTACCCACCTCCAAGCTAATCCGTTTAGCAACTGGAGGTTTCGCCATGCCTGCATCAGGTCAGGTCCGCCATCGAAGGGCTCGCGTAGCGGCGCTAAGCCGGTCACGACTGCCCGATGACGCTGAGTTCGTCAAGGCGCAGCAAGAACTGAAGGCCGTATCCCTTACGGAATACGTTGAACGAGTGGTTAATTCAGCACCGCCGCTGACGGCAGAGCAGCGCGACCGCATCGCCGCGATATTGCGGGGTGGTGCCGCATGATCGAGGGAAATAGAGACCGCCCGGCCGGTCAGCCGGGCCCCCACTCAACAACATCTGTCACCAACCAATATACCACCCCGGCAAGATATTTCGGCTCGCGCGAAGTGGATTGGTGGGCGGTTCACGAGTTCGTGGGGCCGTGGCTGACGGCAGTCGATGACTGGCCGATGGCGGGAACGATTGCATGGCAGTTGCTATCGGACACCGACCCGGCGAAGTGGGCCGCGGTGCTCGATGCCGCGCAGCGGCACGCGCTGCGTATGGATACAGCCCAGGAGACACTGGCCGCCGCGAGCCGCGCCATCGCAGCCGCCGAAGACTGGACGCGTGTGGCCCACAGGGCGCGGCAGCGGGCCGAATTCCAGCAGGCACACCCATGGTCGAAGCGGGTGACCGCATGACTAGGCGCGCGGTCGTCGAGTGGGCATCAGCGATCCCGCCGCAGCGGCAGGTGTGGCTGTGGGACAACCGGATACCCGTGGGCACCCTGTCGGCATTCGCCGGGCGCGGCAACACCGGGAAGACAACCTACGCACTACATCTTGCTGCGCAGCTGTCCCACGGCACTCTGCCCGGCGAGCACCACGGCACCAAACGCCGCACGCTGATCTGGTCCGGCGAGGACGATTGGGGGCCGGTGCTGGTGCCCAGGTTGATGGCAGCCGGTGCCGACCTCACGCTGATCGGCCGCCTGGCGATCGAGACGATCATCGACGCCGACACCCGCGAGGCGTCACCGCGGCTGCCGCTCGACGTGGACACGATGAAGACCGCCATCCAGAGCAGCGGCGCGGCCCTGGTGATCATCGACCCCATCGCATCCACGATGTCTGGTGATCTGCACCGCGAAGCGGATGTGCGGGTGGCGCTCGACGGACTCGCTCGACTGGCCGCCGAAACCGGTGCCGTGGCGGTTTTCATTCGCCACTTCGGTAAAGGCGGGGGCAACGCGTCGGACAAGATGTCCGGTTCGCACGCGTTCCGTGACGCTGCGCGATCGGTGTTCTTGTTCGCCGAAGACGGCGATCAGACTGTCGTCTCGCAGGACAAGGGGAACTACTCCGCGAGGGGCGAGGAGTCGTTCGCGTTCCGTTTGGAGAACACGGCGGTACCCACTGACACCGGCACCGCGCAGGTAGCCAGGGTGATTGATCTCGGTGCCACCGAGACCTCGGTAGACGACATCATCAACCGCTGCCCAGGGGCCAGCGATGCCGACGAGAACGACACCCGCGACTGCACCACCAATCTCACGGCGTCGTGGCTGTACCAACTCCTGGCCGACGCCGAGAAGGAGAAGGTCGTGATCCGGCCCAAGGATGCGGTCGCATACGGAGCGGACAAGGGCATAAGCCGCCGCTCGGTGTTCCGGTTATTCGGCACGCTGGCAAACGCTCGATTGGCCGAGTCGGTCGACGGGACAGGGTTCCCGAAAACCACTAACTGGCGCGCGAAGGACGGTGGCACTGCTGGCACCGCAGGCCCAACTCTTGGAGGGCCTGGCACTACAGGCACTACAGGCGTTGACCTGCAGAAACAGCGTGACACCGCAGGCGAACAATTTGGCATCGGTGGCACTACAGAAGAAACCATCCCTGAACAGGAAAAACAGGCTGATCAACCTCCTGTAGTGCCTGTAGTGCCACCAAATCTGCGCGCTGGGGCACCAGGAGCGCCGACCGCGGCCACACCCGGTATGACCGAACGCGTCCAGCGCATCCTGGCCAACCAGGTCAGCAAACAGCACGGATCCATGCAATGAGCCGGCCGAAGAAGACCGCGAAGGTCATCAGCACCCGGCGGCTCGCGGACGGCAGGCGGTTCACGGAGGTAGTGTGTCCGGTCTGCCAGCGCAGGCACTGGCTGCCCGATGCCGCAACGGGGAGCTGCCCGAGGAAGACCTCGGCGGCACCCTTCACGATTGCGGGGGCTGTCGGATGAGCCCCCAGGACCTGCAGCTGGTGCGCAGAATGCGCGACGGGCTGCGCGCGCTCAACGACCGGCGCCGGCTGGGACACCT
>JARLGS010000083.1 GCA_031292695.1 Mycobacterium sp. | reverse complement strand
GTCGGCCAGTTGATTGAACGGCGTGGCCCCGAGCACGTTGGGCCCGTAGGAATACGGGTTGATGTGGTGGCTGACCATCTCGCCCTGTGCGGCATACGTGTAGACATCGCGGCTGAACAGCGGCGGCGCCAGCAACAGCGGCACGGCCCAGATCATGACGACCAGCACGACGCGCTTCACCGGGAAGCCGTTGTGGCGGTTCAGGTGGCCGAGGAATCCGACCCAGACGCGGGTGAGGAGGATGAGGCCACCGAACACCAGCGCGAGCGAGGCCACCGGAGGCAACGTCTCGTTCGTGCCCTGCGATCCGAACAGCCCGCCCGGCATGCCGAAGAACCACGCACCGGGTAGGTGGGTCTCGAACGACTGGCCCCCGAGGACGGCCGTGCGCGCCAGTGACAGCCGAACCACCGGTTGCGCCGGCGCGTCGGTTTCGGCCGTGTCGTCGTGTGTCATGGAGTTGGTGGCTGCGCTCGGGGGCACGAGCTCCATCGGGGCTTCCTTACCTGAGCTCCCACGGCGGGCGCCGGAGGTGCCAAAATCTTCATCAAACTGCATTGATTCTGTCACAGCTGTAGCGGTTTTTGGGAACCCGGAAGCTTCCTTAACAGGATTCTCAGGGCTATCCCAGCCTATAAGAGGAAACTCTTGCTGTCACGGATGTGAAATCTGGCTGTCACGGAAACGGAAGGTGTCACGTGCGAGTACTGGTCCTGGGCGGTGACGGGTATCTGGGCTGGCCGACTGCGCTGCATCTTTCTAGGGCCGGCTACGAGGTGGGGGTGGCGGACAACTTCGCCCGCCGGGGCTACGACCTCGAAATGGGGGTGGACTCCCTGGTCCCCATCGCCTCGCTGCACCGGCGCGTGGACTGCTGGGAGGAGGTCTCGGGCAGGCGCCTCGACGTCTTCATCGGCGACCTGACCGAGGAAGAGTTCGTCTACGACATGGTGGGCAGCTTCCGGCCTGACGCCATCGTCCACTTCGCCGAGCAGCGCAGCGCCCCCTACTCCATGGTCGACCGCAAGCATGCGGTCTACACCCAGGTCAACAACGTGGTGGGCACGTTGAACCTGCTCTACGCCATCGCCGACGTCGACCCGTCGATCCACCTCGTCAAGCTCGGGACGATGGGGGAGTACGGCACTCCCAACATCGACATCGAAGAGGGCTACATCGAGATCACCCACCGTGGCCGCACCGACGTCCTGCCCTTCCCCAAGCAGCCGGGGAGCTTCTACCACCTTTCCAAGGTCCACGACAGCCACAACATCGCGTTCTGCTGCCGGGCCTGGGGTCTCCGCTCGACGGATCTCAACCAGGGGGTCGTGTACGGGCAGTCGACCCCCGAGACCACACTGCACGCAGACCTGGCGACCCGTTTCGACTACGACGCCGTCTTCGGGACCGTGCTCAACCGGTTCGTGATCCAGGCGGCGGCCGGTGAGCCACTCACCGTCTACGGGAAGGGCGGCCAGACGAGGGGTTTCCTCGACATCCGCGACACGCTGGCCTGTGTCGAGCTGGCCATCCGGAACCCGGCCGACGCCGGCGAGTTCCGGGTGTTCAACCAGT
>JARLGS010000702.1 GCA_031292695.1 Mycobacterium sp. | reverse complement strand
GGAAGGCACAGCGATGGAAGTCGGACGCAAGGCATTGCGTGCCGACCTGCACCCCCCAGCTTTCCAGCGTGACAGCGGCGCTGTTGGCGTCGAACACCACCCCCTCGGCACGGAATCCGTCCGCTTGGATGGCGATCCACGCGCCGCCACTCTGACTTGTCCGCCGCAGTACACTCAATCCGGGTGTGCCGAGCAGCACGGCGCCAGGTTGACTGATCGTCCACTGGCCGTTGACCACGTAGGTGGCATGACTCAACCGCACCGGGCGGCCAGACGCCACCGCCGCGGTAAACGCGGCGGTATCGTCGGTCACGCCGTCACCATGCGCGCCGAATGATTCGACCGCGACCGAATCGGCAAAAAGCTCGGCCAACCGCCTCGACGCAGCGCCGCCGCTCGGCAGTGCGACCAATCCCGAGCCGTCAACACCCGCCAACCCGGACAGGCCCGCCATGAACTGCGCATATGGCAGCTCCATGTCCTTCCCGTTCTGGCAGAACGGTACCAAGTCGCCACCGCCCGGCGATCCGGCCTGCGGCAGATCGGCAAAGGTGTGCGCCGGTGGTAATAGCGACAACACTCCCGCGGCCAGCGACAGCCCCGGCCCCAACGCCACCGTCTCCGGTGCCCCAGTGCCGGCGCTGCTGCGCCCCAACAGGTTCGCTTGCGGCACGACCAGCGTCGGCTGCAGGCCGGCCACGACCTGCGCTTGCGTCGCCTTGCGAACCACACCGTTCTGGCTGACCGGCAGCTCATCAGTGCTGGCGACGGCGGTCGCCGCATCCATCTGGTCGATGGTCGGCATCGGTTCAGCCTCCGACCGTGATAGCGTTGCCGGATTGGTCCGATACGGCCGTGCCGTCAGCTGTGGTCAATGCGCTGGCCGGTGGTGCACTCGACACTAGCGCCAGCACAGGCAGGTAGATCGCCCGCCCGATCGTCCGCCCCGCCGTAGTGCCAATCGTCACCTGCACCGAGTACACTGTCCCGACCTGTCCGCCGGCGAGCCACAACACCGCCGTACTGCCATCCGCCGCCGAGGAGATCAGCGCCAGATCGCCGGTCGTCGACGGCTGGATCGTCACTCCGATCGTGGTAATGGTGTCCTTGTCGTTGCCAGCCAGCGCCGGTGAAATGTCAAACTCGTAGTCCAGCACGTCGCCTGGGTCTTTTGCTGGCCAGGCCAATGCCGCTGGTGCCGTCGCCAGGCTGCCGGGGGAGGCTGGGACGAAACCGTCGAGTACCACGCGCCGTGCGCTGCTCGGACGGACCACTTGCGGGGCGACGGTGGGCATTGAGTTGCTCCCCAGAACACACAGGGCCGGCCGCAACGCTCCGCCATAGCCGGCACCAGCCGGCCATCCGCGTTCGTAGCTGCAGCGGCGATTATTGATAGCCATGGCCAGAGGCCACGGCGACGAACGGCAGATGCCGCGCCTCGTTCAGCTGATATGGAGTTGCGCGACCTGCGCCTTCAGTGCGGTGAGCTCGGCGAGCAGCTCGGCAAAATTCGGCGGAGGCAACGTCGCCGCTATTGGCGGCGGCGGCGGCGGTGCGAACGTTCCATTGTCGCCCTGTACCCAGCCCACCTGTACGGCTTGCCCGGTAACATCGACCCAGTGCAACGAAGGATGGAACAGCGAGCCAATGTTCCCCGCCGTGGTGATAATCTCAGCTATGATGCGGTTCTCGACACGCGCATACGTCTTCATGCGAATTCCCTTTGCTCGCCCGGCGCTCAATATTCGACGAAAACCAGCCCGGACGCCCCGTTGCCGCCGACTGCCCCGGTTCCGCCGCCCGGCTGACTGCAGCCACCACCACCACCACCACCACCCGGCCCGGCGGCCGCCATCCCGGTCAGTGCCCCCGTAGTACCGCGCGCCCCACCAGGTCCCGCACCATCGCCGCCACGCGCGGCCTGCAGCACGCAGTCCGTGCCGTATGATCCCGCCTCGTTGACCTCGCCGCCAACGCCAATGCCCCCCGACCCGCCGGCGTTCGGCTGGTTAGCGGTCCCACCACCGCCACCAGCACCACCGGTCGCCGACAGGTACGACCCAAAGCTGGAGGTGCCCCCGGGCCCGCCCGGAGCCGGCGTCGCCGATGCCACGCCACCGCTACCGACCGTGACATAGATCGAGCTGCCAGGCGCGAGTCCGGTCACGATTCCAACCGCCCGGCCGCCGGCGCCGCCGCCGCCGCCCGGCACGGTGGCATCCGTTCCGCCCGCCCCGCCGCCGCCAATAACCGTCACTTTGGCCCGGGTCACGCCGTTCGGCACCACAAACACGCCGCTCGTCGCGAACGCCTGCAGTGAGGCGAATCCCGGCCGGAGCTGCGGCAACCGGTATGGCAACAGCGGTGTGCTCGTACACGGCACGATAGCACCAGGCCCCACCGCGCTCTGGCCGTAGGCCAGCGTGACCACGGCGAGCCCTACCCAGCCCGCATCGACGGGTGGGGGCACTTGGTTGCCGGTCGCTGCCGCTACGCCGGGGAGTGCCTGTATCTGCACCTGCTGTACTCGCGCCGTCGGCTGCACGGTTCCGGCGTTGGCCGGTCCCAACCAGGGCTGCGCCGGATTGCTCGCGTTGTAATAGGGCAACACAGTCGGATTGGCGTCAGTCTCGATGAACGCCGCCTCGATCAGCCAAGCCACGCTCTGCCCGGCGATGGTGGGCGCCGACAAGGTCAACGTGGCAGGCTCCAGGTTCACCCCCATCTTCAGCAGACCATCGCTGTCCGCCGGCAGGGAACCGAACGACGTGGCATCAACCACGGTGAACGCGGTAATGCTGCCCGGCCCGACGGACACCGACATTGAATTCGGCGTCGTCGGCGACACCACGAGCCCATCGGCCACGGTCGCGGTCCCAAGCACCGTCTTCATCAATGCGCCGAGCGCAATCATGGTGTTGCGATTGAGTTGCAGCAGGTCCGTGTCAAGCGGAATGCTGCCTGGATAAACGATCGTGCGGTCCATTGGTGGCCCTCAGTTGGAAATACGCAGCCAGGCAATCGTGGCGGCCGGCATCACCCCGGCGATAGCGACGGCAATCTGTTCGTCGCTCACCTCTTCGTTCTCCATCGACAGGTTGGCGTACTCGATTGCCCCGCCTCCCCAGCCGCCCACAGGAATGCCCCAGCCGGCAACAACCGACACCCCGCCGCCCTGCGGCCGGAACGCGGTGACCAAGCACTGGAATGGCATGGCGAGGTTACCCCACCCACCCGCGACCCCCCAGCCGCAGGTCACGCCCCAGACACCCGTGTCGGGCGGCCACGCAGGCTCGAAGATCGTCGGTGCGCGGTTGGTCAGAGTAACCAGTGCCTGCACCAGCGCAGCCCGTGTCCCTCGTGGCCGAAGCATCGCGGCTTGTAGCCGCGTCCGATAGTGCGCATCGCTTTCCAATTGCTGGCGTGTCATCGCGGGGCCGAAAAAGTCTACCCCGATCATGTCCAGGAACACGTCAGTTGCGGTCGCGATGCGCGCCTGCAGGGTGGCGTAGCTCAGAGCCGAGAAAACCTGTGCCCAGACGTTGGCGATGCCGGCCAGCGCCGCGTCGAGGATAGGCGTGTTGCTCGCGACACCGGGCGCCGTGTCAGGGAACCATCGCGCCGGCAGCACGGCCCGCAGCCGTGACACAATGTCAGCCTTATCTCCCGTTGCCATGTCAGGACGCCGCGATCGTGCCGGCGCGGACCACTTGCGCCTGCGTTACGGCCAGGTCGGAGGTCGCGCCGTTCAGCGTCACCCCCTCGACAGCGGCCACGCTGGGACAGTTTAGGGCTACCTGGTAAATCGTCCCGAACATGAACCCGGCGCCCATTCCGCCGGCATTCACTGTTGCCGTCAGCGCGGTTTCCACGGCTGCCACGGCCTGTGCCTGGGTGTAGCCTGCTGCAGCGGTCACTGTCACAGAAATGTTGGCCGCAACCACCTTGGGACCCAACACCTGAAATGCAGATCCTACCGGCCTGACCGCGGCAATGGCAGTCTGCACGTTCGTCAGCAGGGCACTGCTCGGATTGCCCGTCCCGTCGTCCACCGTCACCACGAAGTTGCCAGGTGTCTGGATTGCGGCCGCTGTGGTGTTCTCCTGGATCGTCCAGGTTAGCCCCTGTTGCACCGACGACACAGCATAACTGATCGCGGCCGCCGTCGCTTGGCAGCGGGTGTTGATGTAATTCTGAAACCGTGCCCGCAGAGCCACGTCAGTCTCGGCGTCGATCCCATCGGTGAACGCCAGCGCGTTCGTCACGGTATCGACCCCCGAGATCGCCGTTGAGATCAGCGTTAGGGTATTGGCCTGCACGTTGCCAGAGTTGCCCGCTATCTCGGCCACCACCGGCACCGTCACGGTGGTTTGGCTGGCCGGTATAAGATAGCCGTTCAGCGTCGCATTCCAGGTCGTGTTGGTGGTGTCCTGCGTGACATCGAACGCCAATGTGGCATCGGCTGTCTTCACCTGGGTCCCCAACGGCACCAGCGCCGAGTTAGTCGGCGTAAAGCGCGAGAACGTCACCGATCCCGTAGCCGCCACCGCGGGCAGTCGCGCCAAGCCGAAATCGGCCACCCAACTGTCGAGATCGGCACCTGCGCTCGTCGCCGCCCGGGTCATCTGCAGCACCTGCAAGATCAGCCACTGCATCCACAGCCCGACCGACGCACTCGCTTCCAGTAGCGCGCGCAGCGTCGAGCCGACCGTCAAATCCATGAGCTGTTTTGCCGAACCCTGGACCGCGGCAGCCGCGGCCGAGACCAGGCTGGAAAAAGTCTGCAGCTGTAACTGCATGGGTCAGTTTCCGTCGCCGAGGGTGAAGCCAAGTACCTGGGTCGTGTCGGTCTCGGCGTCCGTGTAGCTCACCTGTACCGAGACCGTGCCGATCCCGTCTGAAACCACGTCAACTACCGGCTCCGGGGTCCGTGCCACCGCTGCTTCCTTGAAAATCTGGCTGCGGATCACCGCGCGGATGCGGGTCGCATCCGCCGGCTGACCGACGAACTGCGCGAGTCCTGCGCCATAGCTTAGTTGCCAGATGTAGTCTCCAGAGTTGGTCAACAGCCGGCGCAGCACCCGTTGCTGACCCAGTGTCGGACCGCTCACAGTCGCCAGGTCACCGGTTGGTCCGGCCGAGAGGTCGGAACCGAACTGGTGCTGCAGATCTGACATCCAATTGCTCCGTTGTCGTCTCCGACGATCAGTCCTGTGAACTCGGCGGCGAGCCAAGACTGCCATGGGTGTGCGCGTCGTAGTGGCCGCGTAGCCGCGCCAACGACCCTTGACTGTCATAGACGTCGCCATCGACATGGAGATCGCCTACAATTTGCACCGTGCCATCGTTGCACAGGTGCAGCGCTGCTCCGCTGCTGTGCACGAGCCACAACTCGCCCGCTGGCGCCACCGGCGCCCGTGCAGCGTCGCTGTAGCTCGCACCGACGATCACCCCGTGCTCGGCATCGCCTTCCTGCGGTACCACCAGCACTTGGTCGCCCGGCGCCGGCAGACACACCGCACCCCATCCAGACCCGGTCCAGGCAGACAGTACCGGCAGCCAGCCGGTCAGCACGCCTTCGGGTTGCAGCGAGACTCGCGCTGCATAGCGAGCTGGGTCGACGCTCGTCACCAACCCGAAGCGGGGCTGGCCGAGCAAACGATCCAACGATGCCGCCTGCGCCTTCAGCGCATTCAGAAGTCGTTCCATAGGAGACTCAGCCTTGATGATGTTTACGTGACCGTGCTGACATTGCGGGCACGCATGTGCTGTGTAAAGCCGCGCGACACATCAAGCCGCCGTTCCACCGAATCGATCGAATAGGTACGATCGAACGTTGTCCTGGTACCTTGCAGCAGGATCTGCTGGCCCGGTGCCAGCGACAGTTCTCCCGGCATCTCGGCCACGATCACCCGCTCGTGCTGGGTCAGCTCCGCCAGTCGCTGGTGCGCCAGCTTCAGCGCCACGTCCGGCGTGAGATTGGGTGCGATGTAGACATAGCTCGTTCCACCCGCTCCGGTCGCCTGGTTCGCGGACGCCGTCTGCACGGTGCGTTGTGCGGCCCGACTGTGCCAACTCTTCACCGTCACCTCGATGCCTTGCGCCAGTGTCAGTGACCGCTCCAGGTGCAACGCGCTTAGTTCCGCCATCTGCAGTACCGTCGGTGTCGCTGACGTGTCCGCCGCGCGGAAATGCAGTGTCGTTCCTTGCACCCACACGCCAAACCCCTCGTATTGCGCCAGCGTAACCAGCAGATCCCACTCCGTGGTCACCCGCGCGAATCCGTCCAGTACGAGGCTGTCGTGCTCCAGCTCCCAATAGCGTCCCACCGGGGTAGTCGTGGCCTGCACATCTGCCGATAGCCCATGTCGCCCGGCCAGAGTCGTGGCAACGTCGCTTGACGTTTGGTTGGCGAAGGTCCCTTGCGCGCGTGCCTCGATCAGCTCCGCGCTCAGGTCGCGTCCGGTCAGTCGCACGGCATCGCCAAGCAGATCGATCTCCAGCGAATCCACCCCGCCGTGCAGCAGGTTCACGTAGTCGCCCCCGAGCGAGATCGCGATATCGATCAGCACGTCGTCCCGATCGGCCCACCATGCGGGGCCTCGTGTCGGGTCGGCCGACAGCGCCAGTCCCAACTGGAAGCGATCCGCAGCAAAGTAGCTGTTGTTCAACACCTCCGCTCCGAAGACACCCGGCACGAGATCGCCATTAGCCAACACGCGCAGTCGCGGATAGCGCACCGCCATAGACGGATCGAGCAGACTATTACTGAGTTGCAATGCCGCCTCCCGCCGAAGGATCGGCAGCCGGGATGCTCAAGATCACCAATCCCGTCAGCATTGGATCGGACAGCCCATTCGCCTGAGCGATGCGAATCCACTGCGTGGCGTCGCCAAGCTGCTGCGCGGCAACCTGGAACAAATTGCCGCCGGTCACCGTGATCGTGCGCATAACCCCTCACGTATCCGCGTTCGCCAGATTCGCCACGGCCCGGCCCACATAGCCGCGCGCAGCCGTCAGCGCCGCGAGTTGCCCGGCCAAATTGGTAGTCGTGTCCAACCCCGCGGCATCCGAGACCGACGCACTGCCGAGCTGCTCCTCGGTCCCCGCAATGCCGGTGTTGATCTGCTGCGACGCTCCCGCCAGCGCCGCGCTCGCGCCGGCATAGGCGCCACTCCCGGGCTGCGTCGCCTGCATGGGGGCAAGCGAGCCCATCGTTCCGTTGAGCCCCACTGTGCTGCCGAGATTCTGCGCGCTGGCAAGATCGTCCAACACGCAGGTGGCCAGCGACACCGTGGCCTCCACGGCCGCCGCCGTCTCGTCGCGCACGACCTTGCAGGTGACGCGGTAGGGAATCCAATTGGAACGTGTGTAGTCCGCTTCGAAGTGAGCGATCACCACGGTGTAGAAGAACCATTCCCAGGTCAGCGACCAGGAGCTGCCCTCTGCCCGCATTAGGTCGAGCGCTCGCGCCCGCACCGCCG
>JARLGS010000701.1 GCA_031292695.1 Mycobacterium sp. | reverse complement strand
GGTCACCAACGGCGCCGCGCCCTGGGTTTCCCACACCGTCGCAGCCTCCGGCGCCAGGCGCACGGCGAAGTCAGCGAACAGCCGGATGCCGGCGCCATCCGGTTCAAAGTTGGCGCGGTCGCCGGTGTCGAGATAACTTTCCACGGTCAGCCCTTCGGCCAGGATGACCGCATGCTCGGGTAATTCCACGTGGTAGTAGACGATCCGGTGCCGTTTCATCTGAACAATGTTCGTGCCGTTGATCAGCAGTTTTGCTGGTACCAGAACGCCGTTCACGAACACCCCATGGTCCGGCGACACGAACAACTCGCGCGCCGGAACGTTGTCGCCAAACGCCCCGGCGGCAATACGCACCGGCCACACTGCCTCGGGCCGCGGATGCCGCGCACAATCCACCGCCCGCGAGCCCACCCAGACGATCCGGCCCGGCCCACCCAGCAGCGTCACCACCTCGTCGCCCACCGCCAGCGTCTCGACCGCCCGCTTCCCGTCCACCGTCTCGATCAACGTTCCGGTGGCAAAGCACGCCATCTGCGCCGCCGCTGCCGCCATCCCGGTCGCCCCCAACGGCGCGTCGCCGGCCTTGCTCCTGAACACCAGCGAGCCCAGATCGCTATTGCCAGAGCCCAGAAGCTCCAGCGTATTGCCGTTGACGATCTGGTCCGACACCACCGCCAGATTGTTGAACAGGATCTTGTCGCCCGCCCGATAGCCCCAGATCGTCGCGTCGAAGCCGCCGGCCTGCAGCAGGTTCTCGGCCCCCTCGAGCACCACCGGCGCCTGCCCGCTGATCCCGGCCGAGCCGCCGTTCACCACCTGGCCGATCACCAGCGTGTCGGTATTGTCCTCGAACACGATCACCTGGCCGGCATCGACCGTATTGGCATTGATCACCAGCGTGCCGCCGCCGCTCAATTGCCATTGGCCGCGGGTGTCGTTGTCGATGTTGTCGGCCGCATCGGCCGCCGAGGTGCCGGTCAGCAGCATCGCCGCATTCCAGATCCCGGTGCTGCCGTCGGTGATCTGCACCGCGCCGATGTTGCCGAGATACAGGCTGTAGTCGTTCACCCCCGAGCCGCTGTTGCTCGCGCTGGTGAACTCGAACGCATCGGGATCGACCAGGCCGCCATTGTTGTTGAACGAGGCATGGCCGGCTTCGACGATAGTGCCGTTGAAGGTCAGCGTGGCGTTGGTGCCGATGGTCAGGATGCCGCTGCCGCCGCCGGCCACGCCGATGTTGAGGATGCCGCCGTTGAGGATGTGCAACGTGCTGCCGGCGCCCTCGACGTCCACGTTGCCCGAGGACGCCGGGTTGGCATTGCCGATGGTGAGGTCGCCCGTGGAGACGCTGCCGCCACTGAGGATGGAGAGCTCCCCGGCGCCCTGGTCTCCGACGGTCAGGCTGCCGCCTGACAGAAGCAACGAGCCGGTGCCCGCTACGGTGATGACGCCGTCGCCGCCGGAGGTTGCCGCGAGATCGGCGCTGTAGGTGATGACCGTGCCGCCCTGCGAGATCGACAACGACCCGAAGCCGGCATTACCGACGGTGAGTGCGCCATCGATCTGCCAGTAAGAACCGGCGCCGGTGACGTTGACAGAAGAATTGGCGGCAGCGGCGGTGTTGGCGATCACCGCGCCGGCTGACGTGGTGACGCTGCCGCCGGAGTTGATGCCAACCGTGATCAGGGCCGGACCGGCATCGCCTGACGTGATGACGCTGCCGCCGGCATTGATGGCAAGCGTGGCCAGGCCAGAATCCCCAACAATAAACAAGCCTGTATTGCCCAACGTCGACTGCGTGCCAGTGACCGTAACGTTGCCTGTCG
>JARLGS010000700.1 GCA_031292695.1 Mycobacterium sp. | reverse complement strand
TGTACGACCCGGCCACCAACAAGATGTACATCGTCGGTAACACCGGACTGGGCGCAGACGAAACTCGACATATGTACTCAATCCCCGTCGACACCAACAACCCCAACGGGTGGGCGGGCGCGCTACCGGCCAACAACGGACCGGCTCCGGCGGGTGCACCGAAGTGGAGCGACGACGGCGCGGTACTCAGTGGCGGTCGGGAAAACCAACTGGTGCACCTGCAAGGCGGCAGCTTCATGCTCACCGGCGGCGACAACCTGGGGTCCATTCAGGCCACCACCGCCGCGACCCCCGGAGGGTTGGTCAACCAGACACAAGGCATTGAGGTCGTGCCCAACGACCCCGTCAGGGGCATATCCCAGCCATATGGTCCGACCATCGTCAAAGACGAGTACGACCCCGTTACCCATCAGGACACCGTCACGATGCGGATTAGCCAATTCGCCCCGCCGGGTTCACCGGAGGGGACGTACGACCCCCAGTTATTCACAACGCAATTCACCGTCAGCCAACCTGCCCCATAGCCCGCGACATCCTCACCGCGAAAGGACACCGACGTTGACCACCAAGTGGATGATTCCCATCGCCAGCGCTGTGATCGTGCTGGCCGCAGCACCGGGATGTGCATCCGCACAACCCCCTGCCTTCCCCGACCTCGGACCGCTGGCCGACGTGACTCAGAGTTATCTCGAGACCGGACCGCGTAACTCCGGAACAATCGCACTGTTCTCCACGCCCGACGGGCTGCACTGCGGACTAACCAGTACCAGTGCACAATGCCAGGGGCCACTGCCTGGGGTGCAGAACGTCCCAATCTCACCCAGCGGCAGCTCCCAGGGCGACTGTGATCTTGGCGGCGCACAAGCCTCGGATAGCGGGGGCGGCATCAACCACTACAAGGGACCGTGCCCGGCAGCACCGGGGGTCAAGCTTCTCGACGTCGGCCAGAAAATCACTCAGGGCACCACGGCCTGCGGTGTCCTGGCCGGGGGCGTGACGGCCTGCACCACTGGCCCGCACGGGTTCGTCCTGCAGCCGTCGGGGTCGACGACGTTCTGATGCTGCGCGAGGCTGCGCTGCTCGCGGCCGCCGCACTGATGCTGGCCCCGGCCCCGGCCCCGGCCCCGGCTGCGCCTGGGCACAACCACCGGCGGGCGGAGCCCCGGACACGAGCGGGTTCGCCGACATGACATCTGACTACCTGCAATCGGCCTCGCGGCCCCCGGGCAGGCTGTCGCGTTCACTGCGCCCGACGGCGTGAACTGCGGATTCAGCGCATCGGGAACCAGCGCCAGCTGCCGAGGCGCGCTGCCCGGCATCGCGGCCACTCCCACGACCACAGGCGGCATCCGCTCA
>JARLGS010000699.1 GCA_031292695.1 Mycobacterium sp. | reverse complement strand
CACCGTGGCGTGGCCCGCGCCGGCGGTGGACGTCGCGCGCGCGGTGCAGCGCAATGTCGCGAATGCCTTGTCGAGCATGGCCGGATTGCACGTCGACCGCGTCGACGTCACCGTCGAACAACTCAGCGCCGCCACCAAAGACGTGAAAAGGACCCAATGATGACCGCCGACGCCATTGTGCTGCCCGCACCGGGGCGGACCCCGGTCGCTGCTGCCACCGCCCGGTACATCGCCGTGGTGCTGGCGCTGGTCCTGCTGATCGTTGGGGTCGTGGCGCTACGTGAAGCCGGTGTCGTGCTGGGCTGGGTCGCAGGAACGCCCTGGATCGGGACTGCCGTCACCACCCTGGACGGCCTGCGCAGCCAGTGGTGGATGGTCCCCGCGGGCGTCGGTGCGCTAGTCGTCGGCGCGTGGCTGGTGGTCTTGGCCATACGGCCTCGGCGCAAGACGGTCGTCGCCGTCGACGCGGCCGGGTCGGTGTGGATGCGCCCGCGCGACGTAGCCCGGCTTGCGTCCTATGCGGCTTCCACCGTGCCTGGCGTCGAGGTGCTGAACTCGGCAGCGACGCGCCGGAAGGTGACGCTGTACGTCGGACTCACCGGTGCCGAGTCTGACATCGCAGCCAAGGGCGCGATCGCCGCTGCGGTCGGCAGCGCAACCGAAATCCTCATTCCGACACCGCGAATCGCGGTGCGCATCGGCACAAGCGGTTCGGCATGAGTCTGCGCCCGACCGATCTGCTGGATCGCGCCGCGACATTGGTCGCCGGAATCGTGGTGACTGCGATCGGCGCCGCGGCGGTGCTGTGGCCCACCCATCTGGTGCGCGACGCGCCGGAACGCATCAGCACGGGCCCGGTCGTACGCGCCACCAGCTCCACGTGGTGGCCATGGGCGCTGGCCGGGGCGGGAACACTACTGGTGCTGATCGGGCTGGTCTGGCTGATCTCGCATGTGCCGATCCGCAAGGCACCGGTCCTACGTGTTTCCGGCACCACCGACCCGGGGTTCATCACGGTGAACCTGGAGGGTGTCGCCTCGGCGGCTGCCGTCGCCTTGGAACAAGAGTCGAATGTGCAGGCCGCCAAGGGAAGAGCGGTTGTCGACCGTGGCGCCCCGACCGTCGAATTGACCGTCACCGTGGCGCACCCGGCCGGCCTTGCCGGTGTCATCTCAGCGATCGATACCACGTGCGCCCACATCGCCCGGGCCACCGGGGGTGCGGGTACTACAGCGGTGGCGGCACGCACGGTGGTGCAGATCGCCAAGGGCAAGGGCCCTGGCTGACATCGCTGGTCTGCGATTGACTGAATTGCCGCTCGTGCAGGTGCACACGCACGTCGGGCCATAGGGGTTCTTCCGCTGCCGCTGCCGGTGACGGATGGGTGGGCTGAGTGTGCCACTGAGCTTTGGGAAATATCAGTGGCCCTGCATTGCGAAGGCAATGCCATTGGGGGTATGGCTGCCATGCATGGCAGTCGAAAAGGGGTTTGGCTATGCAAACAACAACCAACACGTTGCTGTGCGAGGCGGCGATTACACCTGACGGCAGCGTCATGGTGATCGAAGACATTGGCGCCAGCGGCATTTCGGGCACCTATGTTCACGCCGATCTCGATTGCGGCATGGGTACTGTGCAGAATGCACTGTGGGTGCACACCATGAATGTCCATGAGTGCGTCGTCGTGGGTAGGCCGGTATCGGTCCGGGTCTTCTCCGGCGCGGACACGCACGGGCTTGGCGTTCCTGCGTTTTGCGGGGAGCTCAATGTCGCGAGTGGCGTTCTCGCCGTTGGTGATCGGCACAATCCCGGACGTCAGTTGCTTCTCGGATCGCCGTCGGTCGTTCGGGTCAGTGTGTTCCTTGGCAACGACATCGAGGTCGTCGGCTTCGACAATTCCGGTGTCGGCTACCCGGTATCGGGTCCCAGCGAAGTCAACGTGCTCCTCCACGGGGATCCGGGGTTCGCCCCCGCGGTGGCCGACCCGAAGGCGCGCTGGGCGCGGCGTCCATGGCCGCGACCCTGTCGCGCGTAGGCCCGAACGCTCGACTGATTGCTCGTACCCGCGGTCACTGGCGAAACGCAGGACTGTGGCGTCATCTCGGTGCCACCGCGGATCGGCGCATGGGCCCGTACTTCACTCCGTGATCTATGAATTCTGCAGTGGTGCAACAGATTTAGTGATCCACTGGTGAGGCCGACAAAGCGGACGCGCAAGGCAGTTGCGTGCAGTCGATGCGCCGCAGCCCAAACGACGTAACTGCTCGGGTTGCGGTGCAGTTTCGGTCTCGTTGAATTGAGATTGACGCCTCTGGCATGGGTTGGTTTAGCTGCGCGGTCTTTGGCGAGGAGTTTGCGGTGATGTTGCTTACGCGAGCGGGTGTTCGCTGCGCACAGGGACATACGGCCGGGTTGACGCGTCATGGGAAGTGTGACAATGTTCGCTGAGATAGGCGAAATGCTAACGGAGCCGGGGGGCTTGGGCAGATTTCGCGGGGGGAGGGTCACTGTATGGGTGACGGTCTGATGACTGTTTGTCCGTTGAAGACGGTGTCGTTGGTGTTCGCTACATTTGCAGTCGTGGGTACGGTTGCGGCTCCCACCGGGTGGGCCGATCCGCAGCTGATGCCTGATCGGTGGACGCAGTTCGTCACTGATGACGGGTGGGTGGTGGATGTGAACACCACCAACGAGATGATCGATCACATCGACAATCTGGCCGGTGCGAGTAATTCGTGGCAGGCGCGGGTCACCTTGCGCTCGGAGGCCCGGATCACCGGTACCGGCGGATCGCCGATCCAGGATGCCCAATTGGAGTCCGGTTATTTCGTGGGGTGCCGCACCGATTCGTCGCCCGGTGTCGAGGTCGGCGCTGATGCCGGTATCAATCCGTATCAGCAGATCAACGGTCAGGTCTACGGCGGCGGGTTCGGGCAGCGCCAGGGCGGCGCCGGCGGCGGTGGTGGTGGCGGTGGGGGGTTCGGCGGCGCGTCGGCCGGTGCCACGCTCGGGGTGCAGGAGCATCTGGGGGGTTATATCCGGGTGCTGCTCAAACCCGGTGGGCTGGCACAAGTTCCGATGGACCGGATCAGCTTGCGCACCATGCATGCGGTGTCGAACCTGCGTGATCAGAACATCGAGGCCGATGGGTGTGGTGGGCAGGTCAAGATCCAGTCCTACACCACGATCCGTGTGCGCACGGACAACGGCGATGACACTCAAACCCTGTACGGCGAACCGAAAGACCTCTGACCGTGGCACACACAGAGCGTTCAGCACATCCACTGCGCTCAGCACGTCGTTGTGCGTCGATCACCGCCGCTGTGCTGCTGCTGGTGATCGACACGTGTGGGGCTGCCGGTGTCGCCGGCGCGGACCCCGCGGCTCCGGCACCGCCAACGGTGCCGGTGCCGGAGCCGCGGCCCATGCCTGCCGACCCGGCACGGGTGAATCCGATTGGTGGCGCACGTGTTTCATCCACCACACCGCAAGGGGAGACCGCTGGCATGGAACGGCCCCTGGCCGCCCAGGCGGAACGGGGTGCGGTGACGGTGCCGATGTGGGCCAAGGACGGCATCTTCGCCCCGACCGCGCACCCCAACCGGCAGATCGCGATCCATCTGCCCGGCGAGCTCGGTTTGGAGCGGGCGGCCTGGACTGGCGATGGTGGCGCCATCTACGCCTCCAATGATGTTGACTACCAGATTATTCCATTTGCCGGTAGTGGTGCGGACATCACGGTGACCCGTAAGACTGTCTTCTCGGCCTCCACGATCCCGTTCGGTGTGAAACTGCCCGCAGCGACCCACCTGCGCCAAGGCGTGAACACCGTGCTGGTGGAAACCGATGCCGCACCGGGGGATCCGGCTCGGGTGATCGGCACGTTCAGCATCCCGACCGCCTTTGATGCCAACCATTCTGCGCTGGCGGTCACCCCCACACTGGGGCCCGGCTTCCCACCAGGACAATCCGACCTGACCATAGACCTCGGTCCGGCAAGTGTTTTGGCGTTCCCGGTCACCATTAGCCTGTCTTACCGGGCGTCGGACATCCCCACCAACGGGGCGCTGACCCCGGACTGGGCCGGCCTGCCACCCGGGACGCGCGTGCCGGTCGACGTCATCGCCAAGCCGGCCAACTACGTCACCGACCCCACCGGTG
>JARLGS010000698.1 GCA_031292695.1 Mycobacterium sp. | reverse complement strand
GTCTTTGTCGGCCCCTATGCGGTGATCCGCGCCGACGAAGTCAACGCACAAGGCGAGATGGACCCCATCGTCATCGGCGCCAACTCGAATATCCAGGACGGCGTGGTGATCCACTCCAAATCCGGCGCGGCGGTGACCATCGGCGAGTTCACCTCCATCGCCCACCGCTCCATCGTCCATGGCCCGTGCACCGTCGGCGACCGGGTGTTCATCGGTTTCAACAGCGTGCTGTTCAACTGCGCGGTGGGTGACGGCAGCGTGGTCCGGCACAACTCGGTGGTGGACGGCCGAGACCTGCCAGCGGACTTCTATGTGCCCTCCACCATCCGCATCGGCCCGGGCACCGACCTGTCGCAGTTCCCCCCGGTGAGTGTCAGCGCCTCGGAGTTTTCCGAAGACGTGGCGCGGACCAACGTTGACCTGGTGCGCGGCTACAAGGCCCTGCAAAACGAGTTCTGAACATGAGCAGCCTGCTGATCCGCAACGCCCGCGTGGTGAACGAGGGGCGTGAATTCGACGCCGATATCCGAGTCGTCAATGGCCGGATCGAGACCCTCGCCACGCAGATCCACAACGCCAGCGCCGACCTGGAAATCGACGCCGCGGGTCAGTGGCTGCTGCCCGGCATGATCGACGACCAGGTGCATTTCCGCGATCCCGGCGCGCCGACCAAGGGCAGTTTCCACTCCGAGTCGCGGGCGGCGGTGGTCGGCGGCATCACCAGCTACATGGACATGCCCAACACCCAGCCGGCAACCCTGACCCTCGGCGCCCTGGCCGACAAGCAGCGCCGGGCGGCACGTAACTCAGTGGCCAACTACGGTTTTCACTTCGGCGTCAGCAACGACAACCTCGACACCATCGCCGCCCTCGATCCGACCAGCGTGGCCGGGGTCAAGGTGTTCATGGGCGCCTCCACCGGCAACATGCTGGTGGACGACCCGCGAGTGCTGGAACGGTTATTTGCCGAAGTGCCGACGATCCTCCTCGCACACTGCGAACACACCCCGACCATCAAGGCCCGGGAGGCAAACCTGCGGGAGCTGCTCGGCGGTTCTATTCCGCCCGATGCCCACCCATTGATCCGCAACGCCGAGGCCTGCTATCGCTCGTCGTCAATGGCGGTGGACCTGGCCCGACGCCATGGCACACGCCTGCACGTCCTGCACCTGACCACCGAACGGGAACTGGCGCTGTTCGAGAACAAGCCCCTCAGTGAAAAACACATCAGCGCCGAGGTCTGCCTGCATCACCTGCTGTTCGACGAACGCGACTACCCGCGCCTGGGCAACCTGATCAAATGCAATCCGGCCATCAAGCACCAGTCGGATCGCGATGCCCTGCGCGAAGCCTTGCTCGGCAACCGCCTGGATGTGATCGGCAGCGATCACGCGCCGCACACCTGGGAAGAAAAACAACGCCCCTACAGCGAGGCGCCCTCCGGCCTGCCGCTGGTCCAGCATGCACTGCCGGCGCTGATGGAACTGGTGGCCGGGCGGGTCCTGCCATTGACCACCCTGGTGGCAAAGACCAGCCACCGGGTCGCCGACCTGTTCGCCATTCCCGACCGCGGCTACCTGCGCGAAGGCTACTGGGCCGACCTGGTGCTGATGAATCGCGAGCCGCTGTCGG
>JARLGS010000697.1 GCA_031292695.1 Mycobacterium sp. | reverse complement strand
GTGGGCGACGTCGCCACGCGGGACACGATCTTGCGTGCAGCCGAGGCGCTCCACGCTGCCGGGGCGCTCACGATCGTCGTGCGATCGACAGGGTCGGCGCCGTCGCAATGGCTCGAGGAGACCTGGGGGCCCGTCGTGCCGGCCCTGGCGACCATCGGCTGACCGTCACGAGGCGCAGTGCCCCGGGCGCGCCCCGGATGCCGCGGTGCAGCGTCAGAAGCCGATGCCGCCACCTCCACCTCCACCTCCACCTCCACCTCCACCTCCACCTCCACCGCCGCCTGATGTCGTGGTGGTCGTGGGAGGTGCGGTCGTGGGGGTGGTCGTCGGCACCGTCGTGGTGGGCGGCGGCGGCGGCGGCGCCGTCGGCGGGCTGGTCGGCGTCGTGCCGGCGGGTGGGGTGGTCCCACCGCCGGGCGTGGTCCTGCCGGTGGTCGGCGTGGTCCCGTTCGCCGGTCCCGTCTTGTTCATCGGTGCAGTGGTGGGAACCGTCGTCGTCCCCGCCGCGGGCTGCAAGGAACCGCCGGCCGCACTCGTCGTAACGACGACCGACCAGGTGCCCCACTTGTCCTTGACGTCACCCTTCACCTGGTTGGGCCGGCTGTCCTCGTAGAACCAGTAGAGCGCCTTGCCGGCATAGGTCACCTGGAGTGCGCCGCCCCGACGCCGCACGGTGCCGAGCTTCGTGGCGTCCACGCCGCTCCCAGCCTTGGCCTGCCTCACGCCTTTCGGTAACAGCACCTGGGGCCAGACCTTCAGGCACTTGACGCCACACGGGACTTTGGACGCCGTCTTCAGCGTGTAGACGGTCGTCCCGCTGACGAGGATGGTGCCGTACTTTGGGTTCGTGGTCGTCGCAATCACGAGGCTCTTTGCCTTGGACGTCGCGCCAGCGGAATCGGCCACAACGATCGACGAGGTCAGCCCTCCAAGAGCAAGGGCAACGGCCGCCGCTCGAGGGAGGACCCGGCGGGCGGAGTCTTGGGGTCGCAACTTCGGGCTCATACCACTCGTCTCCTCTCTCGTGGACACCGGGTGTACGGCCGAAGCGCCGGCAGGGATGGTCCCGGTGCGCCAGATTGAAGAGAGCTTCTGTGCGGCGCAAGGCCGGGGAACCGGCTGGTCCGGCCCATCCCGTTGTGGTTTCCGCCCGTATGACGAATGATGAAGAGAGATCTCGGAGGAGACATGAAGACCAGATTGCACAAGAGAGACAGGACGACGGAGTTCACCCCCCGGGCATCCGGCAGAGTCCCACTGAGGCGGATCGCCGCTGCGGCGCTGGCTGGAGGTGGATTGGCTGCATCCCTCATTGCCGCAGGGACCGCGGGTGCTGCCACCACCAGCAGCATGGTCTCGACGGCCAAGAACGCGAAGTACGGCACCGTCCTCGTCAGCGGGAACACGGTGTACACCCTCAAGGCGAGCAAGGTGACGTGTGGCGGCAATTGCCTGAAGACCTGGCCTGAGGTCCTCCTCCCGGTGGGGGTCATGGTGGCGACGGCCGGGCCCGGAGTGAACGCTGCGAAACTCGGCACGGTCGCGGGGCAGGGCGGGGCTCTCCAGGTGACGTATGGCGGCAAGCCGCTCTATTGGTTCTCGAAGGACACCCGCCCGGGCCAGGTGAAGGGAAACGTGAAGGACAAGTGGGGTTCGTGGTCCGTCGTGGTGACGGCGAAGTCGGCGGGCACGGGTTCCAACTCCGGCTCGGGCTCCAACGCGGGGTCGGGTGGGTCCTCCGGCTCGGGAGGTGCGGGTTTCTAGTGCCGGCGTGCGAAAGGGTGTTGTCATGACGTCCGTTCTCACCGCGCCGGCCCAGTCACGATCTGGTCCCGCCATCACGGTTCCCGGGCGGAGCGCGAGGAGGATATGGGCCGCGCTGTCAACGCGCGTCTACCTGCCGGCGTGCTCCATCGCCGGCATTGCCGCCGTCCTCGTGGTGATCGGTTGGTCGCACCATTGGGGTGGGGCAGCCTTCTCCTCGTCCTTGACCAGCCTGCGTGTCGTCATCGTCGGCCCGTTGACGCTGGCGATCATCGGCGTCTTCTTGGTGACCGAGCGGGTCTGGCCGGCACAACAGCGGCCCATGTTCGCCCGCGGGTACCGCCATGACCTCCTCCTCACGGTCATGAACGTCCTCCTGGTGGCCCCGCTCGTGACCGCTCTGACCCTCTCCTTCGTGGACGTGATGCGCAGGTCGGCCCCGTGGATCGTCCTGCCCAAGATCGGCACGTTGCCGCGCTGGGGCGCGATCGCTCTCATCTTCGTTGCGATGGACTTCTGCAACTGGCTGGCCCACTATGCCAATCACCGGTTCCGCATGTTGTGGCGCTTCCACGAGCTCCACCACTCGCAAGAGGACATGAACGTGCTGACGGTGTTCCGCACCCACCCGTTGATCCACGTCTCGTATCTCATCGCGCTGATTCCGGGCGTGGTGCTCCTCACCAACGGTGCCTTGTCGCTGACGATGCTCGCGGTTTATGGCGGCATCGTGGCGTTCGCTCACTCCAATACACGATTGGGGTTCGGACCACTGGGACGCATCTTCGTGAGTCCCAACTTTCACCGTATCCATCACCAGCTGGACGGGCCACAAGACGTGAACCTCGGGTTCGCCCTCACGATCTGGGACCAGCTCTTCCACCGCGCCGTGTTCCCCACGGAGGAGACGATCAGGACCGACACCGGATTGCCAGGACGGCCCCTGATTGTGGAACAGGCGGGAGAGCGACCCCATCACTTCGCCGTCCTTGCTCGTCAATTGTTCGCTCCCTTCCGGTCGGCGAACGACCTGTCGACGAGCCCGTCCATGGGTTCACGCGTCTACCGGCCCGAACAGCAGTTCAGTCGAACCGAGAACGGCGGAGGCACCCGAATCCTCCTCGCCACACGACAGCCTCACCTAGAGGAGGTTGCCTGATGGTGACGGCCTCGCTCGAGACCACCAAGAAACGGCCCTTGGGCCGCGCGTTGCTGGAAGCGGTGTTCAGCACTCGGCCGACGCAGTTCCCGAATGACGTGGCACTGCTCGTCGCCCGGATCGCGCTGGCGTGGATCTTCCTCTACTACGGCGCCGGAAAGCTCTTCGGGTGGTTCAACGGCCCGGGCATCCATCGGACCGCCATCTACTTCTCGCAGACGGCCCACCTCCACCCGGGCGGGTTCTTCGCCGTCATCGGTGGCTTGATCGAATTCTTCGGTGCCATCGCGCTCGCACTGGGCCTGGCGTCACGCCTCGCCGGCATCGCCCTGTTCGGGGACATGGTGATGGCCATGATCACGATCACCTGGGTAACCGGCATCAACAACCGTGTAAATCCTCCCGGCTACCAGTTGAATCTGGCGGTGGGCGTCCTGGCTCTGGTCGTCGCCATTCTCGGTTCGGGTCGATTCAGTGTCGATGGTCTCATCGAGCGACGCCTCGGGGTCTCGGGAGCATGGTCCTCCGCGTAGCCGACATCACGGCGGTCAGGCCGCATCCCCTCCCGGGCTCCGGTCGGGTCCCCTCGGGCGCGTCGGGCCATGAGAACGCGGGTGCGTTGCCTCAGATGGCGAGCCGGAGCAACACCATCGCCGAGCCTCCCGTGCCGTCAATGCAGCGACGGGAGCATCCGGTCCCGACGGTGCAGCGTTGGCTCGACTTCGAATTCAAATCCGTTCGGGCGGAGCGACTGGTCAGGATCACCACAAATCTGATCGGCGCTGTCGGCGCGGCGTTCTTCGCGCAGGCCACCCTGAGGGTGTACCTGCAGTCGCATCGCCTCATCGGGGCCGCGTTCTTCGTCGAGCAGATGTGGGTCGTCGTCGCTTACCTGATCCGGCGTCCGGCTCGGACGGCGAGCCGGAGGTTGGGCGACTGGGTTCTCGCCTTCGGCGGAACGTTTGCCGGTGTCCTGTTCCGGCCGGACGGCGCGCATCCTCAATGGGGCCTGACGATGGGGCTGACCGTGCAGTTGGTCGGTTTGGCGATCTGCGTGACGTCATTCTTCGCTCTGGGCCGCTCGTTCGGGTTCGTCGCAGCAGACCGCGGGCTGGTGCGCAGGGGGCCCTATGCCATCGTCCGCCATCCCATCTACGCCTCGTATGTCCTGCTCCAGTTCGGCTACCTGCTGCAGAGCATCTCGTTGCGCAACGCTCTGGTGATGCTCGTCGCCTCCGGTTGCAATGTCGGCCGGGCCGTTGCGGAGGACCGTGTGCTCGCAACGAACAAGGACTACGACGCGTACCGACGTCGGGTCCGATGGAGGTTGTTCCCGGGCGTCTGGTAGCGGCCTTTGTTCATGAAGGCGTTGTCTACGACATGGTCTTCGACACGACCCATGTCTCCTCAGAGTCGTGCGCTGTCACGATCCTCTCCGAAGCGTCAGGCATGGGTTGAATGCCGGGCGGTTTCCTTGGGGCTCCTGGCTCCGCCACCAGTACCTTCGGGTCGGCGCCACATGGCTCCGAAGTAAGCTCCGGATGCACGAGCCACGCCCAATCGATCGGCTTGTCTTGGGGTCGATCAGATGTGCTTCCTACCTCGACCGGAGCCCTCTGACGCAATTTCGACCGGGCCTCGCTCCGGGCTTTCACAGCCGGCTGGTCTTCAGCCTTTTCTTCGCGCGTTCTCCCGTAAGTTATCTTGCAGTCCCGGGCCGCTAGCTCATCCGGAAGAGCAGGGGACTTTTAATCCCAAGGTGCCGGGATCGAGACCCGGGCGGCCCACCGAATCCGAGGTCACGGGGTTGTAAGGCGATTCGCCGTCAGCGTCTGCAGCCAAACCTGCAGCCAAAGGGTCGAACGCCGGCAGGTCCTTGAGCCACAGTGCCCGCCGCATCGCGTCGGCGGCTTGCATCTTCGCCGGTGCCAGAAGGTGACCGTAGACATCCATGGTGACCCGGATGGACGCGTGACCGAGCGTGTCGGAGACGACCTCGAGCGGCACACCCATGGCGAGCAAGAGTGGGGCGCAGGAGTGGCGAAGCTTGTGGATGCTCCAGTG
>JARLGS010000696.1 GCA_031292695.1 Mycobacterium sp. | reverse complement strand
TTACCGTCCCTTCTGCCGCTGGTCCTTGGCGAGGCGTCGCATGATGATGTTGCGCTTCAGCACCGAGAGGTGATCGACGACCAGCACGCCGTCGAGGTGCTCGATCTCGTGTTGCAGGCAGGCGGAGAGCAGCCCATCGGCCTCGATTTCGCGGCGGGCGCCCTCGATGTCGGTGAATCGCACCTTCACCCGGGCCGGACGGATCACGTCGGCGTATTGGCCGGGCAGCGACAGACAGCCCTCTTCCCGGCTGGCCAGCTCGTCGCTCTCGGCGATCACCTCGGGGTTGATCAGCACGATCGGCGCCTTTTTTTCGTCGGGCATCAGGTCGACGATCGCCAGGCGCAGCTTCACGCCCACCTGCGGCGCGGCCAGGCCGATACCGGGCGCCCTGTACATCGCACCGAACATGCGCGCCACCAGCTCGCGCACCTGATCGTCGTCAGCGTGCGTGACCGGGCGGCAGCGCGCCCGCAACACCGGGTGCGGCGCAACCAGGATCGGCAGCAGTTCGGCGTCGTCCAGGTCAACCTGAGGAGCCGCGAGGGAGGCGGAGTTCATGTTACCCATGTAGCGGCGTCACGGCCGAGGTTCAACGTCCGAGCACCCTTGCAACGCGACCCGCCGGTGCCAAAATGAAGGAGCGACGGGCCGCCGCTTGGCGGGGTCCGCCATCGCTTCGCTCTCAGGAGGAGGCCCGCCGTGACGACACGCATGTTCACGTCCCCATTGTTCCTGGGCTTCGACCATCTCGAGCAAATGCTCGAGCGGGCATCGAAGACCTCGTCTGACGGTTATCCGCCCTACAACATCGAGCAGGTGAGCCCGGTCGGGCTGCGCATCACCCTGGCCGTCGCCGGCTTCACCATGGATGACCTGCAGATCACCCAGGAAGACAACCAACTGGTGATTCGCGGTCGCCAGACCGACGACTCGCAGGGGCGCGTATTCCTGCATCGCGGTATCGCCGCGCGCCAGTTCCAGCGTGCCTTTGTTCTCGCGGAGGGTATCGAAGTGCGAGGCGCCTGGCTGGATAACGGCCTGCTCCATGTTGACCTGGCCCGGCCGCAGCCCGAGAACCGGGTAAAAACCATCGAGATCCGCAAGGCGAGCAACGGCACGTCCGCGGTGGTGGACGGCCAGCCGGAAAGCTGAAGCACGGGAAGACCGGCCGTGCCCCACGGCGGCCCGAACCAACAGCGGAATCGGCGTTGTAATCAAAAGGGGACGCCGATCCCGCCAGGAGAACGGAGATGAACGCCAATTCGTCCGATAATGTCGGCGGCCCGACGACCGAGCCGTTCGATATCCGCCATCTGTCCAGCGATCAGCTTGCCCGCCTGGGTGTGCAGCAGATCGCCTACGTCAAGGCGGTCATGATGAAC
The DNA here is from genome assembly GCA_031292695.1 of Mycobacterium sp. GTDB lineage: Bacteria > Actinomycetota > Actinomycetes > Mycobacteriales > Mycobacteriaceae > Mycobacterium. The sequence continues at coordinate 920 of JARLGS010000696.1, read as the reverse complement.
GGCACGGTGGCCTACGCCATCCACGCCGCCGACGGCACACCGATGGCCGTGGCCGGCGATCGCGACGTGGCCATCGCGGCCGTGCACCAGCACGAGATGATGGTGTCGCTGGTGCATTAAGCACCGGCAGTCACGCCGTGCCGCCAGGCCCGGCCGCGACGCTGTTGCGGGCCGGGCCGGCGCAGATCGGCGCCTGGTAAGACCGTTCCGATCAGTTCAGATGCCAGCTTCCGTCGGGCTGCTGGCACCAGGCCGCACGGGCGGTGCGGGCTTTCTTGCTGTCCTTCATCGTCACTTCATACCGCAGGCGACGGCAGGCGAATTTCGTGGTGCCGACTTTGCGGCTGGTCGGGCCAACGTAGACGACTTTGCCGGTGGCACCGGTCGCGTCGTTCTGCCACGTCACGCTGGCGCCCTTGGCCGGCTTGGCATCGCCGAGCAGCTTCTGGCCTGTCTGATCCAGCAGTGTCACGTCCGAGTCGGCAAGGCGTGGGGCGCCCCTGTGCCCCTTGAACGGATTGATCTGCGCCTGGGCGCTTCCGGCAAGCAACAGAAAGGCGGCGAGCAAGGCAAGGCGAGAGGTCATTTGGCGTCTTCTCTTGATGATAGCCGGTTGGTCGGTTCGGGATGGTCGTACGCTCACGCCAACCGGGTCCCGTGAGCGACCAGTTGTGCACCTGCAGCCGCGCGCCCTCGTTGGTGTCGAGCAGGCGGGCATGCTGCGTGGCCGGCGCTGTGGTACCAAGAGATCGGCCGCGCCGTCGTCCACCCTCGGTGGAAGGCCGAAACGGGCAGGCCCAACACACCCTGCTCGGGGCGAACCACCGTCAACACCGCCCGCATGCCGACCTCGGTGTCCCGCCCGCCGCCACGCGGAACGGGCCGGCCAGCGGCAAGCCCTCGGCTTGCAGCGCCCGCAG
>JARLGS010000695.1 GCA_031292695.1 Mycobacterium sp. | reverse complement strand
GCGCGGACCGGCCGCTGCTCGCCGTTAGTCGGCGTGTCGGTGGTCACGGTTCTCCTCACAGCTGTCCCCGGCTGGCGGCCAAGGAGGCTTGGCAATTTGCGCACCTTGCACACCGGAGCAGCCGCTCACTTGACATCAGCATAACTTAGGCAGTGCTGATGTCCTCGAACATCTAGATAAGTGCACTAAGTCACCCCGGAGGTCGGCCATGGCAGCAGTACAAACCAGCAAGCTCTTCATCGGCGGCAAGTGGGTGGACAGCTCCGGCGAGGAGATGCTGGAAGTCATCAACCCGGCGACGGAGGCGGTGATCGGCGCCGTCCCGCAGGCCACGCCCGCCGACGTGCATCGCGCTGTCGAGGCAGCCCGGAGTGCGTTTGATTCCGGCCCCTGGCCGCGCATGGCGCCCGCCGAACGGGCCGTCGTGCTGGCGAACATGGCCGCCGAGTTCGACCGGCGTCGAGCGGAGTTGATTGAACTCAACATCGCCGAGGCCGGTTCCACTCGAGCCCTGGCGGAATTCCTCCAAATAGTCACTCCGATCGAACACCTGGCCGACCTGGCCGCCCGGGTGATGCCCCGGTTCGACTTCGAAGCACCGACGCATCCGGTCGTGGGTCGCGGCGTCGGCCAGGGCATGGTGCTCCGCGAACCCTACGGTGTGGCCGCGTTGATCACCGCGTTCAACTTCCCGTTCTTCCTGAACCTCTTCAAAACGGGCCCAGCACTGGCCGCCGGATGCACCGTGGTGTTGAAGTCGTCGCCGTACACCCCGTTGGAGGCGTTGGTCATCGGTGAAGTCGCCGAGGCCGCTGGCCTGCCGCCGGGGGTGCTGAACATCGTCACCGGCGACATCGATGCGGGTGAGGCGCTCACCCGGCACCCTGATGTCGATATCATCAGCTTCACCGGATCTGACGTCGTCGGTCGCAAGGTTTATGGGCAGGGCGCTGAAACGCTCAAGAAGGTGGTGCTCGAGCTGGGCGGCAAGTCGGCCAACATCATCCTTGACGACGCCGATCTGGACAAAGCGCTCGAAAGTGTGCTCGGAGGATTCATTACGCATGCGGGTCAGGGCTGCGCCCTGTTCACCCGCATCCTCGTGCACCAGTCGCTGCACGACGACCTGGTCGGCCGGGTGAAGGCTACCTTGGATTTCATCTCCGTCGGAGTTCCCTCAGATCCATCCGTCATGATGGGACCGCTGATCCGT
>JARLGS010000694.1 GCA_031292695.1 Mycobacterium sp. | reverse complement strand
TCTTGGTCTGGATGACACGTCCGTCGGCGTCGTACAGGGTGTCGGTTTCATCGCCGGTGATGGCATCCCTGGTGCGAGTGACGCGGCCGGTGAGGTCATAATCCGTGGTGCTATCGCTGTTCGTGACGGTGCTGTTGTCGATCCACTGGCCGTTGCTGAGCGTCTGGTCGGTCGAGGTGCTCCTGGTCTCGGTGACCTGTCCGTCTTCGTCGTAGCTGTTAGCGGTGGTGATAATGACGCGATGGTTCGCGTTGGTAGGGTCGAGCCAGGTCCAGGAGCTCGTCAATTCGTTGCCGTCGGCATCGTACGTGTAGGTAGTGACGACACCTCGGGTATTGGTTGAGGTGAGGACGTCACCGGCCGCGTCATACGTGTGACGGGTGGTTCCTTGCGGGGTCGTCTCGGTGAGGACCTGACCCGAAGCGTTGTAGGTGGCGGTGGTGGTGACGCCGTCGGGGCCGGTGCTCGACATGAGGTTGCCGTTGGCATCGTATTGAAGCAGGGTCGTGTTGCCCAGCGGATCGGTGACGGACGTGGGGTCGCCGAAGGCGTTGTAGGAGAACGACGTGGTCTTGCCCAGCGGGTCGGTGATGGAGGTCAAGTTACCCGTGGTATGGTCGAAGTTGTAGCTCGTCTCCAGGACCTGGCCGTCGACCGTTTGGGTCTGGTCCTGAAGGAAACCGTGGGTGTCGTACAGATCGGTGGTGGAATTGCCCAGCGCGTCGGACTGGCCCGAGATGGTGCCGTCGGTGCCGTAGGAAACAGTGCCGCCGGTGCCGCCGCCGGGCATGGTGACGGTGGCGCTCATGCCGTCGGGATTGGAGCTCACGCCCAGCGCGGTCGAATTCCCCAGGCTGTCGCTCAAGGCCGTCAGCCGGCCGTCGGCGCCGTACTGCGTCTGGGCAACGACGTTGCCGAGGGGGTCGACGACGTCGGAAATAAGGTAGGGGTGGTCGCTGTAATAATCGTAGTGCGTTCTGGCGCCGTTGCGATCGACCACGTCCGTGAGTGCACCCGTGACGGGATCGTAGAAGTAGTCGATCGGATGATGATGGTCGTGGTCGGTCTGAGCGAGGGGGTCCTCGATGTCGACGATCAGGCCGGTGACCGGGTCGCGATCGATCACGACCGTGCGGACGGCCTGTCCGGCGGCAAAGCTGGTGATGGCGATCACCTTGCCGGCGGCGTTGTCGGTGAAGACGAGCTTGTTGCCGTTGCGGTCGCTCTCGCTTTCGAGCGCGCCGTTGGCGGCGTTGATGATGCGGGTCAGGCCGTCGTGTTCGGACAGCGTGTAGGTGCCGCTGCCGAAGACGGAGTCGGCGGGGTTGTACGGATCCTGGTTGGCGTCGGAAGAGACGACGTAGGTGCCGTCGTCGAGCTTGGTGAGTGCGACGTCGGAGACGGTGAGCGTATCGTTGACGCCCGGGTCGGGGATGAAGTTGGGATGGTATTCGAGGTCCTCGACGAGGCCGAACTCGCCCGTGGCGGGAATGCCCTCGAAGGTGAACCTCTCGGGGGCAGCGCCCGGCCGAGTGACCGTCACGCGCGTGCCGTCGACGAAGGGGGAGAGGAGTCCCGCGAACGGCCCGTTGGGTAGGCTGACGGTGAGGTGGACGTCGGCCTCGGCGAAGCTCCAGCCGTAGCCGAAGTCGCCGTCGTTCTGGCCGGCGTTGAGGGCGTCGTAGGTGCGTGTAACGGTGATGGGCAGCCCTGGGCTGGGAACGGTGAGGTCGGTGACCGAGAGCTGGAAGTCGCCCGGCTTGGCTTTGCCGGAGACGTTGACGGTCTCCTGGGCGACGACGCTTTGGCCGCCAGTGTCGAAGGCGGTGAGGGTGAGCTGATAAGGACCGGCGGGGAGGAGCGTGGGGTCGAACGTGCCCAGCGCGTTGCCGGTGATGGGGGTGTTGCCCGTGCCGATCGTGATGGGCGGCCCGCCGGAGAGCGGGGTGAAGGTCAGCGTGTAGGACGCAAACCCCGGCCCCCCGACGGTACCGACGACCGCGGCGGGGCTGGCGACGACCTGCTGGTTGGTCGGCGAGCTGAACGAGGCGGTGAGATCGGTCGGCACGGCGGGCGCGACGACGTCGAAGGTCTGGGTCATGCTGCCGGTCCGGCCGGCGTTGTCGGTGACGGTGGCGGTCGCGCTGATCGAGCTGCCGGTGGTGTCGACCGTCACCCAGGCGGCGCCGTGATCGTCGACGGAGACGACCTTGCCGTCGACGACGAGGTTGATGGACTGGATGCCTTCGGTTT
>JARLGS010000693.1 GCA_031292695.1 Mycobacterium sp. | reverse complement strand
TCACGACGGGTTCGCCGTTCGTGAACGCATTTGAGGCGATCTTTGCGCAACACCGGTGGGCCGGCACTGTCGTCGCGGCGGCCGCGGTGGTCTCTGGCATTGGGGCACTCAACGGTTGGACATTGATCGTCGCTGAGTCTTCGCGCCCGATGGCCCACGATGGGTTGCTTCCCAAGGCATTCGGCTGGGCCGACCGCAACGACAACGCCTGGTTCGGCATCCTCGTCGGCACTGCGCTTCCATCAGCCCTGATGTTGTGGCGCTACACCACTACGTCAGGGCTGACAGTGTTTACCTATCTGGTCAACCTGACTGTGGTAACAGTCGCGATTCCATACTTCGTGTCGGCGCTGGCGCAGGTGGCCTACCTTTGCTCTCGACGGCGACGAGTGGATGGCATCCGGCTCAGTCGTGATCTGCTGGTTGCCGGGACTTGTGTGGTTTTCTCGATGTGGGTGACGTTCGCTGCGGGCTATCAGCCCGTCTACCAGGCCTTGGTTGTCATCATGGCTGGACTGATCGTCTTTGCGGTGCTGATCGGCAAGCGCGACAAGCGCGTTGCGGTAGCGCACGAGGAACGCTGATCAAGTCAGACGGAATAGCACCCGGCGACGGAGCGGACGGCGCCCAACGATGAGGCACCGAGACATATTGTCGGACAAAACTATTGGAACGCGTTTCGCCCCGGTGCTAAGGGGCGGCAGTCACCGCGACCTGAACGACTCCCGACCCCGTGTCCGATGCGATGACCAATGTCGGTGCGTTGGCGGCTGAGACCACGTGTCCGCCGGTGACGATAACGGTGTAACCGTTCGGGTACGCGACGGCCGGCACCGAAATGGCGCTCTGCGAACCGGCGGCGAAATTGCCCGAACCGTCCGCCATTGCCGTTGAGTAACTGAACGTGAAGGCGCCGTTGGCATTTGAGAGCGCCAGCGGGGTCCCGGAGACCGCCTGTGGGTACGGTGCGGCCAGGACCTGCAGGCTGCCGGTGTTGACGTTACCGTCGGTCGGCGGGAGGGCCGGGTTGTAGACCAGCGATTCCCCGTCGGTGCTGCCGCTGGTGGTGATGTCGCCGACGCCGGAGTAGGCCCACTCGGACCAGCTCATCAGGTTCTGGTTGGCGGCGCCCGTCTCGGCGTTGAGATCCGACGGCGCGTTGGAGGCGCCGAACTCGTCCATGAACACCGGCACGTTATTGGCCTTGCCATAGGCCTCCGGGGTATTGGCCTGCTGGCTCGCGAGCCAGCCGCAGATGCTGCTGGTAGCCGACCCGGCGCAGTAATCATGAAATGCCAGAACGACATTCGTGTCGTTGATGGTGCCCAGCTGGACGGGTGCGCCGAGGATCGCGCCGACTTCGGACACCGCCGGGTTGGCCGGCTCGACGAACAGCGCGGTGTTCGGGTCGACGGCTCGGATGGCCGCCGCCACCTGGTTGTACATCGGAGTCAACTGCTGATCCGCGTAGAACGGGCTGCCCAGCAGCGTCGGCAACCAGGAGGTGCCCGGGAAGGGTTCGTTCATGACGTCGTACCCGATGACGCTGTTGTTGCCGGCGAATGCGGCAGCCACTGTCTCCCAGGCTTTGGCGTAGTTGTCCTCGAGGCCAATTCCGTTGGCGGCGTTCGAGTTGTTCCAGAAGTTGTCCCACGCGGTGGTTTCGGCGGGGTTCAGGTAGTAACTGGCCGGGAAGCCGAAGCTCTGGTTGGGCAGCCCGCCGGTCTGCGTCGCCCACTCCGGGGCGCCCTCGCCGCCGAGCGACGCGCTGTACAGGTCCTGATGCATGTCGATGATCGTGTAGATACCGTGCGCGGCCAGCATCTGCACGGTCTGCTGGATCGACTGGATGTACGCGGCGTCGTACACCCCGGGCGCGGGCTCGACTCCGGCCCAGATGACACCCAGCCGCACCACGTTGAAGCCGTTGGCCGCCAGGAATGCGGCGTCGTCCGCGGTGAACCCGCTGGCCGACGGTTCGTACGGCGCGAGTTTGTACACCTCATTGAACCCGTGCAGCAGTACGACCTGCCCGTCGCTGTTGGTCAACCAGACACCGGTGGAGGTGACCGACAGCATGGAGCCGTTCGCGCCGGTCTGGATGAGTGTGGCGCCCGTACCGGACTTGCCGACCGCACCATGGTCACCCAGCAGGCCCGCGTTGCCCCCGGCCCCGCCGAGCGCCGGCAGGCCCGTGGAACTGCCGCCGACGCCGCTGTTCCCGGCGTCGCCGCCGTCGCCGCCGATGCCGAGCAGGAAGG
>JARLGS010000692.1 GCA_031292695.1 Mycobacterium sp. | reverse complement strand
GGGTGGCGCTGACCAGGATGGTCAGCGCGGGTGACCTGGTGCGTTCGGCCGACGGTTACCGGTTGGCGGACCGCCTGTTGGCCCGGCAGAGACGGCAGGATGCGGCGATCAACCCGCAGGTGCGACCGTGGGACGGTGCCTGGATCACCGTGGTCATCACCACTGTCGGCGCTGACGCGCGGGCCCGGGCAGAGTTGCGAAATGACCTGTTGCAGAACAGGTTCGGAGAGCTGCGCGAGGGCCTGTGGCTGCGTCCTGCCAATCTGGCAGCCGACGTGCCCACCGCGATCGCGGCCAATGCGCGGGTGCTGAGCAGCCGAGACAACGATCCCAGTGGCCTGGCCGCCGCCTTGTGGGACCTGCCCGGATGGGCGACCGCGGCGTACCGTCTGCTCGACGAGATGGCCACGGCGACAGACATTCCCGGGCGATTCGTAGCGGCGGCGGCCATCGTCCGTCATCTGCTGACCGACCCCGTGCTACCCGCAGAATTACTCCCGGCCGACTGGCCCGGGGTGCCGTTGCGGCAGGCCTACGCTGACTTCGCGACTGAACTGGTCGCGCGGCGCGACGAACCGATGGAGGCGATATGACCGAGCCCGTGCGCGTCGCGAAGGACGGGCCGGTGACGACGGTGATCATCGATCGTCCCGGCGCTCGCAACGCGGTCGACGGACCCACCGCGGCGGCGCTGTACCAGGCGTTCGACGAGTTCGATCGCGATGACTCGGCATCGGTGGCGGTGTTGTGGGGGGATCACGGAACCTTCTGTGCCGGGGCCGATCTCAAGGCGTTCGGTACGCCGGAGATGAACCGGACCAAGCCCGACGGGCCAGGGCCGATGGGTCCGAGCCGGATGATGTTGTCCAAACCGGTGATCGCCGCGGTCAGCGGCCACGCCGTGGCCGGCGGCCTGGAGCTGGCCTTGTGGTGCGACCTGAGGGTGGTGGAGGAGGACGCCACCTTCGGGGTGTTCTGCCGGCGGTGGGGAGTGCCGCTGATCGACGGCGGCACGGTGCGGCTGCCCCGGTTGATCGGGCACAGTCGGGCGATGGATCTGATCCTCACCGGTCGTGCGGTCGACGCCGCTGAGGCACTGCAGATCGGGTTGGCCAACCGCGTGGTTGCCAAGGGGCAGGCGCGCCTGAAGGCGGAAGAACTGGCCCACGAGTTGGCCGCACTGCCGCAGCTGTGCCTGCGCGCCGACCGGATGTCCGCACTGCGGCAGTGGGGTGAATCCGAGGAATCTGCAATGGAATTCGAGTTCAGCAGCCTGGCGGCGGTGGCTGAGGAATCGATAGCGGGAGCCCAGCGGTTCGCCGGCGGGGCCGGCCGGCACGGCGCCAAAGCCTGACGCCACCAAAAGCCCAACGGCGCCGGACTCAGCCCTTGGTGATCGTGTTTCCGGAGCCCAGGTTGTCGACCTCGGGGTCTCCTGCGCGGTAGGTCACTTTGTTGTTGACCCCGACCACGGTGATCGACTTGTCCACCTGGGCCAGCGTCACCTTGTTGTCTGCGCCACCGATGTTGAGCGTGGTGCAGATGCCGGTCACCGTCAGGGTGTTGTTGGACCCGCCGATGTTGAGGGCTTTGCCATTCCCGCAGTCGATGTTGGTCGTGGTGCCGAACGACCCGTAGGTGATCGTATTGCCGATCTCCACCTCGGCGCCGGACGTGCCGGCCGTCACGGTGGGGGCGTTCGTGTTTTTCTCCTGGGAGCCGCAGCCGGCGACGGCGAGTGTGACCGCCAGGGCGATCGGCGCGAGAACACCTGCGGACTGAGCGCGCATGTTTCCTTCGATTGAGTCGGGATGGCGCCGGATGGAGCGCAGTGGTCGTGCGCCGAGGTCGACGACCTTGGCCGGAGCTTTCTGCACTCTACGGCCGGCGCGGATGCGACCTAGCTCTGGCTGATGGTGTTGCCGCTGCCGGTGTTGGTGACCTTCGGCGTACCGGCTTGGTAGGTGACGGTCGCATGCATGCCGACGACGTCGAGCTCCTGGTCGATCTTCTCGAACGTCACCTTGTTGTCGGTGCCGCCGATGTTCGCCTTCGCGCAGGTGCCCTTGACGGTCAGGGTGTTGTTGGCACCGCCGATTGTCAGCGATTTGCCGTTGGCGCAATCGATTTCGCGAGTGGTGCCGACGGCGCTGTAGTTGATGGTGTTGCCGACCTCGACCTGTTCGGTGGTCGGCGTCGGCATGGTGCCCGAGCTGGCGCCGCTGTCCTGCGCTCCGCAGCCGGTCAGTGCAAGAGCGGCCGAGGCGACTGCCGCCGCTGCGGCCCCGATCCGGTTGGAGTTCATGCGTTTTCCCTCCCCGTCGGCGTTGGTGGCACCGGGCGCGGCTGCGCTCAGCTGGGAATCTTGTTCAGCCGATTACCCAAGCCGAGTGGACGTCCGAGATCGACCAGTGCCGGGTCCCCATTGTGGAACAGCACCGTCTGATTGATCCCGTACGCGGTCACATCGTTGACGATCGTGTCGGCGATGATGGTGTTGGACGACCCCTGGACGGTCACCGCCCAGCAGGTGCCGAACGCGTTGATGGTGTTGCCGCTGCCGTTGACGAACAGGGTGCCGCCACTGCAGTCGATGGTCTGGGTGATGCCCTGCCCGACGATGTGCGTGTCACCGTTCACGGCGGCGGCATGCGGTGTGCTGACCGTGAGCGGAATGGCCAGCATCCCGGTAACCAGTGCGGTTCCCCACGCTTTGCGACTCACCATGGTCCCCTTCGTTAGGTCGGCCGATGCTTGCACCGTGCGCTGTACCCGGGAGCCTACGTTGCCGAGTCGACGCCGCGATGGAGTTCGCCCGTTCTGTGGGACTCGCCATGAGACGCGGTTACAAGATCTGTCCAAATGACGGCGAATCTGCAGCACCTAAAGGTTAGAGTCATTAGTTGAAGCGCCGCCGAACGGACGGTTGAACCCAGCGAGTAACCGGAGGATCGGGCATATGGCACCTCGGCCAGAGTCGCAGTCGGCTGGGGAGGCCCGGTCGGTCGCGACGGCGCGGTCGCGGGGCACAGCGCGGGCCACCAAGCTCAGTCGGGATTCGATTGTCAATGCGGCGTTGACATTCTTGGATCGCGAAGGCTGGGATGCGCTGACGATCAATGCGCTGGCCAACCAGCTGGGCACCAAGGGGCCGTCGCTGTACAACCACGTGCAGAGCCTCGATGATCTGCGCCGCACCGTCCGGATGCGGGTCGTCGACGACATCATCGGGATGCTCAACACGGTGGGGCAGGGCCGCAGTCGCGACGACGCGGTGATGGCGATGGCCAGTGCCTACCGCAGCTATGCCCGCCACCACCCCGGGCGCTATTCGGCTTTCACCCGGCTGCCGCTGGGCGGTGACGACCCCGAGTACACCGCGGCGACCCACGCGGCGGCGGGGCCGGTGATCGCGGTGCTTGCCTCCTACGGACTCGATGGTGAGGACGCGTTTTACGCGGCGCTGGAGTTCTGGTCGGCGCTGCATGGTTTCGTGTTGCTGGAGATGACCGGCGTGATGAACGGCGTCGACACCGACGTGGTGTTCACCGAGATGGTGCAGCGGCTTGCGGCCGGGATGGCCAAGCGCGACTGACGGCTCCTGTCGCTGGCGACAGTAGATCTCCGTCGGTTGGTGAAGGGACGTGACGATGCGATTCAACGCGCCGCCGAACTGGCCGGTGCCACCGGACTGGTCGCCGGGGCCCGGGCAGGACGTGAATCCGGCGTGGCCACCGGCGCCGCCCGGTTGGCAGTTCTGGATACCCGATGAGTGGATTCCGGCCGCCGCGATGACGCCACCGGCCGGCACACCGCCGCATGCCGTGCCGCGGTGGCTGGTGAGCATCGTCCTGGTGGTGATCGTCGCGAGCTACGGCGTGGCGGTTGCCTTGACCAAGGACGCCTGGAGCGCGGACGGCCCACGGTCGGTCACGACGGCGTCGTTCGCGGTTCGACCGCTGGCTGGGGACACCGCCGGCCCGGATGCGATCGCGCGGACGCGCGAAGTCTTGGCATCGAGGGTCGGCCGTCTCGGTGGCCGGGACGTTGTGTCGGCGGTTGACGGGAACAGTCTCAAGGTCACCGCCGCGGGCGTCACCGAAGCCCAGTTGCGTGGGATCGACGGCACCGGTCGCTTCAACGTACGGCCGGTTATTCATGCCATGCCGTCGAGATATCAGGGTCCGGCGGCGTCGCCGGTGCCGGCCACCCCGAGTCCGGTGCCTGCCGACGTCGGTCAGCGGATCGCCGACGAGAAGGCGCTGCGGCAGAGTTCCCAGCCACAGATCCAGTTGTTGGCGCTGCAGTTCCAGGCGACCCGGTGCGACCAGCAGGACGTGCTGGGCGGCAACGACGATCCGCACCTGCCGTTGGTGACCTGCTCCGACGACCACAAATAGGTCTACCTGCTGGACAAGTCGATCATCGGCGGGGACCAGATCAAGGATGCGTCCTCGGGTCGGGATCAGCATCGCGGCGACTACGTCGTATACGTCATATTCAAGAAAGCGGCCGCCGACACCTGGGCCAGCTTCACCGCCGCCAACATCGGCACCCGGGCTGCCTTCACGGTCGACTCGCAGGTGGTCAGTGCGCCGGCGCTACTGGAAGCCATTCCGACCGGGCGTACCCAGCTTCATGGGCAGTTCACGGCTGACTCGGCGAAATCCTTCGCTGCCGTGGTGGCGAGCGGACCGTTGCCGATGGCCGTAGACCTGCAATCGGTCGCGACCAGGCAAGTCGAGCCGGCGTTCTGGTCGGCACCGCGGATCGCACTTCTCTGCGGCGGCATAATGGTCCTATTCGCGGTCATCGTCGGGCTCGTTTTGCTGAGGCCCACGGCGTCCCGATAGCGACGGGGTGTTCATCAGGATCCCGGCCGCACCGCCCTGACCTGCGCTTACGCTCCTCTGCGCGGGTTTGGATCGGGGCGGTTCGTACTGGTATTGTGGTGGTTCGTGCCTGGCCGACTGGGCGCTTACATTCATTGTGTTTGTAGGCATGCCTGCACGCCGGGCCAATTTGCATGTCCGTGGTGCACCGGAAGGTCTGTACCCGGCCTCGTGCGACACGCCCGGCCGCGGGGTATGCGATCGGACGAAAACCGCAGTACAGAGACTTAAACCGCAGTACGACGCAACAGAGAAAGCCGATAGATGCCAACCATCAACCAGCTGGTCCGCAAGGGTCGCCACGACAAGACCACAAAGGTCAAGACCGCGGCGCTCAAAGGCAGCCCGCAGCGGCGCGGCGTGTGCACCCGCGTGTACACCACCACCCCCAAGAAGCCGAACTCGGCTCTGCGTAAGGTCGCCCGCGTCAAGCTGACGAGCCAGGTTGAGGTCACGGCCTACATCCCGGGTGAGGGCCACAACCTGCAGGAGCACTCGATGGTGCTCGTGCGCGGCGGTCGTGTGAAGGACCTCCCCGGTGTGCGCTACAAGATCATTCGCGGCTCGCTGGACACCCAGGGTGTCAAGAACCGCAAGCAAGCCCGCAGCCGCTACGGCGCCAAGAAGGAGAAGAGCTAATGCCACGCAAGGGCCCCGCGCCGAAGCGTCCGCTGGTCAACGACCCGGTCTACGGTTCGCAGCTGGTCACCCAGCTCGTCAACAAGGTGCTGCTGGACGGCAAGAAGTCGCTGGCCGAGCGCATCGTCTACGGCGCTCTTGAGCAGGCCCGCGAGAAGACCGGCACCGACCCCGTGGTGACGTTGAAGCGCGCGATGGACAACGTCAAGCCGTCGCTCGAGGTCCGCAGCCGCCGCGTCGGTGGCGCGACCTACCAGGTGCCCGTCGAGGTCCGTCCGGACCGCTCGACCACGCTGGCGCTGCGCTGGCTGGTGAGCTTTTCGAAGGCGCGCCGCGAGAAGACCATGATCGAGCGTCTGGCCAACGAGATTCTGGACGCCAGCAACGGCCTGGGTGCCGCCGTCAAGCGGCGCGAGGACACCCACAAGATGGCCGAGGCGAACCGGGCCTTCGCGCACTACCGCTGGTGACTCAATCGCCGGCCGCCAATGCCGGCGGCCGGCGCCGCTGATTCACAACTGACAGCCCCTGACCGGGCGACGCGGATACACCAAAGCAACTGAAAGAGTGGGAATCTAGCCGTGGCACAGGACGTGCTGACCGACCTGAACAAGGTCCGCAACATCGGCATCATGGCGCACATCGACGCCGGCAAGACGACGACGACGGAGCGCATCCTCTTCTACACCGGTATCTCTTACAAGATCGGTGAGGTCCATGACGGCGCGGCC
>JARLGS010000691.1 GCA_031292695.1 Mycobacterium sp. | reverse complement strand
TCGATCAGGTTGAAGTGCACGTTGAGGCCGTGGGCGAACAGCAGCGCCGCGCCGTTCTTCATGTTGTCGTGCAGGTGATCGCGATAGATCTCGCCCTGCAGTTCGTCGGGGGTGAGCATCATGATGACGTCGGCCCACTTCGCGGCCTCGGCGACCTCGAGCACCTTGAAGCCGGCGGCTTCCGCCTTCTTGGCCGAGGCCGAGCCCTTGCGCAGCGCGATCGCCACGTCCTTGACGCCGGAGTCCTTCAGGTTGAGCGCGTGGGCATGGCCCTGGCTGCCGTAGCCGACGACGGCGACCTTCTTGCCCTTGATCAGGTTGATATCCGCGTCGCGGTCGTAATAAACACGCATGGTCGTTCCTCTCGTCTGGCGGGCGCGATTGCCCGTTTCACCATGATTCCAGGTGGTATTTCGGGTGGGTCGGGCCGTTCGGGCTCGACAAGCCTGGCCCGGTCGAATTGCCGCCGTTGTGTAGGGCGGCCGGGGCGTCCAGACAAGCCCGAAAGCCGGTCCAGATCGGCAGTTTCTGCATGCCTCGGTGCCGCATCATGCCCCCGCCAGCACCGGATACAGCGAGGCCAGCAGCAGCAGGGCCATCACCACGTTGAAGACCCGCACCGCCCGCGGCGAGGTGACGATCGGCTGCAGCCAGGTGCCGAACAGCACCCAGGTCACCGACGAGGTCATCCCGAGCAGCAGGAACAGCCCCGACAGCACCAGCATGTTCCAGGGATAGTTCGCAATCGCAGCATAAGCGGTGATGGTTCCGATCGCGATCACCCAGCCCTTGACGTTGACCCACTGGAACAGCGCCGCGCCGAAAAACGTCAGCGGCCGGCCCGCCGCGGCGGTGTTCGCCGCGCCGGGTTTCGCCAGCGCGATGGCCAGCGCCAGATAGACCAGATAGGCCGCGCGGGGTTATCTCAGCAGGGTCTGCAGCAGCGGCCAGGCCTCGAACACCCCGCCGAGCCCGAGCCCGAACACCGCCACCAGCAACGCAAAACCGACGGTGACCCCGGCGACAT
>JARLGS010000082.1 GCA_031292695.1 Mycobacterium sp. | reverse complement strand
TCGGGCCTTTCTACGGCATCTGGATGGCGCGACGGATGGCCCGCTTGTGGCCCGTGGCCAAGACGCTCACGGGTGCAGAGCGGGTGACCGTGGCTCGCACCGCCCGCCGGGGTGAAAGGCTGCACGAACCGCGACTTGTCCACGCCGCCAACGACTACCGCATCGCGATGCACACCGCGGCAGAGTCCGCGCGCGGGTTCCGATGGTTCTTGATGGTCATGTTGGTGGCCGCCGTAGCGATAGCAGTGTGGGATGCCCGGTATGGTTCGGTCGGCAACGCGGTGGCGTCGGTGATCTACCTCGTGTTGCTGGTGATCGAACTTTTCTGGTGGCCCCGGTGGCAGGCGCAGCTGCTGGCCAACGTTGATTCGGCCTGTGGATAACTCCCGATTCTGACGCGAATACCCGACGGATTTGTCGGCTGCCGTCACTAGCTTCCAGCGCAACAGGACCACCCAGGTCCAGCTGCGACAGGAAGGCACCGCGATGAAGACTGGCATCGAGCAATTACGGGCGGCGTGCGAACGCGACCTCGGGTACCCATCGGATTGGCCCGAACCCGTTGGTTATCCAAACTCCTTGGCACTGTGCATCATTGACGCGATCTACGTCACCGGAGCGTGCCACCTGACCGTCGAGAAGGTGGTTGAGCGGTACCGAGACTATCGGGCCGCGCAGGGCGGTGACGCAGACGCCGACGGCGCGCCCGAACTGTTGGCGACGGTCCGGGAGCTCGGCGGGCCGGAGCAATGGGCTGAGGAAATCGGCAATCGCCGCCCCACGTCGACGGCGAAGAACGCTCCGCTGCGGTCGGTGGCGCTTGTCGAGGCGGCAGCGGCCCTTGTAGACCGTGGCATCCGGACCACCGGGGAGCTGCGAGCCGTCGCGGCCGATGATGAGGTCTACAGCCAGGCCAGGGCGGCATGGTGTGCGGTACCCGGTCAGCGGTCAGGGTTCACGTGGAGCTACCTCGTGACGCTGGCGCACCTGCCCGGCCTCACCGCCGATCGAACCGTGGTGGGCTATGTGGCCCGGGAGGTCGGTGAGGAAGAATCCGGGCGAGCGGCGGCTCTGCTGTGCGCCGTCGCGGAATCAGCCGGCTGGGATGTCAGTGCCCTGCAGCACGCCGTCTGGCGGTTCGAATCGCGCCGTCCGCGTGACCTGCCGTCGACGGCCTGAGGCACGGACCCTTGACAGGTTGCCCGGCGCCGGTGGAATCGGAAGACCCGATGCGGTGTTGCATAGGCGCATGACCGCCGATGCATCTGAACTGTTCGCCCCGCTGATCCTGAGAAGCCTGACCGTGCCGAACCGGTTCGCGATGGCCCCGATGACCAGGCAGGCGTCACCCGGCGGTGTACCAGGAGCCAATGTGGCCGAGTACTACGCCCGGCGCGCGGCCGGCGGCGTCGGCCTGA
Organism: Mycobacterium sp.; assembly: GCA_031292695.1. Lineage (GTDB taxonomy): Bacteria > Actinomycetota > Actinomycetes > Mycobacteriales > Mycobacteriaceae > Mycobacterium. Next base: position 206 of record JARLGS010000082.1, on the reverse strand, counting down.
TCATCACCGAAGGCGTGCGGCTGGGTGACCCGGCGGCAACGGGGTCGTTCGACATCCCGACCCTGGTCGGCGCCGAGGCACTGGCCGGATGGGGCAACGTCACCACGGCGGTACACCGCCACGGCGCCACCATCGCCGCCCAACTGTGGCACCAGGGCGCGGAGCGTGGCGACCGCGACGGCGTGCTCGCGGTCAGCCCGTCGGGT
>JARLGS010000690.1 GCA_031292695.1 Mycobacterium sp. | reverse complement strand
TCGCCTATCAAACCGCCGAGATCAGCCTGCTCATTGACCCCGCCGAGTTGCGAGCCCGACTCGACCGACCCTTCGAAGTCGAAGAACTCACCGCCGGACTGACCAACGAAACCTATCTGGTCACACATCCGTGAAGAGGCGGCGCTAGCTCTCGTTGCGGCCATCCTCAGGCAGGACCCGGTACACAGTCGCTCGGCTCACACCGAGCGTAGCCGCAGTGGCGCTCGCGGACTCACCACTGGCATGCATCCGTTGCGCCAGAGCGACCTTCGACTGATCCAGCGCCTTGGGGCGACCGATGGACTGCCCGCGTGCCCGCCGTGCGTCCCGCGCTGCGGTGCGGCGTTCCTTGCCCCGTTTCAACTCAAGTTCAGCGAGACTGGCGAGCACCCCTGCCACTAAACGCCATGTGCAAAACCGGCCGGGCTTCCGCGTCGACCCCGAGAACAGTGCCGCCCGACGAAGACCTGGACGGTGTTGCGGACCGTCTCGATGTTGCGATCCAAGCTACTGCGGACGGCTTCGGAAGTCTGGCCACCGACGACCGAGCTGATCTACTCAAACTCTGTGGAGCTAAGGGGAATCGAACCCCTGACCTTCTCGATGCGAACGAGACGCGCTACCAACTGCGCTATAGCCCCTTGTACCGGTAGCACAGGCTACCAGCAGCGGTCCGTAACCCGAAAACCAGCTACAGACCGGACGCGCGGGGCAGGTCGTACTCCCGCGTCATTCTCGTGTACTCGAGGTGTTCGAAGATCGGGTCCTCGTCGTCGATGTCCAGCACAGCGGTGCCCGGGCGACGCAACCGGGACGGCACGACGTCGAATTCCTCATCGTGTGTGCTCTCGACACCATGCCGGGACCGCATCATCCGCTGGGCCCGGCGGCGGCGCAGCTGCTCTTCGATCCGCGTCTGACGGCGCAGGTAGACCAGGTAGAGCACGGAGATCGTGCTGACCGCCCCGCACACCCACCACAGGCTCGTCGACAGCGAGAAGGCCGCGATACCGCTGACCAGGATCGCCACCGCCATGACGGACAGCATCCGGCTGCGGAACCGGTACTTACGCTCCGCGGCCGCGACGGCGGCCTTCGACTCGTAGCGGTGCAGGCGGGCGTTGGACATCGAGTCGGCCAGTTCGGGCTCGGCCTCCGACACCGCCTCGACGCCCGAGGTGTCGTCGACGTACTCGTAGTCGTGCTCGGTGCCGTCCTCGGCTTCGACTTCAACCTCACCGGTGACTTCGTCGGCGTTTATCGACGGCGCAGGATCGGACTGTTCCTGGACAGTGGCCATCTCGTCCGTGGCCGGCTCTGCAACCGGCTCCACCGGCTCGAAGTCCACCTCGGCGATGGTCCGGATCGCCATGGTCGGCGTCGTCACCTCGTCGAAAAGCGTTGGCTGCTCAGGAGCTTTCGCCGTCGAGACGTCCGAGACCGCGTCGGAGGTCCAGCCCGAAGTACCGACTGGCAGCGCACCGGAATCCATCTCGACAACCTCGACGTCGAGGTATTTCGACTCTTCGACCACCACCTGATCGGCCAGCACCACCGCACGCGGCGCATCGGCCTCGGGGTCGGCGACCGGAATCGAATCGGTGGTGTCGTCGCTACGCGCGAGATCTTCCTCGAATGCGGACAATTCGTCGTCCTGACGCCAGTGCGGATCACTGTGGTGACCGGAGGCGGGTCCACTGCGGCGTCGCAACCGGCTGTTGCCCTGCGTGTTGAGCACGCGGGTCGCCAAGGCGACATCACTCGTGCGGCGGACGTTCTCGCGCTTGCTGATCAACATCGGCACCAACACGAACAACCACAGCACAACGAGGGATATCCACAGCAGGGATTGGGGGATGCTTGGCATGTCGCCGGCTCCTTTCCCCTCCAGATTAGGTCCGTGACCAGCGCATCTGAAGCCGACGCGCCAGGGTCAATTACACACCTGTAATTCGTTACTTACAAGCACATCAGCCACAGATGTCACATCCGCAACACAATCCCGCTGCGATTTCGGCGCGGTTCGCCACGCTGACCGTGCCGCCGCACGTCGAAATCACTCAGGTCCAGCCCGCACGACCGTCTCTCACCAGCGCCGATACCGCAGAACCGTGCATCTCCTCAATGGTTATCGCGACCAGCAGATGATCCCGCCAGGCCCCGTCGACTTCCAGATATCGCTGCAACAGACCCTCCTCCCGGAACCCCACCCGAGTGAGCACCGCGCGGCTCGGTGCGTTCTCCGGACGCACAGTGGCCTCGATCCGGTGCAGTCCGACCGGGCCGAAGGCGTGGTCGACTCCCAGCGCCAGTGCCGCGGTCGCGATCCCGCCGCCGGTGAACTGACGCGCCACCCAGTACCCGATCCACGCCGACCGGAGAGCACCGTGCGTCACGTTGCCGATCGTCAGCTGACCGCAGAATTCACCGTTCAGCTCGATCACGTACGGCAGCATGCGGCCTCGGCGCGCCTCCGCCCGCAGCCCCGAACACAGCGCCGGCCAGGCCGAAACTGCATGGCGCACAGGCCAATCCACCTCACCGACCGGTTCCCAAGGCTCCAGGTGAGCCCGGTCGGTCAGCCGCATGCGGCTCCACATTGTGCCGTCGCGCAGCCGCACCGGGCGCAACCGCACCGTCCCCGCCCGAACCCGGATCGGCCCCACGGACAACGGCCAACCCGGGTGTATTGCACTGGACCGCCAGAAATTCACGGCTCAGCCACGCTGCGCAAGAAAGGCCACGTCAACCGATTCGCCGGTGCGAATCTGTTCGGCCTCGGTAGGCACGATCACCAGGCAATTCGCCTCGGCCAGGGTGGCCAGCAGATGCGACGCGCCCGGAGCGCCGCCCAACGCCTGCACCAGGTACTCGCCGGTGTCGTGATCGCGCATGAGCTGACCGCGCAGATACCCCTTGCGGCCCACGACCGACGAGATGGGTGACAACGTCCGGGCCGGCACCACGCGCCGCATCGGCTGTCGCTTGCCCAGCGACATCCGGATCAGCGGACGAACCATCACCTCGAACACCACCAACGCACTCACCGGATTGGCCGGCAGCAGAAACACCGGGACGCCGTCCCGCCCGAGCTGTCCGAAACCCTGCACCGACCCCGGGTGCATGGCGATCCGGGCGACTTCCATCTCCCCCAGTTCGGCGAGCACCGACCGCACTCCCTCGGCTGCCGCACCGCCGACCGCCCCCGCGATGACCACGAGCTCGGAGCGGCTCAGCTGGCCTTCCACTACGTCACGCAGAGTTTTCGGGTCGGCGTCGACGATCCCGACCCGGTTCACCTCCGCGCCGGCATCGCGACCCGCTGCGGCCAGCGCATAGGAGTTGACGTCGTAGACCTGGCCGTTGCCGGGGGTCCGGGAGATGTCGACCAGCTCGCCACCGACGGAGATGACCGTGAGCCGCGGCCGGGGATGCACCAGCACCCGCTCGCGGCCGACCGCCGCCAGCAGTCCCACCTGGGCCGGCCCGATGATGGTGCCGGCGCGTACTGCGACATCGCCGGGCTGCACGTCGTCCCCGGTCCGGCGTACGTATGCGCCCGAACGGACACCACGCAGCACTCTTACCCGTGATTCGCCGCCATCGGTCCAGCGCAGCGGCAGCACGGCATCGGCCAGAGTCGGCATGGGCGCACCGGTCTGCACCCGTGCTGCCTGCCGCGGCTGCAGCCGGGTGGGCGTGCGTTCACCCGCCGAGATCGTCGACACGACCGGCAGATTGACCTCGCCATCGCCGCCGGATTCGGCTCCCATGACGTCGACACTGCGCACTGCGTATCCGTCGATGGCGGCCTGGTCGAACCCGGGTAACGGACGCTCGGTGACAACTTCCTCGGCGCACATCAGGCCCTGCGCTTCGGCTATCGCCACTCGCACGGGTCTGGGCGCCACTGCCGCAGCACTGACCCGAGCCTGCTGCTCCTCAACCGAACGCACAGCTCGCCTTTCTGCATACCTGGTACACCGTGGCCAACCGTACCGCCGGTGTCAGGCGCTCAGCGCTCGGCAAGACCCAATCGCTCGACCAACCAGCGCCGCAAGTCCGGCCCGTAGTCGTCGCGTTCCAATGCAAAGTCAACCGCAGCTTTGAGGTACCCGCCGGGATTTCCCAGGTCGTGTCGGGACCCGCGGTGCACCACCACGTGTACGGGGTGCCCCTCCTCGATGAGCAGCGCGATGGCGTCGGTCAGCTGGATTTCGCCGCCGACCCCCTTCGCCACCCGGCGCAGCGCGTCGAAGATCGCCCGGTCCAAGATGTACCGGCCGGCCGCGGCATAGAGCGACGGCGCGTCCTCGACCTTCGGCTTCTCCACCATTCCCTTGACCCGCAACACATTCGGGTTGACCGCGTCGGGAACAGTCTCGACGTCGAAAACACCGTAGGCGCTGATCTCGTCCCGGGGCACCTCAATGGCGCACAGCACGCTGCCGCCACGCTTGGCACGCACCCGGGACATGGTCTCCAGCACGCCAGTCGGCAGCACCAGGTCGTCGGGCAACAAAATCGCGATGGCGTCCTCGTCAGGCAGCAGCACCGGCTCGACGCAACTGACCGCATGGCCCAGCCCGAGCGGCTCGGCCTGCACCACCGACTCCACCTTGATCAGCGCCGGCGCCCGTCGCACCTTCTCCAGCATCACGTGTTTGCCGCGGGCCTCGAGCGTGCCTTCCAGGATCAAATCCTCGACGAAGTGCGCAACAACACCGTCTTTGCCCTCGGACGTCACGATGACCAGTCGTTCGGCGCCGGCCTGTGCGGCTTCGGCGGCCACCAACTCGATGCCCGGAGTGTCGACAACCGGCAGCAACTCTTTGGGAACGGTCTTGGTGGCAGGAAGAAAACGCGTGCCCAGACCCGCCGCCGGAACCACCGCGGTGCGAGGCATCGGCACTGAAGTCTGTGTCGTCATTGTTGACACGATAATCGCACCGACTGGATGTGCCGGATCAAGGTGCGGATATTCGCAAGGCGCCGCAACGTGGCTCAGCGAACGACGCCGGGCTGGATCGTGAGCGCCCCGGAGCAGTTGCCCGCCAGGACGGCAGCAAAAATGACAGGGTGGAGAAGGTGAACCCCGGTACCGAAAAACGCGAGGTACGCGCCGCGATACTTCGCCAGCGTCGCGCCATGACGCCTGTTCAGCAGCAGGCAGCGGCAGATGCCTTGGTTCAACATTTGCCAGAACTGCGGCAAATCAGCGAAGTGGTGTGCGCATACGTGCCGATCGGCACCGAGCCCGGTTCCCTTGCGATGCTGGACGCGCTGGTCAAGACGAGCGCCCAGGTGCTGTTGCCGGTGACGCGCGCCGGCGCCCCACTGAGCTGGGGCCGCTACCGCCCGGGGCAACTCGTCGAAGCGCAGTTCGGTCTATTGGAGCCCCCTGCTCCGCATCTCCCCCCGGAGGCGATCGGTCGGGCCGGCATGATCCTGATTCCCGCGCTGGGCGTGGACCGAGCCGGCGTCAGACTCGGCCGCGGCGCCGGCTTCTACGACCGCTCACTACCCATGGCCGCGCCAGACGCGCTGCTGGTGGCGGTGGTCTACGACGACGAACTACTCGAAGCGCTGCCGGCAGAGCCACACGATGTGCCGATGACGCATGCCCTGACCCCCGGGTCCGGGCTGCTCAAGTTGGGAGTTTAGGAAGCGCGAAAGACGCTAGTCTTTGCCGCAGGTGCAATTCGCTCCGCAGTTACAGTCTTCGCAGGTGCAATCCGGGTTGTCGCAGCCACCCTTGGTGATGTTGCCAGTCATGCGCACAATCCTATGTGTCGTGCCGCCGGCCCGGAAGCAATTGGCACGGCCACCAGGCCGCGAAGTCTCCCTGCTCGGGAATGCGCGGGACCGAATAGCGGTTCTGGCACTTAAGACGGTAGAGTGCTAAAAAGTTTGACCACCTCGGAGGTTTACGTGCCGACCTATTCCTACGCGTGTACCGAGTGCGACAACCGGTTCGACGCGGTGCAGGCATTCAGCGATGACGCGCTGACCACATGCCCGAAGTGTCAGGGCCGGCTGCGCAAGCTGTTCGGCTCCGTCGGTGTCGTGTTCAAGGGCAGCGGCTTCTACCGCACCGACAACCGCGACTCGAAGAGCTCCAGCGCCACCGCGGCCCCGGCCAAGAGCGAGTCCAGCAGCAGCTCGTCCGATTCGTCGTCCTCGAGCTCGTCGAGCAGCTCAAGCTCAGCCGCGCCAGCAGCCGCCGCAGCATCCAGCTGAGTTATCCACAGGCCGGGTGACGTCCAGCTGTATTCGGCGGTCGAAGTACCTACCGTTGGGCCATGGGGGATTCGCTCGACGCGCCGCTGATCGGCCGATTGCAGCAGCGGCTACGGCCCGACTGGACCAGAACCGCCGCGGCACGCCGGGTAGCCGCCGCCCTGCTGGTGCTGCTCGCGGCGATCATCGAATTCCGTCCGGACCCGCGGAACGGACGGATCGAGGTCGTGGTCGCCAAGCACGACCTGTCCCCTGGTTCGGCATTGACGGCCGATGATGTCGTCATCGAATCCCGTTCCACCCCAGGCGTTCCCGACGGGGCAGTGCGGGAATTGACCGCTGCTGTGGGCTCGACGCTCGCCGCTCCGGCCCGCCGGGGTGAGGTGATGACTGACGTCCGGCTGCTGGGTCCACGGCTGGCACAGGCCGCCGCTGGGCCCGACGCCCGCATCGTCCCCCTGCATCTGGCCGACGCTGCCCTGCCGGATCTGCTGCGCGCCGGCGACGTGGTCGACGTCCTGGCCGGACCGGACAATCCCGGTATCGCAGCTGATCAGGCGCCGGCCGAGGTGATCGCCACCGACGCGCGGGTGGTGCTGGTATCAGCCCGGCTCAAGTCGCCCACCAGCGCTGATGATCGCGTCGTGCTCGTGGCGCTACCGCGACACAGCGCCAACGCCGTCGCGGGCGCCGCATTGCACCGGGCGATCGGCGTCACCCTGCACTGACCCCGCACCTGGCCCAGCCGTCCGTGCGGGCGAAATTACCCGGCCGGCCAATTTCGATTTCGTCACCGGACCGCATCTGTTGCGCTCGTCGAGCCGCCGGTCCCTGCGCGGAGCCCCAGGTCAGCCTTACCGTTCCTAGGTACAGGTCGTATCACAGGGAGGACATTCATGTTTAAGGGCTTCAAGGAGTTCCTCGCACAGGGGAACATAATCGACCTCGCGGTCGCGGTCGTCATCGGCGCCGCGTTCACCACGCTGGTCAAGTCATTCACCGACCAGGTGGTCCAACCGCTGATCTCCAGCATCGGTGCGGGCGGCGACCATTCCTATGGTGTGCTGCGCATCCACCTGCTCGGCGACAACTACATGGACCTGAATGCCGTCTTGAGCGCGACGATCAACTTCGTTCTGGTGGCGGCGGTTGTCTACTTCGTGATCGTGCTGCCGTACGGCAAGTTCCGTGCTGCCAAGGAAGATGCGGTGAAGAAGGAAGTCGAGCTGCTGACCCAGATCCGCGACCTGCTCGAAAAGAAGTAGCCGATACGAAAAATGCCCCCAGGTCGCGCCGGGGGCATTTTTCGTATGCCGCGAAGAGCGCTGGATCAGTTCATGTTCCAGGGCTCGCCGTAGGTGGTCACCGAGTCGCCGGCCTTGGAGATCAGGCGGGCGAATGGACGCAACAACACGCCACCGGCAGCGCCGGTCACCGTGCCGTGGGCGTTGGAGACAGCCACCGCACCAGCCGGACCGGTCACATCCACCGAGAACGTCGCGACCTCCTGGATACCCGGACCGTTGCCCAGATCAGCGGAAATCGACACACCCGGGAACAGGTTCGGCGTGATGATG
>JARLGS010000689.1 GCA_031292695.1 Mycobacterium sp. | reverse complement strand
CGCCATGCTGACGATCTTCGCCACCCACCTGTGGCACTGGCCAGAGGGTGGTTTGGGCCTTGACCCCGGATGGTGGACACGGGATTTGGATTAGGCAGCTTCTGGCAGCGTAGCGGTTATGTGGTTCTTTTCGTAGCTGGCCGGGCTGGAATAGGCGCAGCGGGAGTGCCGTCGTGTGAGGTTGTAGCGGACCAGCCACCGGAACACTTCACGACGGCAGCTGGCCCCGTCTGGCCAGTGGCTGTGGTCCTGCAGGATCTCGCGTTTGAGGGTGGCGTTGAATGATTCGGCGAGCGCGTTATCGGCACTTGACCCGATTCCGCCCATGGACTGGGTGACTCCGAGATCGCGGCAGAGTTGCGCGAAATCCTTTGAGGTGTACTGGCTTCCGTGATCTGAGTGGAACACCGCACCAGTCAGTGAACCACGTAGCGCGTCGGCTGCGGTGAGCGCATCTTCGACGAGTTCGGTGCGCATGTGCTCGGCGATCGCCCACCCAGCGACCCGGCCTGAGAAGCAGTCGATCACCGTCGCCAGGTACAGATTGCCACCGGTGGCCAACGGCAGATAGGTGATGTCGCCGACATACTTCACATTGGGCGCCGAAGCGGTGAAATCCCGCCTGAGCAGGTCGGGGACCTTCTGGTTGGCCGGATCCGCCACGGTGGTCTTCACCCAGCGACGCCGCCGGTAGCCGGCGATTCCAGCGCCGCGCATCACCCGCGCCACCCGCTTATGGTTGACCCGGTCACCGTCAGGGACACCGTCATTGAGCTCAGCGGTGATCCGCGGCGACCCGTAGGTGTTGTCCTCGTCGTGCACGATGCGGATACGCGCCTCGAGCGCCTCGTCCGCGGCCTGACGTGCGGCTCGACCCTGGGCACCGGCCAGCCAGGCATAAAACGACGATCGCGCGACCTCGATGACCGCGCATAGCCACTTCACCTCAAAGGTGTCGGAGTGGTCGGCGACGAACTGGAAGCGGCTCACCAGTTCGTCTCCCCGGCGAAATATTTGGCCGCCGACCGCAGAATGTCGCGCTCGGTGGACAACCGCGCCTCGGTGGCGCGTAACGCCTTGTTCTCCGCGCGAAGCCGGGCCAGCTCCTGGTCCGGGGTTTCCACGCCCGGCGCCGGCGAACCGGGGGCGGTGGGGTTGCGGTGCCGGATCGGCACCCCGGCGGCCTTGCACCACGCCGAGAGCGTCACCCCGCTGATGCCGAGTTCCTCGGCAATCTGAGTGATCGTCGCGCCCTCGGTATCCCGGTACAGCGCGACTGCGTCCCGTTTGAACTCGTCGGGATAATTTTTCCTTGCCATCGTGATGGATCATCTCGCTTCCCCCGCCAATCTTGCGGGATTAAGCGTGTCCAACACCTGGGGTCAAGGCCCATGTGCAACCAGATACGCACCGACCTCCCGGCCGCCCGGCACGATATTGAGCACACCGGCGGGCAAGCCCGCGGCCGCCGCAGCCTCAGCCATCAAAAACGCGTCGAGCACCGTCTCCTCAGCCGGTTTGAGCACCACAGTGCATCCCGCGGCCAGTGCAGGGGCCAGTTTGAGGAACGTAATACCTTGGGGCACGTTCCATGGAACGATCGCGCCCACCACACCCACCGGCTGCTTGGACACCAGCGCGGTACCGCCCAGCATCCCGGGCCGGGCCTCCTCAGCATTGGCAGCGGTCATCAGAGCGCTGTAATAGCGCAGCAGCAGCGGCGGAAAGCCCGCCTCGAACTGCTGCGCCAACCAGATCGGCATTCCGTTCTGCATCGATACGCGCCGCGCGGTATCGGCGCCGCGCGCCTCCAGTTCGGTGGCGAAACGCTCCAGAACCTCCGCGCGCTCTTTAGGATGCCAACTCGCCCACCCACCAGGGGCATCGAAGGCCGACCGCGCCGCGGCCACGGCGGCATCGATGTCTGCTTCGGTACCACGGGGCACCGAACCAACGCGCTCCTCAGTGGCCGGCGAATAGACCCCGATGGTCTCCTGGCCCAACGGCTCGGCCCACCCACCAGCAAGGTAAAGCTGACGATAATCAATTGTGGTCATCGATGATCCAACCAATCAGGAGAAGGTGAGTGTGGCGGGCAGGTGTTTGAGGACACCAACGAAATTGGTCTGCGTGCACCGACCCGACCCGAGCAGGTCGATTGCCTCCAGACTGGGCAGTAGCTCTTCAGACATCACCTTGAGTTCCAGCTTCGACAGGTGCTGGCCGATGTACATGTGCGGTCCGTATCCGAAAGCGATGTGGCGGCAGGAATGGTGGCTACTTCGATGTGTTCAACGGCCGTCACGGGCGTCCCCTATTTTCTGATGCGATGAATCCCGTGAGTGCGCCCGTGGGACTTCGGCAGCGGCCTCCCGGTGACCTAAGTCTCACTGCCGCGCTACCGTCTGCGCGTCACCATGACGGGGGGTGATCAGTCCCACATTGGGGGTAATCGGGCCACCGGTTGTTGGATCAGCCTCCGCTGGACAGCGTTGTGACTTCTTCGAACCCTTCACGCAGACACGTGATGAACACCTCGGTGTCGCAGATTGCTTCAGGATCGAAGTTAACTGCGATGCAACAAGTTCCGTCATAGGACACCATGGTCACCATGGCTGGGACTCCGGGTCTGGGGCCCATGGGATAGACGCGGGTCACGCGCGTGCCGGCCAGAAACAGTGGTCGGCCGATGGCGCCGAGATTCG
>JARLGS010000688.1 GCA_031292695.1 Mycobacterium sp. | reverse complement strand
GTTGCCGTAGCGGTCGATCTGGTTGGCGCCCATGACGACATGGCGACGGCCCCAGGCCAGGGTCTCGAAGACGCGGTTGAACGGCATCCAGCCCTCGACGGCGAAGGGGGCGCCGAGCGCCGGGGTGTCGGCCAGGATTCGGGCCTCACCGTCAGTCAGCACGATGTCGGGGGAGAAGGTCAGCCGGGCCAGCCGGGCACCGATCTGGACGACAGTGGTCATGGGGCTGGCCATGATTTCCCCTGCGTCACGGAATAACTCGGCACAGGCGACGGCGCAGACCTCGGCGCGGGTTGCTGAACTAATCCCCGTCGCTCCGCTCGCCTCGATACTCACTTGGTGGCCTCCTTCTGGGCTGCTTGGGCCTCGGCGAACTTACGGACCGCAGCCTGGTAGTCGGCCTCGGTTCCGGAGAGGTAGGTCTTGACGAACTCGGCCCAGGTCTCCTCCGAGCCTGCGGCTTCGGCATAGTGGCGCTGAAACTTCTCGTCGCGGCGGTAATCCGGCTCGTTGGTGGTGAAGTGCGCGCCGCCCGGGGCCTCGACGACGGTGTCGACCATCATCCGGTTGATGATCTGCTGTTGCGGCACCACCGATTTCACCAGTTCCTCGGTGGACACGATCTTCTCGACCGACAGGTGCCGGCGCTTCGCCGACATCAGGAACAGGTCGTCGAAGTACGGGTCGATGCCGGTGTAGGCGGCATTGCCCTTCGCGTCGCCCAGGTTCATGTGCACGAAGGCGGCGTCCAGGTTCAGCGCCGGCATGGCAATGAGCTCCTCGTAGCCGTCTTCCGGTGGGCTGGAGCGAAGCGACCCGGGTAGGGACGGGGTCGGGTACGGGGACTTGACGGTCTTCAGCTCGTCACCCCAGAAGGTGCGGACGTCGCTGCCGAGCCCGGCGCGGATCGGTAGGAACGGCAACCGCTGGGCGGCCGCCTGCAAGCCGCAGCGCAGCATGCCCTCGTCCATCTCGCGGGCCTCGATGGCACCGCTGGTGCGGGCCTTGGCGAACCACGGGTCATAGAACGGCGGCGAGTCCAGCGACACGAAGCCGTAGTAGACACGCTTGACCTTGCCTGCGGCACAGAGCAATCCGAGATCCGGGCCGCCATAGGTGACCACCGTCAGGTCGGTCACATCGGTACGCAGCAGGGCACGGATGAAGGCCATCGGCTTGCGCCGGGAGCCCCAGCCGCCGATGCCGATGGTCATGCCGCTTTCGATGTCGGCTACGGCCGCTTCGAGAGTCGTTGTCTTATCGCTCATTTGGCAGCTCCCTTTTTCGTCCCGGCGAACTCGTCGCGGTGCTCGTCGGATACGCCGGACAGATTCAGTTCGAACGTGAAGCCCTGCTCCATGCGGTAGCGCGCGTTGACCGGCTGCACGTCGATGAAGTTCAGTGCCTCTTTGGCGGCGCGGATGACGCGGGTGTCCTTGCTCGCGATGTCGCGGGCGACACGGAGTGCGGCCTCGTCGAGCTCGGCGCGCGGGACGACCTCGTGCACGGAGCCGAAGTGGTGCAGGGTCTCGGCGGGCACGGTGGCGGCGGTGAAGAACAGCCGGCGCATCATGTGCTGCGGGACCAGCCGGGACAGGTGGGTGGCGGCGCCAAGGGCGCCGCGCTCGACCTCGGGCAGACCGAACTTGGCGTCGTCAGAAGCCACGATGACATCGGAGTTACCGACCAGGCCGATGCCGCCGCCGACGCAGAAGCCGTTGACCGCCGCGACGACCGGAACCTGGCACTCGTACACCGCACGGAATGCCTCCTAGCAGCCGCGGTTGGCGTCGATCAGCGCGCCGAAGCCCTCGGTGTTCTGCATTTCCTTGATGTCGACGCCGGCGTTGAAGCCGCGCCCCTCGGCCCGCAGGATCACCACGTGCGTGCTCTTGTCCCGCCCGGCCGCGGTGATCTGGTCGGCCAGTTCGAACCAGCCCGCCGATGGGATCGCGTTGACCGGCGGGTAGTTCACGGTGACCGAGACGATGCCCGGTTCGACTGTTTTGGTGGTGATGGTCATCAGTCACTTCCTGGGGGACGGGTACCTAAGCAAGCACTTGCTTGGTACGCTAGCACAGTGAGTGCTGGAATCAATCTGCAGTTGACCGGTCGGGTGGTGCTCGTCACCGGCGGTGTGCGCGGTGTCGGAGCAGGCATCAGTGCGGTATTCGCCGAACAGGGCGCCACTGTCGTGACCTGTGCGCGCCGTCCTGTCGAGGGGTTGCCCTACGAGTTCCACTCGTGCGACGTACGTGACGACGCCGCGGTCAAGGCGATGATCGACGCCATCGTGGACAAGCACGGCCGGCTGGACGTAGTGGTCAACAACGCCGGTGGGTCGCCTTTCGCGCTGGCTGCCGATGCGTCGGCCAAATTCAGCACCAAGATCATCGAGCTCAATCTCATTGCGCCACTGCTGGTTTCGACCCATGCCAACGCGGTGATGCAGCAGCAGGAGCAGGGCGGGGTGATCGTCAACATCTCCAGCGTCAGCGCCCACCGGCCAACTCCGGGTACCGGCGCCTACGGCGCGGCGAAGGCCGGCATCGACAGCCTGACCACCACCCTGGCGGTGGAATGGTCGCCCAAGGTCCGGGTGAACTCGGTCGTGGTCGGCATGGTCGAGACCGAACAGTCCGAACTCTTCTACGGCGACGCCGATTCGGTCGCGGCTGTCGCCGCCACTGTGCCGTTGGGGCGTTTGGCGAAGCCGACCGACATCGGTTGGGCAGCAGCATTTTTCGCTTCCGAGGCCGCGTCGTACATCAGCGGTGCGGCCCTCGAAGTGCATGGTGGCGGCGAGCCGCCGCATTACCTCGAAGCGTCAAGCGCCAACAAGGGCGCGGAGCGCCCCAACACAACACAGTAGGAGAGACGATATGACATTGCTCGACGGCCGTGTGGTCATCGTGACGGGTGCAGGTGGCGGAATCGGGCGTGAGCACGCGCTCGCGTTCGCCGCCGAGGGGGCCCGGGTCGTGGTCAACGACATCGGCGTCGGCCTGGACGGCTCACCGGCCGGTGGCGGCAGCGCCGCGCAGAACGTCGTCGACGAGATCGTTGCGGCTGGCGGCGAGGCTGTCACCAGCGGCGCCAATGTCGCCGACTGGGCGCAGGCCGAGGGGCTGATCCAGACCGCCATCGACGCGTTCGGCACGCTCGACGTGCTGGTGAACAACGCCGGCATCGTGCGCGACCGGATGTTCGCGAACGCGACCGAAGAGGAATTCGACGCGGTCACCGCGGTGCACCTCAAGGGGCACTTCGCCACCATGAAGCACGCCGCCGCGTACTGGCGAGCCAAGTCCAAGGCCGGCGAGACCGTAGCCGCCCGCATTATCAACACCAGCTCGGGCGCCGGCCTGCAGGGCAGTGTCGGACAGGCCACCTACAGTGCCTCCAAGGCCGGCATCGCCGCGCTGACGCTGGTCGCCGCGGCCGAGATGGGCCGCTACGGCGTCACCGTCAACGGCATTGCGCCCTCGGCGCGTACCCGGATGACCGAGACCGTCTTCGCCGACATGATGGCCACCCAGGGCCAGTCGTTCGACGCCATGGCCGCGGAGAACATCTCGCCGCTGGTGGTGTGGTTGGGCAGCGTCGAGTCAAAAGACGTGACCGGCAAGATGTTTGAGATCGAGGGCGGCAAGATCCGCGTCGCCGAAGGCTGGGCGCACGGTCCGCAGATCGACAAGGGCGCCAAGTGGGACCCGGCCGAACTGGGACCGGTGGTCGCCGATCTGCTGAAGCAGGAGCGCCCGCCGGTGCCGGTGTACGGCGCCTAGCGGTCAGCGCCCGCAACGCGGGCGAGAGAGCTCCCCCAGAACGAATCTCGGTCTGGGGGAGCTCTTTTTGTGTGGTGTTACTTGGCGTCGTGGCTGGAGCCGGCGGCTGCGCCGGACCCGGCCGGGCTGCTGTGGCCGCTGCCGGTATCCGTCTTCGGCTTGTCAGCCTTCTTGGGCTTGTCGGCCGAGTCCGCGGTCGCCTTGGTCTTGTCTGACGCCGATTTGTCCGACTTGTCGGCGCTCGACTTGGACGTACCCGACGCGGACTTGTCCGACTTGGTGGAGTCCGAGTCGGCGGTGCCGGCCTTGGGCTTCCCCGTCGTGGCCGACTTCGGGGTGTCGTCGGACTTCTGCTGTCCCGCAGTCGAACTCGAGTCCTTGGCCGGCTGCGCCGGGTTACTCGCCGCGTCCCCGGACGGGGTGGACTGCTTGGTGTCGGTCTTCGGATCGCTCTTGGGCTCGTCCTTCGCGGCAGTGCCCGTGACTGGGGTCTGTTCGGCGACCGGAGTGCTCGCCGTTGCGGACTTGTTGTCGGACAACGGCGTTGTCACCTTCTTCGCGCTCAGCGCCGTCACGCCCGGTTTGTCGGTGTTGCTGCCCGACGGCGTTTCGTTGGAAGCCAGGGCGGCAGCAGGCGCGGCGGCAGCAGGCGCGGGGGCCGGCGGCGGGGCGGCCTGGAACACGGTGCCGGTCTGGATCGACTGGATCACGCTCTTGACCACCGCGACCGGGAAGTTCACCACGGCCTGGACCGAGTTGAACACGCCGTCGCGAACGGCGTTGGCGATGGTTGAGAGGTTGCCGGTACCGAACGCCTGCACGACGTTGTACACCGCCATCTGCGGCACCGTGATCATGTTGCGCACATCGACGAACAGCTTGGTGGGCAACGCCGGATTCTGCGTGACGGCTGTGCCGTCCCAGTTGACCAGCGTCCAACCGTCGGTTGGATTGCCGGTTACGGTGACGACCGCGGTATTGCCCAGGGGGTGACCGAGCAGGAGGCTCAAGTCGGGGTTGTCGACGTTCATCAGGGTCCAGGCCATGATCGACAGCCCGTGGGCGAAGGCCACGGGGTTCTTGTCACCGCTGTCATACATGGCCTGAACCGCGCCGCTGAACCGGCTCTCGAAGTTCGCGCCGGTCAGGTCGGCTGATCCGGGCATGGGCACGCCGTAGAGGCCGGTGGTCCAGGCCAGTGCGGTCAATGCGTAGAGGATGCGCTCAAAGCCCGAGTTCTGCGGGGCGCCTTCGTAGATGCCGGCCTGGACCTCGTGCAGGCCGGCCAGTTCGGTTTCCGGCAACCCGGTGAGCGCGGCGAAGGGCGCCGCGGTCTGCTGGGTCCGAACCATGTCGGAGTAGTAGATGCCGTCATAGGGCACGCCGTCGGTGGCCAGTTGCTGGGCTCGGGCCTGCGCCTGGGCCTGGCCGTTGGCGGTCAGGTTCGGGCCGGGAATCGTGGTGTCGATGCAGCACGACACGTTGCCTTGCGACTCCCCGTGCCGCACGAACGTGATCGTGATGTTGTTCGCGGCCCAGGCGGCGAAGGCGGAGCTGACGAGCATGAAGGTGGCGGTGACCATGACGGCCAGGCCCTGTAGCGCTCTCTTCAGCTTTCGGCTCCGGGGAAGACCCCGATGGAACATTGATGACATAGACGCCCCCATCTGTAACCCACGGTGTGTGCGGGCGCAGGTGCGGTGTTGCACGTGCGCCACGCCACACTATGTACAGATTTGGAAATCTGTCTAGTCCGGGACGTCAATAATCGGTGAAATTTGCCGATACGGTTCGCGGCCAGCGCGTGATCAGGCCGGATCGAGCAGAACGATCGGAATCTTCCGGTCGGTGTACGAGCGGTAGTCGACGAAATCCGGGTACATCGCGTCGAGCTTCGGCCAGTATTCGTCGCGCTCGGCGTCGGTGGCGTCGCGGGCCGTCAGCTCCAGCGTTTCGCCGCGGACCTTGAACTTCACCTTCGGGTTGGCGACCAGGTTCAGGTACCACATCGGGTTTGTGGCACGTCCGCCCTGCGAGGCGACCACGACAATGCGCTGGCCCTCTCGCAGGTACAGCAGCGGACTGTCCCGGGGTTCGCCGGACTTGCGGCCGACGGTGGTCAGAATTCCGACCGGAGGCAGGGCGGCAACCGGTTTGGAGCCCAGCCGCCACTTGCCGCCGATCTGGCCGTCAGTGGCCCGGAATGCCCAGGTGTTGACTCGGGACATCCATTTGATGCCGAAGCCGGCCGCTTTGGAATTGAGCGCCTTGATCTGTCGGGCGCTCGGTTGCGTATCGGCCATGGCGGCGGCTCCCTAGTCTCTGATGAACGGCCTGATCGAGGCGTTGATGTGGTGAATGCGTGGCGACCCGGACGAGTCGTCGGCCGGGATCAGGAATGTCTCGTCGACGTGTGAACATACCCGGCGGCCGAAGAGCCGCGGCTTGGTCAGCACGTCGAACTTGGCCCGGACGTTGTGGCCCTCGATGCTGAACTCCGGCACTGTGGTGCCTTCGATGATCTTGAACTACGGCCCACGCTCCAGGCTACGGCGCAGGTGATCAGCGTTCCGACCGGTCTTGAATCCCAGTTCGATGCGGATGCAGTCCGTGGTGAACGGGATGTCAGCGGCTCGGTGAGTGGACAGCGAATCGATGTACGCCTGGGCGGCGGCGATACGTTCTGCGTCGGTGAAACCCACGCTAGATCCGTTCGATGATGGTGCCGGTGGACAGGGCGCCGCCGGCACACATGGTGATCAGCGCGGTGGACTTGCCGGTGCGCTCCAGCTCGTGCAGAGCCGTGGTGATCAGCCGGGAACCGGTGGAACCGACCGGGTGGCCCAGCGCGATGGCGCCGCCGTTGACGTTGACCCGGTCCATGTCGGCCTTGTGCACCTGGGCCCACGACAGTACCACGGAGGCGAAGGCCTCGTTGATCTCGACCAGGTCGATGTCTGCCATGGACATGCGGGCCTTCTCCAGCACCTTGGCGGTGGACTGCACCGGGCCGTCCAGGTGGTAGTAGGTCTCCGCGCCAACGTTGGCCTGGGCGATGATCCGGGCACGGGGGGTGAAGCCGAGCGCCTTGGCTTTGTCTTCGTCCATCCACAGCACCGCGGCAGCACCGTCGGAAATCTGCGACGAGGTGCCCGCGGTGTGAATGCCGCCCTCGATGACCGGCTTCAGCGCGGCCAGGCCTTCCAGCGTGGTGTCGCGCAGACCCTGGTCGCGGCCGACCATGTGCCGCACGGCGGTCGGCTGCTTGTTCTCGTCGATTACCGGTGCCTCGATCGGCGAGATCTCCCGGTCGAACCGGCCTTCCGCCCAGGCCTGCTTGGCCTTGGCCTGCGAGGCGAAGCCCAGGGCGTCGATGTCGGCGCGAGTGATACCGCGGCGCTTGGCGATTCGCTCGGCAGCCTCGAACTGGTTGGGCAGGTCGATGTCCCATGACGCGGCACGGGCACCGCCGCCGTTGGCGCCCAGGGGGACCCGGCTCATGGCCTCGATGCCGCAGGCGATGCCGATGTCGATGGCGCCGGTGGCGATCAGGCCGGCGATCAGATGGTTGGCCTGCTGGGCGCTGCCGCACTGGCAGTCGATGGTGGTGGCGCCGACATGCTCGGGCAGTCCGGCGACCAACCACGACTGCCGGGTGACGTTGTTGCCCTGTTCGCCGTACTGCGTGACGCAGCCGCCGATGAGCTGCTCGACGTCACCGGCATCCAGGCCGGCCTTCTCGACGAGGGCCTTCTGGGTGGCGCCCAAAAGCTCGGTGGCGTGCAGGCCGGACAACCAGCCATTGCGCTTTCCGATGGGGCTACGAGTGGCTTCGACGATGACAGGATTACCCATGAGGTCAGGCTAGAACACGTTTCAGTAGTCTGACAAGCAAGGATCTTGAGGTGCCTTTTATCTGCGGTGAAGGCGTGTTTCAATGATCGCAACTGGAACTAGAAGGATTTGTCTCAGAACCCAAGTTCTGTGGCGCTGGATTTCCCGAGGAGATACCCATGCCCTGCCCGATCCCGTCCGATTTCGACTTGTTGGACGCGAACCTCAACCTCCAAGGCCTGCCGATCGAGGAACTCGCCGAACTGCGAAAGTCCGAGCCGGTGCACTGGGTGGACGTGCCCGGCGGCACCGGCGGCTTCGGCGACAAGGGCTATTGGCTTGTCACGAAGTACGACGACGTCAAAGAGGTGTCGAAGCGTAACGACATCTTCGGCAGCGCCCCCGACGGCGCCATCCCGGTTTGGCCGCAGGCCATGACTCGTGACGCTGTCGATGTGCAGCGTGCGGTGCTGCTCAACATGGACGCCCCGCAGCACACTCGGCTGCGCAAGATCATCTCGCGTGGTTTCACCCCGCGTGCCATCGGCCGGCTGCAGGCCGAGCTGAACGAGCGCGCCCAGGAGATCGCCGCAACCGCAGCGGCTTCCGGCACCGGCGACTTCGTCGAGCAGGTCTCCTGCGAGCTGCCGCTGCATGCCATCGCCGGCCTGCTCGGGGTGCCGCAGGAGGACCGCGACAAGCTGTTCAACTGGTCCAACGAGATGACCGCCGGTGAGGACCCGGAGTACGCCCATATCGATCCGGCGCTGTCCTCGTTCGAGCTGATCAGCTACGCCATGAACATGGCCGCGGAGCGCTCCAAGAACCCGACCGACGACATCGTCACCCAGCTGATCGAAGCCGACATCGAAGGCGAGAAGCTCTCCGACGACGAGTTCGGATTCTTCGTCATCATGCTGGCAGTGGCCGGTAACGAGACCACCCGGAATTCGATCACCCACGGCATGATCGCGTTCTCGCAGAACCCCGAGCAGTGGGAGCTGTACAAGAAGGACCGTCCGGAGTCCGCTGCCGACGAGATCGTTCGTTGGGCCACACCGGTTTCCGCGTTCCAGCGCACCGCGCTCGAGGACGTCGAGCTCGGTGGCGTGCAGATCAAGAAGGGCGAGCGGGTCGTGATGTCCTACCGCTCGGCCAATTTCGACGACGAGGTCTTCGAGAACCCGCACACCTTCGACATCATGCGCACGCCGAACCAGCACGTCGGTTTCGGTGGCACTGGCGCGCACTACTGCATCGGCGCCAACCTGGCCCGCATGACCATCAACCTGATGTTCAACGCCATCGCCGACAACATGCCCGACCTGACATCGATCGGCGAGCCGGAGCGGCTGATGTCGGGCTGGCTCAACGGCATCAAGCACTGGCAGGTCGACTACACCGGCAAGTGCCCGGTCGAGCACTGACCGCGCTCAGTCGACACTGACCACGCTTTCTCTTCGTTCGGATCAAGGAGGATTCGGGTGGATTTCACACCGAACCCGGAGCAGCAGGCCGTCGCTGATGTGGTGACATCCGTGCTGGAACGGGAAAATAGTTGGGACGCGCTGGTTTCCGGTGGCGTTGTGGCTCTTGCGGTGCCGGACCGCTTGGGCGGTGACGGGCTGGGTCTGTTGGAGGCGGCCACCGCACTGACCGAGATCGGCCGGCGCGGCACTACCGGACCGGCGCTCGCCACCATCGGGCTTAGTCTGGTGCCGCTGCTGGAACTGGCCAGCGAAGCGCAGCAGGACCGGTACCTGGCGGAGGTGGCCAAGGGTGCGGTGATCTCGGCTGCGCTGGACGAACCGGGTGCCCAGCTGCCGGACGCCCCGTCGACCAGCTTCGCCGGCGGGAAGCTCAACGGCACCAAAGTCGGTGTGCCGTATGCCGAAACGGCAAAGTGGCTCCTGGTCACCACCGACAACGGTGTGGTGGTGGTGACACCGAAGTCCGCTGGTGTCACCGTGACCAAGACCCCGACGGCCAACGGTTCCGACGAGTACGTCGTCACCTTCGCCGACGTCGCGGTGCCGGACGAGGACGTGCTGACCGGTGCCGCCGCGGCGCGGGTCAACCAGGTGGCGCTGGCCATGATCGGCGCGTTCGGTGCCGGTCTGGTGGCCGGTGCGCTGCGCCTGACCGCCGATTACGTCGCGACCCGTGAGCAGTTCGGTCGGCCGCTGTCGACGTTCCAGACCGTGGCGGCCCAGCTGTCCGAGGTCTACATCGCTTCGCGGACAATCGATCTGCTCGCTACGTCGGCGGTGTGGCGGCTGTCGGAGGGGCTGGATGCCGGAGAGGATCTGATCATCCTCGGGTACTGGCTGGCCTCCCAGGCCCCGCCGGCCATGCGGCTGTGCCATCACCTGCACGGCGGTATGGGTATGGACATCACTTACCCGATGGACCGCTACTACTCCTCGATCAAGGATCTGGCCCGGCTGCTCGGCGGTCCTTCGCACCGGCTTGATGTTGTCGGCGACTCGATCTCGATTGGAGCCTGATGTACATCGACCTGAACCCCGAACAGCGCAAGCTGCAAGCCGAACTGCGGGAGTACTTTTCGACGCTGATCACGCCAGAAGAGGCAGCGGCGATGGAAACCGACCGGCACAACGACGCCTACCGCACGGTGATCAAGCGGATGGGTACCGACGGCAAGCTCGGCGTGGGCTGGCCCAAGGAATACGGCGGTCTGGGTTTCGGCCCGATAGAGCAGCAGATCTTCATCAACGAGGCCAACCGCGCAGACATCCCGCTGCCGATGGTCACGCTGCAGACCGTGGGCCCCACCCTGCAGGTGCTCGGCACCGAGGCGCAGAAGAAGCAGTTCCTGCCCGGAATCCTTTCCGGTGATGTGCATTTCGCGATCGGCTACTCCGAGCCGGAGGCCGGCACCGACCTGGCGTCGCTGCGGACCACCGCGGTCAGGCACGGCGACGAGTACATCGTGAACGGGCAGAAGATGTGGACCACCGGGGCACACGACGCCGACTACATCTGGCTGGCCTGCCGCACCGATCCCACTGCGGCCAAGCACAAGGGCATCTCGATCCTGATCGTCGACACCAAGGACCCGGGTTACTCGTGGACCCCGATCATCCTGTCCGACGGTGCCCACCACACCAACACGACGTACTACAACGACGTGCGGGTGCCTGCCGACATGCTGGTCGGTGAGGAGAACGGCGGCTGGAAGCTGATCACCACCCAGCTCAACCATGAGCGGGTGGGTCTGGGCCCGGCCGGCCGCGTTGCGGGCATTTACGAGCAGGTGCACTCGTGGGCCACCAAGGCCGGTTCGAACGGCGTCACGCCGATCGACCACCACGAGGTGCGCCGGTTGCTGGCCCAGATCAAGTCGATCTGGCGGATCAACGAGCTGCTCAACTGGCAGGTTGCCGCCTCCGGCGAGACCATCGCGGTGGCTGATGCGGCAGCGACGAAAGTCTTTTCCACCGAACGCATTCAGGAAGTCGGACGGATCGCCGAGGAGATGGTCGGCCGGTACGGCAACCCGGCCGATGCGGCCACCGCCGAGTTGCTGGTGTGGCTGGACACGATGACCAAGCGCAACCTGGTCATCACCTTCGGCGGCGGCGTCAACGAGGTCATGCGCGAGATGATCGCCGCATCGGGCCTCAAGGTGCCGCGGGTTTCGCGGTAAGAGAGGCTGAGATGAGTGACCTTCAGGCCGGTATCGACGAGATCGTCGCGACCGGGCGCAGCAAGCCGACTCTGAGCCGGGATCCGGTGAATCAGCCGATGATTCACCACTGGACCGACGCCATCGGTGATAGGAACCCGATCTACGTCGACGAGGATGCGGCCAAGGCGGCCGGACATCCCGGCATCGTGGCGCCGCCGGCCATGATCCAGGTTTGGACCATGATGGGCTTGGGCCGCAGCCGGTCCGACGACGACCCGCTGGCCCGGATCATGAAGTTGTTCGACGACGCCGGCTATGTCGGCGTCGTGGCCACCAACTGCGACCAGACCTACCACCGCTATCTGCAGCCGGGGGAGCGGGTCAGCATCAGTGCCGAAGTCTCCGATGTGGTGGGCCCCAAGCAGACTGCGCTGGGCGAGGGGTACTTCGTCAACCAGAAGATCCGTTGGCATGTCGGTGATGAAGAAGTCGCCGACATGGACTGGCGCATCATGAAGTTCCTGCCCGCAAACAAGCAGGGCCAGGAAGCCGCGGAAACCGGTTCGGTCCCAGCCGATCTGGACCCCGACAGGCTGATGCGCCCGTCGTCCTCGAAGGACACCCAGTTCTTCTGGGACGGGGTCAATGCGCACGAACTGCGGGTCCAGCGTCGGCCCGACGGCAGCCTGCAGCACCCGCCGGTGCCTGCCATCTGGCAGGACAAAGACGTACCAACGGATTACGTCGTCGCTTCCGGCAACGGCACCGTGTTCAGCTACGTGGTGCACCATGCGCCGAAGGTGCCCGGCCGCACGCTGCCGTTCATCATCGCGCTGGTCGAACTCGAAGAGGGCGTCCGCATGCTCGGTGAGCTGCGCGGCGTCGAAATCGAGGATGTGAAGATCGGAATGCCGGTCACCGCAACGTTTATCGACTTCCCGGACAGCGACTTCAGCCCGGCCTGGAGTCTGTACGCATGGGAGGCTGCCAAGTGACCCACCAGTCTGATGTCGCTGCCGGCGCGGTTCCGGCCGTCGGGACCAAGCTGCCCGAGCTCTCGATCTACGGCGACCCGACGTTCATCGTCTCCACCGCTATTGCCACCCGGGACTACCAGGACGTGCACCACGACCGGGACAAGGCTCAGGCCAAGGGCTCCAAGGACATTTTCGTCAACATCCTGACCGACACCGGTTTGGTGGGGCGTTACGTGACTGACTGGGCCGGCCCAAACGCGATCGTTAAATCGATCAAGCTGCGCCTCGGCGTGCCCTGGTACGCCTACGACACCATCACCTTCCGTGGCGAGGTAACCGCGGTCGACGCTGCGGACGCGAGGAGCAATGAGGGCCAGAGTCTGGTGACGCTGAAAGTGGTGGGCAGCAACAGCCTTGGTGATCACGTCATCGCCACCTCGACGCTCACGATGGGAGCCGCGCAGTGAGCATCTCCGGCAAGGCGGCTATCGCCGGCATCGGCGCCACCGACTTCTCCAAGAACTCCGGCCGTAGCGAATTGCGGTTGGCGGCCGAGGCGGTCATCGACGCACTGGACGATGCGGGCCTGTCACCCAAGGACGTTGACGGCCTGGTGACGTTCACCATGGACTCCAACCTGGAGACCGCGGTGGCGCGGTCCACGGGCATCGGCGAGCTGAAGTTCTTCAGCCAGATCGGCTACGGCGGCGGCGCCGCGGCCGCGACCGTGCAGCAAGCAGTGCTCGCGGTGGCGACCGGCATCGCGGAATGCGTTGTGGCGTACAGGGCCTTCAATGAGCGTTCGGAGCACCGCTTTGGTCAGGTGATGACCGGACTGACCGTCAACGCCGACTCGCGCGGTGTCGAATACAGCTGGTCCTACCCCCACGGGCTGAGCACGCCGGCTGCGTCGGTCGCCATGGTCGCGCAGCGCTACATGCACGAATACGGCGCCACCAGTGCAGATTTCGGTGTGGTGTCGGTGGCCGACCGCAAGCACGCGGCCACCAACCCGAAGGCGCACTTCTACGGCAAGCCGATCACCATTGAGGATCACCAGAATTCGCGCTTCATCGCCGACCCGCTGCGGCTGCTCGATTGCTGCCAGGAGACGGACGGCGGCGTCGCGATTGTCGTGACCACGCCCGAGCGGGCCAAGGACCTCAAGCAGCGCCCGGTCATCGTCGAGGCGGCTGCGCAGGGTGCAGGTGTCGACCAGTTCACCATGTACTCGTACTACCGCGATGAGCTCGGCCTGCCGGAGATGGGTCTGGTCGGGCGGCAGCTGTGGGGCCAGAGTGGTTTGACCCCGAACGACATTCAGACCGCGATCCTGTACGACCACTTCACCCCGTACACGCTGTTGCAGCTCGAAGAACTCGGCTTCTGCGGCAAGGGTGAGGCCAAGGACTTCATCGCCGGTGGCGCGATCGAGTTGGGCGGGCGGCTCCCGATCAACACCCACGGCGGTCAGCTCGGTGAGGCCTACATCCACGGCATGAACGGCATCGCCGAAGGCGTGCGCCAGCTGCGCGGAACGTCCGTCAACCAGGTACCGGACGTCGAGCACGTGCTGGTCACCGCGGGCACCGGCGTGCCGACATCGGGACTGATCCTGGGCTGAGTTTTCCTCGCGAAGGGGTGCGCGGGCCACTTGGGAGCATCGAGTCGGGTATTCCTACTCATCCGGCCGGCGCCACGCGACGCGATGATGACGGCATGACCGAACCACCGCAGGCTCTTGTCGCCGGGCTCGCCGCCGACGTCGCAGCGATCACCCAGTACCTCGCGCGAGTGTCTGCACGGCTCGCCGAACTCGATCGCACGCTGGCGCAACCACCAGCTGCCGTCGCGCCGTATCCGGCTGCCGCGGTATCTCCGAGCGTTCCGGCCAGCCAGTCGGCGCAGTATTGGCCGCCACCGGTCCCGCAGCAACCGTTCCCGCCGAACTCGCCGGCCGCGCCGCCGCAGCCGCCGCAGCCGCCGCGGCCTGAGCGCTCGGACGGCTGGATCGGCAAGGCGTTGGCGGTGGCGGGTGTCGCGGTCACGCTGATCGGTGTCGTCTTGCTGGTGGTGCTGGCAGCTCAGGCCGGCCTGCTGCGCCCGGAGTTCCGAGTCGGCGCGGGGGCTGCGATGGCGGCGGGTCTGGTCGTTGCGGCGAGCCGGCTCAACACTCGGCCCGGCGGCCGGGTAGGGGCGGTCGCGCTGGCGGCCACCGGAATTGCCGCGGCATACATCGATGTTGTCGCGGTCACGACGGTCTATGAATGGTTATCTGCGCCAGTCGGTTTGGTGCTGGCTGCGGTGCTCGGCGGTGGCGGGCTGACCTTGGCCCGGCGGTGGGATTCCCAGCAACTCGGGCTGTTGGTACTAGTGCCGTTGGCGGTACTGGCCCCGGTCGTCGCCGACGGTGTCTCGCTCTTGCTGATCGGGTTCATGCTGGCGCTGTCTGCGGCGTCGCTGCCGGTGCAACTCGGCAAGGACTGGGTCTGGTTGTACGTAGCCCGGACCGCAGCCTGCACATTCCCGTTGCTGGTGGCGTTGGCGTCGGCCACATTCGGTGCCGGTCACAATCCTGGGCTCGCCGGCGCGTGCGCTGCGGCCGCCGCGTTGGCCGTCGCCGGCGCGCTGATCCTGTTGCCCGGGACTACCAACCGCCCATTGCTGGCGTTGGCGACCGCAGGTGGGGCGTTGCCGGTGTTGTTCGTCTCGGCGGTTGTCAGTCCGATCATCGCCGCGTCGACGATCGCCGCGGTGGCGGCCGTCTTTCTGTCGATCGTGCTGGCCGGCCACCGGCTACCCGGGGTTGTTGGGGCGGTGCAGCGGATCTGGTCGGCGGTGTCGGCGGTCTGCGCACTGGTCGCGGTGACCGTGGCCTTCGACGGGAGGACCGCCGCCGCGGTGCTTTTCGCCATGGCCGTGGTGGTGTCGGTCGCGGGTCGCCGGGACGCGATGGCGCGGTGTGTAGCCGTCGGGTTCGGGCTCGTCGGTGGTGCGACCTACCTCAGCTACGCGCCGCCGGATCTGCTGTTCCGGGCCATGGCGATGACTACCGGCAGCGCCCTCTCCACGATGATCTCCAGCGTGCTGGCGGTGGCCTGTGCGGTGACGGTGGTGTGGTCGTGGGTCGGCGGTGGCGACGGTCGTCGCCGCAATGATGACGAAGTCCGCGTGCTGTGGGCGGGTGCGGTCGTGGTGACCGGCTACGCGTTCACGATGCTGACCGTCACCGCCGGTGTGCTGATCGGTGGTGTGGGCGGTGGGTTCTTCGCCGGCCACATGGTCGCGACCATCGGCTGGATCGTGGTGGCGGCTGCGCTGTTCGGCTACGCGGCGCGCCGGCCGAAGGCCGAACGGTCGCTGCCCATCGGTGGTGGTTTGGCGTTGGTGGCCACGGCGATGGCCAAGTTGTTCCTATTCGATCTGGGGACGCTCAACGGCATCTTCCGAGTCGCGGTATTCATCGTCGTCGGTTTGGTGCTGCTGGCAATGGGGGCCGGCTATGCCCGGTTGCTGGCTCGGCAGGACCACTCGGAGCCGTGAATCAGCCGGCGGTCGCGGACCAGCGGCAGCACCGACAGTTTGCGTCGGGACCCTTTCCAGTAGGCGGTAGGCTCGAACTGACGCGGTAAGTGTGGGGAAGGGGGCCGTGTCGATGGGGATTCAGCCGGACAGCAGTCCGTTCGGGTCGCAGACTGTGACCGGGCCAGGATGGCCGAACGTCGACGAGGAGCAGCTTCAAGAAGCGGCCTCTCACTACCAGGCGTTGGCCACCAAAATCACCGGTTCCGTGGTGCCTCAGCAGCACAGCCAGCTGATGAGTCTGACGGACCAGTGGTCGGGGTCCGGGTCGCTCGCCGCGGCCGGTGAGGCGGGCACCATCATCGGCGGTCATGAGGCCAACGGCGCCCAGGCCGCGGCCATCGCCGCGAAAATCCAGTCCATGGTCGCTTCGGTGATCAAGACCAAGAACCTGGTCAACGCCACCGCCGAGGAAGTCCAGCAGGAATGCATGGCGCTGTCGGCGGCGCCGTTTCCGAACGTTCAAGAGCTGATCCAGGGCCGGATCAAGATGGGGTTGTCCCAGAACATCGCGGCGGTCACGGCCAGCGCCACCGAGGTGGCCAACGTCGTTGGCGCACCGCCGAGTATCCCGACCCCGGGGGTGCCGCCGCAGGTGGAACAGGCGGCGCAGAAGACGGCGGATTCCGCGTCCAAGTCTGGCGACCAGATGGGCCAGATGATGGGCCAGATGATGCAGATGGCCGGGCAGCTTCCGCAGATGCTCGGTCAGCTGCCGCAGCAGGCGATGCAGCCGCTGCAACAACTTTCGCAGCCATTGCAGCAGTTGACATCGCTGTTCCAGGGCGGCGGTCAGAGCAAGGCCGGCCTCGGCGCCTCGCCGTTCAGCGCATTCTCCAATCACCCGCTGGCCGGCGGTTCCGGCGCGGCGGGTGGTGCCGGTTTGATGAAGGGCGGCATGCCCGGTGGGGGCGGCGTGGGTGCGGCTTCGGTGCAGACGCCGTTGTTGGCCAAGATGGTCGGTCCTGGTCCAGGCGGAGGTCCTGCGGTGATGCCCGCGGGCGCAGGCGGTGGCATGGGTGCCGGTGGCCTGGCGCCGGTTGCGGCGGCCGCCGGTGCAGGCGGCGCCATGGGTGCCATGGGCGGGATGGGACAGCGCGGTGAAGGCGGTGGTGGCCGCGTCTCTCAGCTGGCGGTTCCCGGGGCGCTGGAGCACGGCTCGTATGACGAAGACGCTGACGACGACTGGTGAGTACTGGTGAGTACTGGTGAGTAGAGGAGATTCATAGTGTCGAGCTCGCCGTTGCAGAAGCCCGAAAACATCAGCTGGAGCCCGGCTTCAGTCGACCTACCGGAAATGCCGATGATCCA
This sequence comes from Mycobacterium sp., assembly GCA_031292695.1. Classification (GTDB taxonomy): domain Bacteria; phylum Actinomycetota; class Actinomycetes; order Mycobacteriales; family Mycobacteriaceae; genus Mycobacterium. The sequence continues at coordinate 704 of JARLGS010000688.1, read as the reverse complement.
GCCCGGTGAGGACGCGATGAGCGCGACCATCGCTGCTGTGCTGCCGACCATGGCCGCTGACATGACTGCCAACGTGGCCTCGTTGCAGGCCAAAGAAGGCATGTTCTCCGGCAAGGTCGGAGCGGCGCAGGCGGCGTATCAGAACGCCGACGACTCAGGCGGCCAGTCGGTCGGCCAGATGGGCCAGATGCTCGGCCAAGTCGGTCAGATGGCCCAGCAGGCAGGGCAGATGGCTGGTCAGGGCGGTGGCATGGGCCAGATGGGCCAGCAATTCAGCCAGTTCGGCTCGATGATTCAGCAGGCCATGGGCAAGGGCGGCGGCAAGGAAGACGGCATGCCCGGCGGCGATCCGGCGCAGGGGCAGCCTGGTGGTCCGGCCGGCGGTGGCGCCCCTACGCCGCCGGAGCAGCGCCAGGCTCAGCAGGATGTCCGGGACAACCAGCAGAACGACCGGCAGTCCCAGCAGGACGCGCGCCAGCAACAGCAGGATGACCGCCAGCAACAACAGGATCGGCGTGAGGTTCAGCAAGATTCCCGCGACGACCGACGACATACCGCCGCCGGTCCCTCAGCGCCAGCCCAATCAGCTCCTTCGGTAGCAGGGCCGAGGGGGGGGGCGCCCCCCCCCCCCCCCCCCCCCCCCCCCCCCCCCCCCCCCCCCCCCCCCCCCCCCCCCCCCCCCCCCCCCCCCCCCCCACCCCACC
>JARLGS010000687.1 GCA_031292695.1 Mycobacterium sp. | reverse complement strand
GGGCTGCGGGCGTCGATGCGCAAGATGGTCGCGCGGCTGCTGTCGGAAGCCGGGGTCACCACCATCCTGGTCACACATGACCAGTCCGAGGCCCTGTCCTTCGCCGATCAGTTGGCGGTGATGCGCAAAGGCCGGCTGGTACAGGCCGGGCACCCGATGGACCTGTACCTGCGGCCGGATGATGAGGACACCGCGCTGTTCCTCGGCGATGCGGTGATCCTGCCCGCGCTGATCGAGAACGGCTGGGCCCAGTGCGAATTGGGTCAACTGCCGGTCAACGACGAGGGCCGCCATGGCCAGGCGCAGATCATGTTGCGCCCTGAGCAATTGCAGCTCGCGCACCGCGTGTCGGGGCACGTGGACGGCAACGGCAGCCCGGCCGTGGTCACCGAATGCGACTTCGGCGGCAACACCTGTACCTTGACGGTGGAGCTGAAAGCCCCGGCCGCCGACGGCCAGAAGCGTGCGTTGCTGGTGCGCAGCAGCGGCATGCACGCGCCGAGGGTCGGCAGCGAGGTGCTGGTCTCGGCCCTCGGCCACGCCCATGTGCTGGGCCGGCAAAGCGCCCGCTAGCCGCTCACCACCTCGGCGCTGTTGGCCCAGGGCGCCAGCAGTCGCCGAGGTGTTCCGCAGACCCGCTGCTTGAGCACGAAGCGCCGGCACTTTTCCGAAAAGCGGTTGCGGTCCTCGACCATATCCAGGCGCATCTGGGCCAATTCTTCGTCGCGGCAGCGTTCCATGTCCGTCACATCACGGGTTCGCCAGCGCGCACGGACCACCTCATACACCGGGTCGCGGGCCACACGCTGCGCCTGGGCCATCAACCAGCTACCAAAAGCTTGCGGACAACGCGGGCCGACATCCTGCACCAGCCCCATCTCCCGTGCCTGGGCGACACTGATCGGCAGGCACTCCTCGCTGAGCCTTAGCGCAAGCTCGTAACCCACCGCGCGAGGCAGGCTGTAGGTCCAGTATTCGGAACCATACAGGCCCATGCTCTTGTAGTGCGGGTTGAGCACCACCCCGCTGCGGGCGAATACCCCGTCGGCGGCCAGGGCCAGCATCACCCCTCCGGCCCCGGCACTG
>JARLGS010000686.1 GCA_031292695.1 Mycobacterium sp. | reverse complement strand
TGTCGGGTGCGGGTCTCTATACCGGCGGGCTGACGGTCGGGACTGTCGTCTCGTCGGGTGGCGAGGAGCTTGTCAATGCCGGCGGCATTGCGGTCAGCGCCATCGTCTCGTCGGGCGGCTCCGAGATCGTGTCTTCCGGTGGATCGACGGTCAGTGGCGTGCTGTCCGGCGGCACCGAGCTCGTGCTGTCGGGTGCCACTGCAATCTCGAACACGGTGGCGGCGGGCGGGAATATTTATAACTCCGGCGTGACGATCGGGACCATTCTCTCGTCGGGTGCAGGTGAAACTGTTTTTGGCGGTGCTCAGGCGAGCGGGACCGTCGTCATGTCGGGTGCGGGTCTCTATACCGGCGGGCTGACGGTCGGGACTGTCGTCTCGTCGGGTGGTGCTGAGATTGTCAGTGCCGGCGGCATTGCAATCGGAACGATTGTCTCGTCGGGCGGCTCCGAGACTGTGCTGTCGGGTGCGACTGCGCAGGATACCCTTGCCCAAGCAGGGGCCGCGGCGGTGATCAATTCCGGGGGCACGGAGATCGTTGGCTCCGGTGCGACGGCGACGAATATCACGCTCGCCAATGGAGCGATCGAGAATGTGTCGGCGAGCGGTACTGCGATCTCGACGACGGTTGCGTTCGGCGGGAATGTTTATGACGCGGGCGTGACGATCGGGACCATTCTCTCGTCGGGTGCAGGTGAAACTGTTTATGGCGGCGCTCAGGCGAGCGGGACCGTCGTCATGTCGGGTGCGGGTCTCTATACCGGCGGGCTGACGGTCGGGACTGTCGTCTCGTCGGGTGGCGAGGAGCTTGTCAATGCCGGCGGTATTGCCATGGGGGCCACCGTCTCGTCGGGTGGGACTGAGATCGTGTCCTCCGGTGCCACGGCGGTCAGTGGCGTGCTGTCCGGCGGCACCGAGCTCGTGCTGTCGGGTGGAACTACGATCAATACTACGCTGTTGTCTGGCGGAGTGCTTCTCATCTCGTCCGGCGGTCTGGAACTTGTCTCTGGCGCGACGGTATCTGGCGGCACGGTGTCGTCTGGCGGAACGGCGGCCATCCAGGCGGGCGGCGTCATCTCGGGTGGCACGCTGCTCTCCGGCTCCACGGAGCTTGTGCTCTCGGGTGGCCGGGTCAGCGGTGGCACGATCTCGGCCGGTGTCTCGCTAATCGTGTCTTCAGGAGGCATTGCACAGAATACCTCTGCCGCGACGGGCGCGGTTGCGGTCATCTCGTCCGGCGGCACGGAGCTTGTGTCTGCAGGGACCGCGAC
>JARLGS010000685.1 GCA_031292695.1 Mycobacterium sp. | reverse complement strand
CGCCGAGGTAGACGTCGCCCAGACCGAGCACCAGATAACTTGCCGCATGGACGATGTCGAACACCTCCTGTTGCGAGCTCAAGCCGTTCATCCGGCGGATGAATTCGATATTGCTCGGACACCACGGCGCATCGCCGCGCACGCCGTTCCGGTAGCGGTCGATCGCCAGCCGGACGGTCGGATCGTCCCAACTCAACGGCAGCCGAACCGATCGGCTCGGCAACACCAGCTGATCCACCGGTCCGAGCGCGGCCTCGATGTCGAGGACGAACGCGATCATGGTCTGGTGATCGGTGAGTGCCGCGTCGAACTTCACTTGCAACGAGCGGATTCCGGGCGTCAGGTCGACGATCCCGCGGGGCCGGTGCGCGTCGATGGCGGTATGCAGTGCGTGTACCCGCGCCCGCAACACCAAATCGAGTGTCATCGTGCCGTATTCGACCAGCAGGTTGTCGTCCCCGCTGCGACGCAGCGTCATCGAGGTGGAGCCGTCCCCGGTGACACCACGATGCAGCACGCCGTCGTCGCCGTCTCCGCGTGGGCTGCGCACCACCGGCCAGGCCGCGCGCCGGGAGGTGCCCAACGCTGTCAGTGGCGCGGCAGCGCTGGCCCGCACCGGAACGAACCGCACCCGGTCGCCAGGAGTGAGCTGACCGAGCTTCCAGCGGTCCGCGGACGTTACGGTGACCGGACAGACGAAGCCGCCGAGGCTGGGACCATCAGGTCCCAGCAAGATCGGCGTATCGCCGGTGAAGTCCAGTGCGCCAACCGAATACGGGGTGTCGTGGATGTTGGACGGGTGCAGCCCCGCCTCACCGCCATCCGCCCGCGCCCACTGCGGCTTGGGGCCGACCAAGCGGACTCCGGTTCGATCCAGATTGTGGTGCACCAGATACGTTGCTTCGTAGAGGGTTTCGATATCGGCGCGGGTGAAGAACTCCGGGGCACCATGCGGTCCTTCGGTGACGGCGAGACGCCAATCGTGACCGATCGACGGCACCTCTTCGTCGGTGAGTCGGCGGGGCTTGCCGACCGGGCGCCCGAGGTCCAGGCGATCACCGACCGCGAGTGCTCGCCCGCCGGCACCGAACCCGCCGAGGGTGAAGGTCGAGCGCGAACCGAGATAGGCCTCCGCCTCGATGCCGCCGGCGACCGCGATGTAGATACGCATCCCGACGCCTTGCACCGCGCCGATTTCGAGCACGCCGCCCTCGGGCACTGCGATAGGCGCCCACTGTCGCACCGGAATTCCGTCGAGGGTCACGGAAACCGGGGCGCCGGTGACGCAGACGATGCTCGCCTCGTCGAAACCCAGGGTCGGGCCGGCCAACGTCGCCTCCAGACCGGGCGCCCCCTCAGGATTGCCGACCGCGAGATTGGCCAGCCGCAGCGAAAGATCGTCCATCGGTCCGGACGGCGGTACCCCCACCTGCCAGTACCCGACGCGGCCGGGCCAGTCCTGGACGGTGGTGCTCGGCCCCGGCCGCAGCACGGTCATGGTGGATTGCGCCATGCTGATACTCCTTTGGCAGAAACGTCGATCAGAGCGGCCGGGTGACGACCATGCGAACCGGCGTGGGGTCAAAGCCGTTGCACGGGTTGTTGATCTGCGGGCAGTTGGACACCAGCACGAGTGCGTCGGTGTCTGCGCGCAGCGCCACTCGCAGCCCCGGCGCTGACAGCCCGTCGACGATGCCCAGGGTGCCGTCGGCCTCCACGGGAACATTCATGAAGAAGTTGAGATTCGGTGCCAGATCACGTTTCCCGAGGCCGTAGCGCGCGCCTTCGATGAGGAAGTTCTCCACGCAAGCATGCTGATGACGGGTGTGATGGCCGTAGCGCAGGGTGTTGGATTCCTGCGAGCAGGCGCCACCGACGGTGTCGTGATTGCCGACCTCGTCGGCCACCACGGTCATCAGCGCCTCACCGTCGCTGTCCCGCAACACCGTTCCGGTGCCGACGAACAATGACCGCTGCGCCGCGATGGTGGTCTGTGCGCTGTACCGCCGGGACGTGTCATGCGCACCGTAGATCAACGTGTCGACGGCCTGGTTGCCGTGCAGGTCGACGATGGTCAGCACGTCGCCCTCGGCGACGATCGCCGACCAGGATCCGCGGGCGTCGACGATCTCGTCGAGGAGTGTGGCGCCCGCGACCAGCGCGGGGACCGAGCCGATGACTGTGCGGTTCATGCGGGGACTCCTTGAGTGGGATGCAGTGCGGACCAGACGTCTTCGGTATTGCGATGGGCGCGTTCGTACTCGGGACCGATCGAGTCCGCTCGACCGGCCAGTGCAGTCAGGTCGGCGGCGGCCGACCAGGCCAGCACCTCCAGGTCGGAGGTGTCGAAGGTCGGCGACGGGTCGAGCGGATGTGCAGTGTTGGCGATCGCCACGATCACCGGCAGGTGGATGAGCAACTCGACCACCGCACCTGGTCCGGCGGAGCCGATCGACCCCAGTTGTCCGGCGTCGTCGGCGCGGACGCCGTGGAAGAACGACACCGCGGGACCGACATCGCGGGGGCCGAGCCCGTGTTTGAGCGCCGCGAGCACCAGCAGGTCGCGCCCGGCGGGACTGGCTGAGTGCGGAGTGCCGGCACCGTACCGAGTGGCGTTCTGCGCGCGGGTCGTGGTGCCGCACAGCGCATCATGGCGTCCGGAGGTGTCGGCGACCATGGTCGCCAGGATCCGCCCCTGGTCGTCGAGCAGTGGGTGGTCGGCGCCCAGGTACGCCTGCCACGGCACCTTGACGGTATCGGCGGTGTTCAGCCGCTCCCACGGGGCATCGGCGCGCCACAGCAGCAGGTGTGCGCAGGCCCGTCCGTCGATATCAGTCAGCCGCAACCGGGTGCCGCGCGCCAGCACCTTGCTCGTGTAGCGGCCGCCGGGCACCGTCTCGGCCCAGGTGAGCCGGTCGGGTGCGATACCCGCCGGCGGTGTCGGCCACAGCGAGGCCGGCACGACCGGCATGGCAGTCGACTGTGCGCCGGCCTGGGCGCGGGCGTGTTCGCGGGCAGCCGCGGTCGTTGAGGTGGACGACGAGTGACTCATGGGAATCCCTTCGGCAGTGGATGATTGGGGCAGTCAGAGCGCCGCGACCGGACGGCGGTGGGCGCGTCGATATGGGAAGCACGGTGCCGGCCACGTAGTTGTCAGTGTCATCCGATCCGATTCCCCGAGAGCCAATACCTGTCACTCGACAGAATTCAATGTGCACATGACACAAATAGGTCGCCGGAGTTTCCGACGTGGGTCGCGGTGTAACAGTTGGGTTTCGTGCGGCCGCTGGTGCCCGGATGGCACAGTGGTGGCATGAGCCGACCCGGCCGACCCCGCCACCGCGATGCGCTACGCCCCGGAGCCACCGCCGTCGAGCAGATCCTCGACGCCGCCGGAGAGCTGTTCGTCACTCAGGGCTACACCGTGACCTCAACCCGCTCAATCGCCGACGCGGTCGGCATCCGGCAGGCGTCGCTGTACCACCACTTCCCCAACAAGGAAGCCATCCTCGAAGCGCTGCTCGACGCGACGGTGGTGCCGTCGCTGGACTTCGCCCGCCGCGTGACCCGGTCTGTCGACGATCCGCGGCCTGCGCTATGGGCACTGTCGGCCGGCGACGCGGCCAATCTGTTGTCGGTGCCGTGGAACCTCGGCCGGCTCTATCTGCTTCCGGAAGTCGACAGTATCGACGGGTTTCATCAGCGGCGCAGCGAACTGCACAGCGTCTACCGCGAGCTGGCGGTCCAGATCATGGGCGGCCACGACGAGTTTCGCTGTGGCCTGCCGGTGCGGATAACAGAGACCGCCATCGCCCAGCGGGTGGACCAGCCGGCCCTCTCCGGCGACGAGGTCGCTGCCGCCATCGCCGATGCCGCGCTACAGGTGCTCGGAGTAGACGTGGACGACGCACTGCGATCGCAGGGGCAGACCCTGGTCGAGCGGTACCTCCCCGTCCCGTGATTTGGGCGCGGTTGATTACGCCTCGGGAGCAAGCAGCTCATCGGCGTCGAAGCAGCTGTGGTCACCGGTGTGGCAGGCACCGCCGACCTGGTCGACCTCCAGCAGCACGGCATCGCCATCGCAGTCCAGCCGCACCGAGTGCACGTGCTGGGTGTGGCCCGAGGTGGCGCCCTTGACCCACTGCTGTCCGCGCGACCGCGAAAAGTAGGTGGCCTCGCGGGTTTCCAGCGTGCGCGCCAGCGCGTCGTCGTCCATCCAGGCGACCATCAGGACGTCGCCGGTGCCGCGCTGCTGCACCACCGCGGTGAACAGCCCGGCCTCATTGCGCTTGAGCCGTGCGGCGATGGCGGGGTCGAGGCTCATCAGTGTGCCCTTCTCTTCGCACAAGCGCTCATCGCACGGTAATTCCCTCGGCCGCCATCGCAGCCTTCACCTGACCGATGGTCAGCTCCCGGAAATGGAACACGCTGGCCGCCAGGACCGCATCGGCGCCGGCCACCACCGCGGGCGCGAAGTGGTCGACCGCGCCGGCTCCCCCGCTGGCGATCACCGGCACACTCACCGCCGCGCGCACCGCGCGCAGCATCGCCAGATCGAACCCGGCCTTGGTGCCGTCGGCGTCCATGGAGTTCAGCAGAATCTCGCCGACTCCGAGTTCGGCTCCACGCCTTGCCCATTCGACTGCGTCGAGGCCCGTGCCGCGGCGACCACCGTGAGTGGTCACCTCCCAGCCCGACGCCGTCGGGGTGCCGTCAGCAGGCACCGTGCGGGCGTCCACCGACAACACGATGCACTGCGAGCCGAACTGGCGCGACAGCTCTGACAGCAGCTCCGGCCTGGCGATGGCCGCAGTATTGACCGACACCTTGTCGGCGCCGGCGCGCAGCAGCGTGTCGACGTCCTCCACCGAGCGCACGCCGCCACCGACCGTGAGCGGGATGAACACCTGCTCGGCGGTGCGGCGCACCACCTCAAGCATGGTCGACCGGCCCGATGACGACGCGGTGACGTCGAGGAAAGTCAGTTCGTCGGCACCCTCGGCGTCGTAAGCGGCGGCCAGCTCGACCGGATCACCGGCGTCCCTGAGGTTTTCGAAGTTGACACCCTTGACCACGCGGCCGGCGTCGACGTCAAGGCACGGGATGACCCGAGTCGCAACGTCACTTTTTG